>NZ_CADCWS010000087.1 GCF_902806475.1 Candidatus Frankia nodulisporulans
GGACTGCAACGGACAGGTCCGGCAACCGGAGGCCTCCGGCCCGCAGGTTGTCATGCTCAGGTGCCGAACAGCCGCCATCCGCAGCGGGGCGGCATCATCGGTCCCGACCAGCCTGGCCAGGTCGATGCGGCCGTCGGTCAACGGGTTCTGCTCATGTGACCGGGTCCCGCGGAACCGCGCGGCGAGGCGCACCGTGCTCGCACTCGCGAGCAGGACATCGTGGCCGCGAAGCAAACGGAACACCTTTGCCTCCGCCGGCCGTAGGCCGACCTGGGCAATGACAGCTTCCGCATCCTGCGGCAGCGGCGCGTTCTTGAGCCGGCCAAGCCGGCCAAGCCGGCGTCTGCTGTTGGGCGGCGCCAGGTGCAGAACGGTCCTCAGGCCCTCCTCATCGAGCCGATCTCGATCGCGCAGCCATCCGAGCACCGGCAGGTCATCTGCCTGGATCGGAAACGGTCTGGACAACAACGCGCAGGCCAAGGCAACCATCGGGGTCATCGCCCTACCTGGAACCGCAGTCCATGCCTCGCTGCGGGCGAGGCCCGTAGCCCAGTTCTCCAGCTGCTGGTGCACCGTCGGCCAGTTCAGGGCCTGCTCTTCGGCCAGTGCATCCGCCGGCTGTTCGTCGGCCGCATGTGGCCGCAGAGCACGCGCAGCGGCCTCCCCGGCCAGCGGCCGGGACCGCATTGCCGATCTGCCGGTAGGCGTCGCTGCGATAGCCGGCAAACCTGAACCGGTCCGGGAACGTCTGGAGCCGGGCCGCCTCGCGCACGGTCAGGGTCCGCAGCTCCTGCGGATGGATATACCAGTAACCGTCCTTCGCAATGTGCGCGGTGATCGTTCGGCTGAGCTCGGCCCAGCCGAGTCGGTTGTACTTGTCATCGAAGGAGTCGCTCCTGTACCGGCGCATCTCCGCTGGAAGTTCTGAGTACAGGGTCTTCTCGTCCATGAGCGCGAACGCCCGGCGGTCATCATCACGGACGGGACGGGTGAAGTGATCGTGGATCACCGCGCTGTCCGCACCCTCGCGCATCCGACGGGCGAATCCGGACATCTCCGTTGCAACATAGATCATTTCCCGCGCACCGGTCGTCAGTTCAAGCGGTGGCAGGTCGCCGATCGCGTCAGCCACCGTGACCTGCGGATGCTCGTCCTGTGCCGGCCAGTCGAAGGAGCTGCCATCCCGACGGCCAAGCAGCATGAGCCGGCGACGGTGCTGTGGCACACCGAACTTCGAGGTGTCGATGATCTTCACTTCGGTGGCGTAGCCCCACCTCTCCAGATCACCGACGATCCGACGCACCGTCTGGAAGTCGTCGCCAAGACCCATGTCCGGCACGTTCTCCATCAGCACGGCACGTGGCCTCAGCTCGAGCACCACCGCGAGGAAGGCGCCCCAGAGTTCACGCCGTGGATCGAAACGTGCCCGCGACGTCCGCGCGACCAGACTGCGGATCTTGCTTGAGCCGGCCCGACTGTACGGCTGACAGGGCGGGCCGCCCGCAACAAGGTCGATCTCCACGCCGGCCAGCGCACCGACCAGCTCGTCACGCTTCTCGGGCTCGCTGAGATCAAGCTGCATTGCCTTGCCGCGGAAGTTCGCACGATGCGTCTCCACCGCACGCGGATCATGGTCGACGGCAGCGACCACCGTCCAACCAGCCTGCTCCAGACCCAGACTCAGACCACCTGCACCACTGAACAGATCCACCGCCAGAGGCCGGCCGGACGCCTGCTCAGCCAGACACCAGGCGCCGAAGTCCTCCTCTGCCGGAGTGCCGGGACAGGGCTTCAGCTGCAGCAGATCACTGCGCTCAAGGCGCACGCCATACGTGGCCACCGTCACCCTCCCCCAAGGAACGCGTCAGTACGGACATGCCTCAGCCGACACAGACGATCGGTGGCCGTGGTGGTTGACACCAACTCCGGACACAGAGGGCCAAAGGCTACCACTCCCATCCGTCGAGCCATCCGGCCGAGACCGCCGCATCAGGACTCCGTCAATATCGAACATACGTTCGTATCGGTAATCGGTCAACCTCTACCGCGCCAGGAATCTCGCACAACCTCGGAAGCGAACCACACCGTCCACAGCAGCACCGGCGCGTCGGGCTCAGGAGCTCGACAACAGCACGAGCCGAGTGCGACATACGTGCCGTCCTGCCGGACCGCCTGTGGGATCCTGGACGTCGCTCAGATCCGGACAGGAGGGGGAGATTACGTGCGAAGTGGACGAACCTATGAGGTCACCCCTTCGGCCGCACGACTCACACGGTCGCTGCGAGACGTCGGCTACGACTTCCCGTCCGCCATCGCCGACCTCGTCGACAACAGCATCTCCGCCGACGCCGGCCACATTCAGGTCATCATCGAGTTCGACGGCACCGACTCCCGCGTCCTCATTGCGGACGACGGAGTTGGCATGAGCGAGAACGCGCTGGTCGAGGCGCTCCGGTTCGGCTCGCGCCGTAGTTACCAGGACAGCGACCTGGGACGCTACGGCCTCGGCCTGAAGACCGCGTCCCTCTCACAGGGCAGGTCCGTCACCGTGGTGACCCGACGGTCCGCCTCGGCGGACCGCGTGTTCGTCCGTGAGCTCGACCTTGACCTTGTCGAGGAGCTCGACGAGTGGCTGGTCGTCGCGCCACGCCGCAGCCCCGGGATCGACCGCGCGCAGGAGCTGCTCGGCGACGCCCCGGGAACCGTCGTGCTCTGGCGTGCTCTGGACCGCGTACTGCCCGAAAGGCGTCCGGACGGCGGCTGGGCGCGTCGCCGCCTCGACAGCTACGCCCGCAGGACGGCGGAGCATCTCGCCGTGGTGTTCCATCGCTTCATCGAGGGCCTGCCCGACGGGCGAAGAGTCACCATCTCGGTGAACGGCGAAAAGGTGGAGCCCTGGAACCCCTTCGCGCCCGACGAGGAACATCGTCACGAGCTGCCGGCGCAACGGTTCGACGTCACCTCTGGTGATCACTCCGGCACCGTTCGCCTACGGCGATTCGTGCTTCCCGCCCGTCCTCAGTTCTCCTCACCGGAGGAGTTCGAGCGGCTCTCGGGCCCGCTGAACTGGAACCGGCAGCAGGGCCTCTACGTCTACCGGGCAGATCGGCTGGTCCAGTGGGGTGGCTGGGCCGGCATCCGCGGGATCGACGAGCATCTCAAACTGGCCCGCGCCTGTCTCGACTTCGACACCTCGACTTCGACACCTCGCTGGACCCGGCCTTCAACATCAACGTCTCGAAGATGCGTGTCTCGATGCCGCCCCAACTCCGCCAGTTGCTGGCTGCCTCGATCAACGAACTGTGCACGGCTGCGAACGCGACCTACCGGCGCTCCACACCCGGCGGCAACCTGCCACTTCACCGTGGCATTCGACCACCCGCTGCCCCGCCCAACGGTGATCTCGCCCTGGCTGGCCTCGCTCTGCGGTCCGCCGCCATGCAGACAGGTCACTACGAGGCACTCGAGTCCATCCTCGCGGTCATCCGACGCGACGCCCCTTCGATAGCCGCCGCCCTCGATCCCGGCCTTGCCGCGGGCTGACCTGCGACGACAGCACCCTCAGGATGCCTCTCGATGGAGGCCTGCGCTCCATCACGGTGTCCACCACACTCGTGGGGCACTCACAGGAAGTTCACAGCGAGGACTCAGCTGACGGCTAGGGATCTGGGAGAGGCTGTCCTCATGCAACCGGTGCGGGTACTCGTGGTGGACGACGAGACGACACTGGCGGAGCTGCTGTCGATGGCGCTGCGCTATGAGGGCTGGGAAGTGCGCAGCGCTGGGGACGGGCGGACCGCCCTGCGACTGGCACGCGAGTTCCGGCCCGACGCGGTCGTGCTCGACATCATGCTGCCGGACATGGACGGGCTGGAGGTGCTGCGGCGGCTACGAGCGGAGAGTCCGGACGTGCCCGTCCTGTTCCTCACCGCTCGCGATGCCGTCGAGGATCGGGTCGCGGGGCTGACCGCGGGTGGCGACGACTACGTCACGAAGCCGTTCAGCCTTGAGGAACTGGTCGCGCGGCTGCGGGGGCTGATGCGGCGGGCGGCGCGCAACACCGAGGCCGCGCAGGGTGCCCGGCTGGTCGTCGGCGACCTCACCATGGACGAGGAGAGCCGCGAGGTGGACCGTGGAGGGGTGCCCGTCCATCTGACCGCCACCGAGTTCGAGCTGCTCCGCTTCTTCATGCGCAACCCACGTCGGGTACTGAGCAAGGCGCAGATCCTCGATCGGGTGTGGAACTACGACTTCGGCGGTCAGGCCAACGTGGTCGAACTGTACGTCTCCTACCTGCGTAAGAAGATCGACGCCGGACGTCCGCCGATGATCCACACGATGCGCGGTGCCGGCTACGTCCTGCGTCCGGCCGATCAGGCCCAGGGTGCGCCTGGTCCGCCCGGGGCTGGCACCTCGGCGGTGTCGTCCTCGGCGGTGTCGGCGTCGGCGTCGGCTGGTGGCGGCCTGGGCCGTCGGGGCTGACGGGGTTGATCTGAATGGCTGTCGCAGAGCTGCCCGGTGGCGCCTCGGGTCCGGTCCCCAGGCCGGGGCGACGTTCCGGTGCGCGCCGCAGCAGGGCTGCTCGCGGCGGCGAGCCGGGGCATGGGCGGAAGGTCTCACCGGCCCGCTGGTCCTTGCGTGCCCGGCTGATCGCCCTGCTCATGGTGCTGCTGGCGACCGCGTCCATGGCGATCGTGTTCGTCACGGCGGCGGCTCTGCGCGGTGTCCTGATCAACCAGCTTGACCATCAGCTCGTGGACACCAGCCGTCGGTGGGGCCGCGATGGCATCCCCGGTCTGCCCCCTGCCGGGGCCGGCCTGCTGCCCGGAAGCGGTTACGGCGGTGGCTACGGAAGCGGCTACGGCACGGGGTCCGGCAGCGGCACGGGCTCAGGTGACAGCTCGGAGTCGGACAGCGGCACCGGATCGGGCGGTGCGACGGGTTCGGGCAGCGGTACCACCGCCACCACCACATCCGCGACCACAACGACAACATCGGCGAACGCGCAGACGGCGGTGGTCGTGCGCACGGTCGCGGCGTCCAGCGGCGGCACGTCCACGGCGGCGCAGAACGCGCTGGACGAGCTGGACGGCACGGCTCTGGTGAACGGGTTCTTCCGCGGGCCGGTGGATCCGGGCACGCTCGCGGCGGTGATCGACGGCAGCACCCTCTACGGGGCGACCTACGACTCGTCCACGAACGCCCTGCAGTCGGTCACTGACGGGGAGGCGGTAACGATCGCCGCGGTCCCCCGCGACGGAAACGCGTACACCCGCACCATCGGTGGCGATGAGTACCGCATCATCAGCACCACGCGGGCGAACGGTACGACCGTGGTCACCGCCCTGCCGATGGCGCAGGTCAACGCCACGTTGACCAAGATGACGGTGATCGGTGGGGTGGTCGCCTTGGTCGGGGTCGCGGCCACCGCGATCGCCGGGACGATCATCATCCGGGTGACGCTGCGGCCGTTGCGCCGGGTGGCGGCCACCGCGTCCCGGGTGGCGGAGCTGCCGCTGGAACGCGGCGAGGTCGCGCTGTCCGTGCGGGTGGCCGAGGTCGACACCGACCCGCGCACCGAGGTCGGGCAGGTCGGCGCGGCGCTCAACCAGATGCTCGGTCATATCGGTAACGCGCTCGCCGTCCGGCATGCCAGCGAGACGCGGATGCGGCAGTTCCTCGCCGACGTGAGCCACGAACTGCGCACCCCGCTGGCCGCGATCAGCGGCTACGCGGAGCTCACCCGACGCACCCGCGAACCGGTCCCGCCGGACGTCACCTACGCGATGAGCCGGGTCGAATCGGAAAGCGCCCGGATGACATCCCTGGTCTCGGACCTGCTGTTGCTCGCCCGGATCGACTCGGGCCGGCCGTTGGAGCACGAGTCGGTCGACCTTTCCGACCTCGTCGTCCACGCGGTCAGTGACGCCCATGTCGCCGCGCCCGGCCACCGGTTCAGCCTGGACCTGCCCGAGGAGCCCGTCTCCGTCACCGGCGACGCCGCGCGCCTGCACCAGGTCCTCGCGAACCTGCTGGCCAACGCCCGCACCCACACCCCGCCCGGCACCCTGGTGACCGCGAGCCTGTCCGCCACGGCCACCGACGCCATCATCGCCGTCGTCGACAACGGCCCCGGCATCGCTCCCGAACTCCTCCCGCAGATCTTCGAACGCTTCGCCCGCGGCGACAGCTCCCGTTCCCGCGCCGCCGGCAGCACCGGCCTCGGTCTCGCGATCGTCGCCGCCGTCATCGAGGCCCATCACGGCCGTGTCGAGGCCAGCAGTGTCCCCGGCCGCACCGCCTTCGTCGTCCGCCTCCCCCGCACGTCCTCGGACGGCTCCCTTCCCATCTCGGACGGCTCCGCCCTCGGCGAGGCGTTCGGCGTTCCCGCTGACGGCGCCATGGGCGCTCCCGGCAACGGTGCGGTCGGGGCTCCTGGTGGTGGCGCGATCGGGGCTCTTGGTGGTGGCGCCGTCGGGGATCCCATGGGCGGCGGCGTCGGCCGTGCCCGGGGGGATCACCTGCCCATTGACGCCCCCACCGGTGGTTTCCTCGCCGCCCCGGCGCTCGGGCACACACCGTCGCCCCGCCCATAACCTCCGCGGACACCGCGCTCCGCCGCCCGATCCCTGGTCACGCCAGCCTCTCATCCACGAACAGACCCTGACAGCCCGCCCACTCTCCGCAACCGTAACAACCCCCACCCTCACGCACGGCAACCAGCTCGGGCCGTCATCACAGCCTGCCAACAGCCCCAAGGCAAGATCCCCCCACGCGGGTCGCCGTGGGGGGCAAAAAGGACACGAACACCCCCACGACGACCCGTGTGCACCCTGCATACCCGTGACCCCCGGCAGATCCGTCACACCGGGTAACTGCGACCGGAGACAGGGGCCGGGACCGGGGCTACCCGGGGGCGGAGCTCACAGGTTGGTCACAGGTGGAACACAAGGAGCCGAAAGGTCCGCGGCGCAGGGTGATTCCCATGTCGTCGACTCTCACCGACCCGATCCCCGAAGCGCGGGATCGGCGTGCCCACGGGCACCGTCGCAGGTTGCCGTGGACCAGGACAGGCCCGGCCGGAACACCCGACCATGACGGATCTGAAGGATCCGACGGATCCGACGCGCCGACCGAGGTCGGGGCTGGCTCCGGTGAGGCGGGGCAGCCCGACGTCGGGGCGGTGCCGGAGAACGCACCCGATCCGCGCTGGGTGCGACCGGCGCTGGCGGTGCTGCTGATCGGCACGGCGGTGCTGTACCTGTGGGATCTCGGCGCGTCCGGCTGGGCGAACGCCTTCTACTCGGCGGCGGTGCAGGCCGGGTCGGTGAGCTGGAAGGCGTTCTTCTACGGGTCCTCGGATGCCGGGAACTCCATCACCGTCGACAAGCCGCCGGCGTCCCTGTGGATCATGGCGCTCTCGGTGCGGATCTTCGGGCTGAACTCGTGGAGCATTCTTGTTCCCGAGGCGCTGATGGGTGTGGCGTCCGTCGGGCTGCTCTACAAGTCGGTGCGCCGGTACGCGGGTCCGGTGGCCGGGCTCATCGCCGGGCTGGTGTTGGCGCTCACACCGATCGCCGCGGTGATGTTCAAGTTCAACAATCCGGACGCGCTGCTCGTGCTGCTGCTGATCGGCGGTGCGTACGCGACGCTTCGGGCCGTCGAACAGGCCAGTACGAAGTGGATGGTGCTGGCCGGTGTGCTGGTCAGCTTCGCCTTCCTGACGAAGCTGTTGCAGGCGCTGGTCGTGGTGCCGGTGTTCGCCCTGGTCTATCTGGCGTTCGCGCCGACCGGGTTCTGGCGGCGGGTCCGGCAGACCCTGGCCGGTGGGCTCGGGCTGCTGATTCCGTCCGGACTGTTCATCGCGATCGTCGAGCTGGTTCCGGCGTCGTCCCGGCCGTACATCGGTGGCTCCCAGAAGAACAGTCTGTGGGAACTCACCCTGGGCTACAACGGGCTGGGACGCCTCACCGGTAACGAGACCGGCAGCGTCGGCGGTGGTGGTGCTCGCCGGGCCGCCGGGACGGCCGCGGGGGGCGCGTTGCAGAACGGGGCGGCCGGCGCCGTACCGGGCACGGGTACCGGTACCGGCGGCGCGTTCACCTTCCCCGGTGGTGGGGGCGGTCCCGGTGGCGGTGGCGGGCCTGGCGGTGGCGGGATGTGGGGTCAGACCGGCTGGCTGCGGATGTTCGGCGACGAGGTCGGTGGCCAGATCTCCTGGCTGCTGCCGGCCTCGCTGATCCTGCTGGGCGCGGGCCTGTGGATCACCCGGCGGGCGCCGCGGACGGACCGGCTGCGCGCCGCGCTCGTGCTGTGGGGCGGCTGGCTGCTGGTCACCGGGATCATCTTCAGCCAGATGCAGGGCATCTTCCACCCGTACTACACCGTCGCGCTCGCGCCGGCGATCGGCGCCGTGGTCGGCATGGGGGCGGTGCTGATCTGGCGCCAGCGCCACCATCCTGCCGCCGCGGTCGCCGGTGCCGCCGCGATCGGTGTGACCACCTGGTGGACGTTCCACCTGCTCGACCGCACCCCCGACTGGAACCCGTGGATTCGCTACACGGTGCTGGTCACCGGCATCATCGCCGCGCTCGGTTTCCTCGCCTGCGTCCGGTTGCCGCGCCGGGCCGCGCTCGGCGTCGCCATCCTGACGCTGGTCACCGGTCTGCTCGGCCCCGGCGCGTACACGATCGCCACCGCCGGCGCCCCGCACACCGGTTCGATCCCCTCGGCCGGTCCGGCCGGCGCCGGTTTCGGCGGCGGTCCCGGCGGGATGGGTCGTCGTAACGGCAACGGCCAGTTCGGACGGTTCGGCCAGCGCGGCGCCGGAGCTCAGGGCTTCCCCGGCGCCCCGGGTGCCGCTGGTGGCCCCGGCGGCATGGGCGCGCTTCCCGGCCAGAACGGCGCCACCGCGCCGGGCCAGGGCGGCACGGGCACCGGCGGCGGCACGGGCACCGGCGGCGGCACGGGCACCGGCGGCGGCACGGGCACCGGCGGCGGCACGGGCACCGGCGGCGGCACGGGCACCGGCGGCGGCACGGGCACCGGCGGCGGCACGGCTGGTCAGGGTGCTACTGGTGGTACGGCGACGGGTCCGGGCGCCGCTGGCGGTCGGGGTGGCATGGGCGGTCTGCTGGACGCGGCCAAGCCGAGCCAGGAGATCGTCAACCTGTTCAAGCAGAACGCTGACCAGTACACCTGGGTCGCCGCGGCGGTCGGTTCGAACAGCGCCGCCGGCTATCAGCTGGCCACGCAAAAGCCGGTGATGCCGATCGGTGGCTTCAACGGCAGCGACCCGTCGCCCACCCTCGCCGAGTTCCAGAAGTACGTCAGCGACAAGAAGATCCATTACTTCATCGGCGGCGGCGGCTTCGGCCAGTCCATGGGCGGCAGCAGCGCCTCCAGCAGCATCGCGAGCTGGATCGAGGCGAACTTCACCGCCAGGACGGTCGGCGGGGTCACCCTCTACGACCTCACCGCCCCGAAGACGGCCACGTCCACCTCGACCACCGGCGCGACCACCGCCCAGACCACCTGACCCACCGACCCGACCACTGATCGGACCGCGGCCCTGCGGTCCCCCGACCCGGCCGTGCGTTCCAGCCCCCTTCCCCTCGGGCTGGAACGCACGGCCACGTGGCAGGCCAGGCGGCCTCACCCATCCGGGCGAGGCCGTCGCTGTTCACAGTCACCACACAGGATCGGCACACGGGTGCCACAGCTCACCGACCGAGAGTGAGTGTCATGACGACGTCGATGCGATCCCTGGCGACCGGTACTGCCTCCACCGCCCCCGTGCAGCGCGTTGGCGGCGGTTGGGCACAGGCCACGACAGCAACACTGGAGGACGAGCGGACGGTGGACGACCAGCATCCCGTCGCCGTCCTGGACGTCGTCATCCCCGTCTACAACGAGGAGGACGACCTCGCGCCGTGCGTGCGCCGGCTGCACGCACATCTGCGGGACGGTTTTCCCTACCCCTTCCAGATCACGGTGGCGGACAACGCCAGCACCGACAACACCCTGGGCATCGCGCTGGCCCTCCAGGAGGAACTGCCCGGTGTCCGGGCCTTCCACCTGGACGCCAAGGGACGCGGCCGGGCGCTGCGGGCGGCGTGGAGCGAGTCGTCCGCGCCGGTGCTCGCCTACATGGACGTCGACCTGTCCACCGACCTGGCCGCCCTGTTGCCGCTGGTCGCCCCGCTGATCACCGGGCACTCCGACCTGGCGATCGGCACCCGGCTGTCCCGCACGTCCCGCGTGGTGCGCGGGCCGCGCCGCGAGGTGATCTCCCGCTGCTACAACATGATCCTGCGGGGGACGTTGGCGGCCCGTTTCTCCGACGCCCAGTGCGGGTTCAAGGCGATCCGCGCGGACGCGGCGTCCGCGCTGCTGCCGCTGGTCAAGGACACCGGCTGGTTCTTCGACACCGAACTGCTCGTGCTCGCGGAACGGGCCGGCATGCGCATCCACGAGGTGCCGGTCGACTGGGTGGACGATCCCGACAGCCGGGTCGACGTGGTCGCCACCGCCATGGCCGACCTCAAGGGGGTCGCCCGCCTGCTACGTGCTCTCGGCAGCGGCGCGCTCCCCGTCGCGGACCTGCGCCGCGAGTTCGGCCGCGGACCCCTGACCGCCGCCGCCGGTAGTGCTCTGACCAGCGGAAACACTGACAGTTCGAGGGATACGGGAGACGGCGTGCAGGTTCCTGGAGTGCCACGGGGGCTGCCGAGGCAGCTGGTCCGCTTCGCCGCGATCGGCGTCGCCAGCACCCTGGCCTACCTGCTTCTGTTCGTCCTGCTGCGGACGTTCACCGGTGCGCAGGCCGCGAACCTGCTCGCCCTGCTGATCACCGCCGTGGCGAACACCGCGGCGAACCGTCGGCTCACCTTCGGTCTCACCGGCCCCGAGCAGGCCGGCCGCCACCATCTCCAGGGCCTTGTCGTCTTCGGTATCGGGCTGGGGCTGACCAGCGGCTCGCTCGCTCTTCTGCACGCCGGCAGTGGTCATCCCGGACGCGGCCTGGAGGTCACCGTCCTGGTCCTGGCGAACCTGCTGTCCACCGTCATCCGCTTCCTGCTGATGCGCGCCTGGGTCTTCCGTCCGCAGCGTCCCGCCACCAGCCAGGCCTCCTGAGCCGCGCCCACCCGCCTTCCGGTCCCGGTACGACGCCGGGCCGGCCCGCCCCAGTCAGAGTCCTGGGACGGGCCGGCCCGGCGTTTCACGTCTGGTCAGGGGCAGAAGTCAGGGGCGCAGGATGAGCAGGAGGTCACCGACCTCGACGGAGTCGCCGCTGGTGCGCACGAGTTCGGCGATGGTGCCGGCGACGGGGCTGGTGACAGCGGCTTCCATCTTCATGGCCTCGACGACGGCGAGTTTCTGGCCGGCGGTCACCGTGTCGCCGACGCCGACGACGAAGGTGACGATGCCGGGCAGGCCGGCACCGATCTGCTTCGGGTCGGCGGGGTCGACCCGGCGGGCCGCGGTGGTCGTGGCGGTGATGGAGGTGTCGCGGACCCGCACCGGGCGGGGCTGACCGTTGACCCGCAGGTACAGGGTGCGCAGGGCGGCGTCGTCCGGTTCGGAGAGGGTCTCCAGCTCGACGATGATCTCCACACCGGGTTCCAGGGTGACGGCGAGCGGCACGCCGGGACGCAGGCCGTAGAGATAGCCCTCGGTGGGGATGACGGAGGTGTCGCCGTAGGCCTCGACGGCGCCGAGGTAGTCCTTCCACGGGCCGGGGAACAGCAGCCGGGACAGCGCCGCGCGGCGGCGGGCGCCACCGGCGTCGAGTTCGGCGGAGTCGGCGGCGTCCAGGGTGGCCGAGGGCGGTTCCGGGTGTCGTCCGGCGAGGGCACGCTCGCGGAACGGTTCGGCGAAACCGGCCGGGGGGGTGCCGAGTTCCCCGGCGAGGTAGCCCAGGACGCTGGCGGGCAGGTCGAACTGTTCGGGGTGTTCGCGCAGCAGGTCGACGTCGATGCCGCCGCCGACGAGGAACAGGGCGAGGTCGCCGACGACCTTGCTGGTCGGGGTCACCTTGATGGGCTTGCCGAGCAGGTCGTTCGCGACCGCGTAGGCCTCCTGGACCGCGGGCCACCGGTCGCCGAGGCCGAGCGCGATGGCCTGCTGGCGCAGGTTGGTGAGCTGGCCGCCGGGGATCTCGTGCCGGTAGACCGCGCCGGTCGGTGCGCGCAGGCCCGCCTCGAACGGTGCGTACAGGTCCCGCACCGCCTCCCAGTAGGCCTCCATCGACGACAGGGCGCCCAGGTCGATCCCGGTGGAGCGGGGCGTGTGGTCGGTGGCGGCGACCAGCGCCGACATGTTCACCTGGCTGGTGCCGCCGGACATCGGGGCCGCGGCGGCGTCGACGGCGTCGACACCGGCCGCGGCGGCGGCGAGCAGGGTGGCGAGCTGGCCGCCGGCGGTGTCATGGGTGTGCAGGTGGACGGGCAGGTCGAAGCGTTCCCGCAGGGCGGTGACCAGGGTGCTGGCGGCGGTGGGACGCAGCAGACCGGCCATGTCCTTGATCGCCAGGACGTGGACGCCCGCGTCGACGAGCTGCTCGGCCAGCCGCAGGTAGTAGTCCAGGGTGTAGATCCGCTCGGCGGGGTTCGACAGGTCACCGGTGTAGCACAGGGTGCCCTCGGCGATCGCCGTGCCGGTGGCGAGCACCGCGTCGATCGCCGGGCGCATCTGTTCCATGTCGTTCAACGCGTCGAAGACCCGGAAGATGTCGACGCCGGTGGACGCGGCCTCCGCGACGAACGCCCGCACCACATCGTCCGGGTAGGGGGTGTAGCCGACGGCGTTGCGGCCGCGTAGCAGCATCTGGATGCACATGTTCGGCGCGACCGCGCGCAGCGCGGCGAGACGCTCCCACGGGTCCTCGGCGAGGAAGCGCAGCGCCACGTCGTAGGTCGCCCCGCCCCACGCCTCCAGGCTCAGCAGGTTCGGGGTGAGCGCGGCGAACGCGGGCGCCGCCGCGAGAATGTCGAAGCTGCGCAGCCGGGTCGCCAGCAGCGACTGGTGCGCGTCGCGCAACGTCGTGTCGGTGACGGCCAGCGTCTCCTGGGCGCGCAGCCGCGCGGCCCAGCCGGCCGGTCCAAGCTCCGCCAGCAGCTGACGTGACCCGCGAGGTTCGGCGGGGACCTCGGGCAGCTGCGGCAGGGCCGTGCGCGGGTCAACGAGGACACCGGCGGGCCGCAGCAGGCCGTTGACGGTGCTTTCGGCGAGCCGGGCGAGCATCCGGCTGGTCCGGTCGGCACCGCGGCCGGGGACCAGCAGTTCGGGACGTTCGTCGATGAACGACGTGGTGACCCCGCCGGCGAGGAAACCCGGGTCGACCAGCACCCGCCCCAGGAAGTCGATGTTGGTGCGGACACCGCGGACGCGGAACTCGTCCAGGGCCCGCCGGGCCCGCCGGGCGGCCTTCTCCAGGGTGCTGCCGCGGGTCGTCAGTTTCACCAGCAGCGAGTCGAAGTACGGGCTGACCTCCGCACCCGCGTACGTCGCCCCGTCCAGGCGGACACCGGGACCACCGGGCGACTGGTAGAAGCTGATCGTCCCGGTGTCGGGGCGGAAGCCGTCGGAGGGGTCCTCGGTGGTGACCCGGCACTGGATGGCGGTGCCACGCAGCGCGATCCGGTCCTGGCTGAGGTTCAGATCGTCGAGGCTCTCACCGGCGGCGACGCGCAGCTGCGCGGCCACCAGGTCGACGCCGGTCACCTCCTCGGTGACCGTGTGCTCCACCTGGATCCGCGGATTCATCTCCATGAAGGTGTAGGAGCCATCGGCGCCCAGCAGGAATTCGACGGTACCGGCATTGACATAACCGACATGGCGAGCGAATCGCACGGCGTCCGCGCAGATACTGGCGCGCACGGCCTCGTCCAGTTCGGGCGCCGGCGCGATCTCGACGACCTTCTGATGCCGGCGCTGCACCGAACAGTCCCGCTCGTACAGGTGGATGATGTTCCCGTACGAGTCGGCGAACACCTGCACCTCGATGTGCCGCGGGCGGTCGACCGCCTGTTCCAGGAACACCGTGCCGTCCCCGAACGCCGCCGCCGCCTCCCGTGACGCGCGGCCCACCGCGTCCGCGAGATCCGCCGGGCGCTCCACCCGGCGCAGTCCACGTCCCCCACCGCCCGCGGACGCCTTCACGAACAGCGGGAAACCCACCGCCGCCGCGGCCTGCTCCGCGCCCACACCGTCGGGCAACGGTGCCGAGGCGCGCAGGACCGGCAGCCCGGCCGCCATCGCCGCGTCCCGCGCCGCGACCTTGTCTCCGGTCAGGCGCAGCACCGACGGCGGCGGGCCGACGAAGGTCACCCCGGCCGCGGCACACGCCTCCGCCAGCACCGCGGACTCCGACAGGAAGCCGTAGCCCGGATGCAACGCGTCCGCTTCGGCCTGCTTGGCCACCGTCAGCAACGCGTCGATATCCAGATAACCCCGCACAGGATGCCCGGGAACACCGATCTCATAGGCCTCGGATGCCTTGGTGCGATGAAGCGCGGACACGTCCTCAGGGGTGTAGACGGCAACCGTGCGCAGGCCCAGTTCCTGGGCGGCACGAAAAACTCGGACGGCGATCTCACTGCGGTTGGCTACCAGGACCTTGCGCACACGCGCCTCCTCGGACGGGTGCGCATCATTGTGAAGGGAGGGCCCACGCACACGCCAAAGCAACGTGGCCTTCGCCACATAAGACGTCCCGACGTTTATATCCGATCCGCTTCCATGCCGCGTCCGGCGGCACACGGTCAGTATCGCCAGCGGGTCGCGGCGACGACCTCGTCCGGCGCGGCGGCGGCGAACCGGAGGATCTCCGCGTGCCGGAGGGCGACGACCGTGTCGTGCAGCCGTGGCCCGCAGGCGGCCCGCAGCACCTCGTCCGCCTCGAAGGCCGCCAGCGCCGCGCTGAGGGTCGTGGGCAGCCGTCGGATGCCCCGGCGGTCGCGTTCGGCGGCCTCCAGCCGGGCGGGGTCGACGTCCACCGCGGCGGGCAGCCGGGCGCCGACGAGCAGCCCGTCCTGCCCGGCGGCGAGCAGCGCCGCGACGACCAGGTAGGGGTTCGCCGCCAGATCGAAGCACTTCACCTCGAGGTTCGCCGAACGCCCACCGGCCGCGGCCGGGCCCGGGGCCATCCGCAGCGCCGCCTCCCGGTTCTCCCGTCCCCAACAGGCGTACACACCCGCCCACCGTGACGGCACAAGCCGCAGGTAGGAGGCGACGCTCGGGGCGCCCAGCGCCATCAGCGCCGGCAGCCGCCCCAGGATGCC
>NZ_CADCWS010000088.1 GCF_902806475.1 Candidatus Frankia nodulisporulans
AGACGTAGCGTTCGAGGATGCTGGACTCGGCGAGGCGGGACAGCCCTTCGCGTACCGCTCGGGCGCGTGCCTCACCGATGCCGTCGACGGTCTGCAGGTCGTCGACGCCGGCGGCGAGCAGCTTCTGCAGGGTGCCGAAGTGGTCGACGAGGCGGTCGACGACGAGCCGGGGCAGCCGCGGGACCTTCGCCAGCATCCGGTAGCCGCGCGGGCTGATCTGGCGGTCGAGGATGTCCGCCCCGCCGGAGAAACCGATCACCCGGGCGAGCACGGTGAGGTCGAGCAGGTCGGTGGGGGACATCGCCGACAGTTCGTTGAGGACCTGGGTGGCCGACCCGGCGCGGGAGCCGGCGGGCAGGTAGTCGCGAACGGTGAGCTCCCGTTCGGTCTCGACGCCCGCCATCAGCTCTTCGAGCTGCAGGGACAGCAACCGGCCGTCGGTGCCGAGCTCGACGACGTAGCCCTCGATCTCGTCGGCGATACGGCGGACCATCTCCAGGCGCTGGCTGACCGAGATGGCATCGCGAACGGTGACGAGATCCTCGATCTCGAGCGCGGAAAGGGTGCCGGCCACCTCGTCGAGGCGCAGTTTGTAGCGTTCGAGGGTGGCCAGGGCCTGGTTCGCCCGGGACAGGATCGCGGCCGAACCGTCCAGCGCGTAGCGCCGCCCGGCGACATACAGGGCGATGATGTGCATGGACTGGCTGACGGAGATGATCGGGTACCCGGTCTGCTTGGCGACCCGCTCGGCCGTGCGGTGCCTCGTGCCCGACTCCTCGGTGGGGACCGTCGGGTCCGGCACGAGGTGGACCGCGGCCCGCACGATGCGCTGCAGGTCGGACGACAGCACGATCGCGCCGTCCATCTTCGCCAGTTCCCGCAGCCGGGTGGCCGAGAACTCGACGTCGAGCTCGAATCCACCGGTGCACAGGCCTTCGACGACCTTGTCGTGACCGAGCACGATCAGGGCGCCGGTGTGGCCGCGCAGGATGCGCTCCAAGCCGTCGCGGAAGGGGGTTCCGGGGGCGACCGCGGCCAGTGTCGCCCGGAAGATGTCGTCTCCGGGTGGTCGTGCCATCAGGCTCACTCAGCTCCTCGGTTCCCCCACTGTCTCCGCCTCTGCCGTGATGCTATCGGGGCGATCGCCGCGGGAGGTCCGCAATCATAAGGTAACGAAAGGCCACGAAATCGACATCCGTGATTCTTATGTTTTGTACATATGTGTAATCGCGGCGACCAGATCAGGCACCTCGGTGACGGTCATGCCCTCGAAGGTCTTCTCCGTACTGGTGGCCCCCGTGTGGTTCGCCCGCGGGGCCCGGTCGCCCTCGCCGACCGCCCGCAGCGCCCTGGCCTGGGCGCTGTCACCCCTGGTCGCGCCGGTCCGCCCCTGAGCCCCGCCCGGGTCGTGGCCCTCGCCGCCGGTGACGAGCCCGGCGCCGGAGCCGGACGCCAGGGAGCCGGTGGGCACCAGCGCCCGGCGAAAGCCCAGTCGGGCCGCGGCCGCGAGCCTACGGGGGACTCCACCCACCGCGCGGACCTCACCGGCGAGCCCGACCTCACCGATGGTGATCAGATCGGCGGGTAGCGGCCGATCCCGCATGGCGCTCACGACCGCCAGCGCCGTCGCGAGATCGGCCGCGGGCTCGGCCAGACGCACCCCACCGACGGTGGCGGTGTAGACGTCACTGCGACCGAGACGGATGCCGCCCCGGCGCTCGACGACGGCGAGGATCATCGCCACCCGGGCCGGATCAAGCCCGGACACGGCCCGCCGGGGAACCTGCGCGGCCGAGTCGGCCACCAGCGCCTGGACCTCGGCGACGAGGGGACGACGCCCCTCCATCGTCACCGTCACGCAGGTGCCCGGCACCGCGGCGCCGACGCCCCCGGTGCCAGAGCGGGATAGAAACAGGCCGCTGGGGTCGGCGATGCCGTGGATACCGGCGTCGTCCATCTCGAAGCAGCCGATCTCGTCGGCCGGGCCATACCGGTTCTTGCCGGCACGCACGAGACGCAGCATCGAATGGCGCTCACCCTCGAAGTGCAGGACGACGTCCACCAGATGTTCGAGCAGGCGCGGCCCGGCGACGGTGCCGTCCTTGGTGACGTGCCCGACGAGCACCGTCGCGAGGCCGAGCGCCTTCGCGGTGCGGATCAGCACGGCCGCCACCTCACGCACCTGGGTGACTCCACCCGCCGCCCCCTCGACTCCGGCGGCCGAGATCGTCTGCACCGAGTCGACCACCAGCAGCGCGGGGGAGACCTGCTCGACGTGGCGCAGCAGCGCGCCGAGATCGGTCTCCGCGGCGATCCAGAGATCCTCGTGCAGGGCTCCCGTGCGCCCCGCCCGAAGCCGCACCTGGGCGGCCGACTCCTCCCCGGTGACCATCAACGCCCGGGACCCACCCGCCGCGCTGCGCGCCGCCACCTCCAGCAGCAGCGTCGACTTGCCGATCCCGGGCTCACCGGCCAGCAGGATCACCGCGCCAGGGACCAGCCCCCCGCCAAGCACCCGGTCAAGCTCGTCAACCCCCGTCGGCCGACGCTGGGCCGCCGTGACATCGACATCGATCACCGACTGAGCCGGAGCCGTCACCTCGCTGGCGGCCGCGGCCGCGCTGCCGAGCCCGCCACCCCGCCCACCGCCGAGGGCCGACCCGCGCCGAGGCGCCGGTGTCTGGGCCTCCAACGTCCCCCACTCGTGGCAACGGACGCATCGACCAGCCCAGCGCACGGACTCCGCCCCGCAGCCGCTGCACCGGAACCCACCTGAGGCTGCCCGTGCCGACGGGCGGGACACACCGGAGGCCCGACTGGAAGTCATGGTCGCCACGTTAGTCGCCGGGTCCGACAGTTCGACGCCCACGCCACGCCACGCCCAGCTCGCCGACGACTCCTCGGTCGTCCGCCCGGCGCGGCGTCCACGTCCGCACCCTGACCCGGTCTCGCCCGGTGATCGCACAGCGGCGGACTCGCGGACTCGCGGACTCGCGGACTCGCGGACTCGCGGACTCGCGGACTCGCGGACTCGCGGACTCGCGGATTCGCGGACTCGTGCCGAGGCGCGGTGAAGGATGCGGGCCCCGGCGTCTTTCGACTGTCGGTATGTGGCGCTGGACGCCAGGGATTCCGGCGCCGCCAGATCACGGCCAGATCACGGCCAGATCACGTCGTCCACGGGAGCTCGACCGGCCGAACGGATCGGCGGCCGGTCGAGCGTCGACCAGTTGGACGGGTCGGTCAGCCGGCCGTACGGGTGGGGGCCGGGGTGGCGGTCTGGCCGCTGTCGTCGCCGGTCGAGGAGGACGATCCACCGGCGGCCGCGGACGGTGTGGCGGAACCGGCGGGGGCACCCGGGGCGGCGGACGCGGCCGAGGCGGGCGACGTCGGGGTGGCGGTGGTCTCGCCGCCGGCCGCGGACTCGCCCTCGGTGCCGGCGCCCGGCGCGGCGGGCTCGACCGGGACGTCCAGGGTGATGCTGCCGGCCTTGGCGAAGGTGAAGGTGATCGGCAGCTGGGAGCCGATCAGCAGGTTGCGGGTGAAGCCGGCGAGGCTCGGCGCGGAGCCGTCCGCGATGAAGACCCGGCCACCGCCGGCCGGGATCTCGGCCGGTGTGGACACCCGGCCGGAGACGGCGGCCGGAGACGAGACCGAGACGAGGGTGTCGGAGGCGTCGCTCGCGTTGAAGAACGCCGAGACGATCGGTGCGGAACCGCCCTGGTCGGCGGGGCCGGCGAGGTAGACGTTGCGCAGCGAGATGCCGCCGACAGCGCCGGACGCGCTGTTGGTGGTCGTACGCGCGTAGTTGGTCAGCGCGTCGGTGCCGGCGGCACAACTGGTCAGGCTGGCCGCGCCGAGGACCGAGGCGAACAGCGCGACCCCCACCCGACGGGAGGCCATCCGGCCACGGAAAGTGCCGCGCCCGTCGGCGCTGGCGCGTGGGGCCGGCGCGCCGTCGGCGGCGATGACTGACGAGATACGGGCACCCGGACGGCGGCTCACAGCTCGGTGGCTCCTCATGCAAAGACCGACGCCTGGCGACGCCGGTGCTGGTCGACGGCCGTCGCGGGACGGCCGACCCGAGGACGGCGTCGGTGCCGGCCCGTCGGAACCGGACAGCCGGGTCGCCCCGGGGCACGAGGGCCCAGCCGCCGCCGGCCTGATCGCCATCGGTGATCGGCCGTCGACCGGTTGGGGCCCGGGTGCGGGGCTAACACTAGCCACCTCGAACCCGGACGTGCCCAGGCCGCGCAGGGGTTGCGACCCGGTCCGGCCCGGTTCGGGTGCCGGCCCGGGGTCAGCATGGTTCGGAGCACTGCCCTGACCGGCCCGACCGGCCATCATGGGCCGGTCGGCGACGTGGCCAGTCTCACCCGGTCACCCCCGCCTCACCTGGGCGATCCGGGGTGCTCCGGGGCGTCCCAGGGCGTTCCTGGGCGGACTTGAGGCGACTTTGTGTGACGTGAGGAGACTCCGGGTGACCCCGCGGGACCCGGATGGCTCTCCCGGACGGCGCGGCGACGACGGTGCGGCGCGGTCACGGGATCTCGTGCGCCGGATCCGACTCCGGTTCGGTCGAGCGGACGCGGTTGACGACATCGTGGCCGTTGGTGAACCGGAGGGCTCTCGTCGTGTCGACGGGTGGTCGACGGTTGTGCGCGCTACGGTCTGCCTGACCGCCACGCGCGGTGAGCGCGCCCGAGCTACGTCCCGTTTTACCTGGTAGAGCAGTTGGCTGTGGGGATGTGGATGGGTGCGTCCGTGGATGTGGGTCTGGTGTGGAGCCGGCGCGGATCTGAGGTCGGCTGAGGTCGTCGCGGCGAACGTTGCTGGAAGACGAGGTCGTGGCCGCGACGGATGGTCTTGCTGACCTTGCCCTGGCCGCGCGCGTCTGACCTGCGGCGATGCGTGCGTGTTACGCTGGTAGAGGCGGAAGGGGCACGTGACACATGGCGTTCCAAGTCGGCGAGACCGTTGTTTACCCGCATCATGGTGCTGCTCTGATTGACGCGATTGAAACCCGCGTCATCAAGGGCGAGGAAAGACTCTATCTCGTGCTGAAGGTCGCTCAGGGCGATCTGACGGTCCGGGTTCCTGCCGACAATGTCGGCATGGTCGGGGTGCGCGACGTCGTCGGGCAGGACGGGCTGGAACGGGTGTTCGAGGTGCTCCGTGCACCGCACACCGAGGAGCCCACAAACTGGTCCCGGCGTTACAAGGCGAATCTCGAGAAGCTAGCTTCGGGTGACGTGAACAAGGTCGCCGAGGTCGTTCGCGACCTGTGGCGGCGTGACCGTGAACGCGGCCTTTCCGCAGGCGAGAAGCGGATGTTGAGCAAGGCCCGGCAAATTCTGGTGAGTGAGCTCGCGCTCGCCGAAGGCACTAACGAGGACAAGGCCGAGGCAGTTCTCGACGAGGTTCTTGCCGGCTGATCGGCGAATCTGCCGATGCAGGCCTGGTGCAATCCGGCTCCGGTCAGTCAGTACTGATCGGCCCGGGTATCGCCAGATAATCTCATCTTCCGGCTGTCGGATCCGGTGGGTCGGGTGCAGAAATGCCCGGTCTGGCCGGGTTCGTCGCCGGGCGTGGCACGCGAGGCCGCTACAGCAGCCCCTCGCGTCGACGGCACACCCGCTGGCCAGGTCGCGACGCCGCACAGTCGGCTCGCCGGCCGGGCGGCGTCGCCGCACAGCCGACACCACCGCACAGGCGGTACCACTGGTACCGCTGGCGATGGCTGTCGGCGCTACCAGTGGTGCGGCGGTGAGCGGTTGAGGACCGTCCGGTCACGTGTGTACCGCGCCCCGCGGTCGCCCGGTTCGCATCCGGTCGCGGCGATGGGCGATGCTCTCGTGGGTGGACGGCACACGGGAGGTTCTGGTGATGGGCGAGAGTCCCCAACCGCGCGGCAGGGGAGCTCGGGTCGCGGCGATCGTGCCGGCGGCCGGGCGCGGGGAACGTCTTGGCGGGGGCACCCCCAAGGCACTGCGGTCGCTGGGCGGCCGGCCCATGCTGGTGCGCTCGGTCGAGGCACTGCGCCGTTCGGAGCTGGTGACCCAGATCGTTGTCGCGGCCCCACCGACCCTGGTCGAAGTGGTCGCGCAACTACTCGGGCGGGACGTGCGGGTCATCGCCGGCGGCGCCGAACGGGTCGATTCCGTCCGTCGCGCGCTGAGCGCGATCGACGAGGACATCTCGGTGGTCCTGGTCCATGACGCGGCCCGGCCGCTGACCCCGCCCGCGCTGGTGGACGCGGTGGCCGCGGCGGTGATCGCCGGCCATCCGGCGGTCATCCCGGTGCTCGCCGTCGCGGACACCATCAAGGAGGTCGGGCCGGACGGGCGGGTGATCCGTACCCCGCCGAGAGACGGTCTGCGGGCGGTGCAGACCCCCCAGGGATTCCGACGTGACGTGCTGGCCGCGGCCTACGCCCTGCGCGACGTTCCGGTGACGGACGACGCCGGTCTGGTCGAGG
The DNA here is from genome assembly GCF_902806475.1 of Candidatus Frankia nodulisporulans. Classification (GTDB taxonomy): domain Bacteria; phylum Actinomycetota; class Actinomycetes; order Frankiales; family Frankiaceae; genus Frankia; species Frankia umida. The sequence continues at coordinate 6,479 of NZ_CADCWS010000088.1, forward strand.
CGCTCGGGGTGCCGGTGACGACGGTGCCCGGCGCGCACGAGGCGTTCAAGGTGACCCAGCCCGCCGACCTGATCCTGGCCGAGGCGCTGCTGGCCCGTGCGGCCACGGCGGCGGACGGCCGGGGCGAGGCCGAGGTCTGCGGGACCACCGACGCGCGGAGGCCTGGATGAGCGCCGACACATCTCCCACCTCCGGCTCCGGAGCCGGAGCCGGCATCGAGGGCGGCCGTCCGGCACCGGCACCGGGCACGGTCACGACGACGGTGCTGCCCCGGGTCGGCGTCGGGGTGGACGTCCACCCCTTCGAGGCGGGACGAGCATGCTGGGTCGCCTGCCTGCGCTGGCCCGGGGAGACCGGGCTCGCCGGGCACTCCGACGGTGACGTCGCGGCGCACGCGTCCTGCGACGCCCTGCTGACGGCATCCGGACTGGGTGATCTCGGCAAGGTGTTCGGCACCGATCGGCCGGAGTACGCCGGGGCGTCCGGCGCGGTGCTGCTGGGGGAGACCGCCCGGCTGCTGGCCGAGGCCGGCTGGGTGATCGGGAACGTGTCGGTGCAGGTCATCGGCAACCGCCCGCGGATGGCCGCGCGTCGGCTGGAGGCGCAGGCGGCGATGGAGGCGGCCCTGGGCGCGTCGGTGAGCCTGTCGGCCACCACCACCGACGGTCTGGGGCTCACCGGGCGCGGTGAGGGTCTCGCCGCGATCGCCACCGCACTCGTCGTCCGCGCCTGAGCCCGTCATCCACCCGTCCACCCGTCCGTCAGCCTGGGTGGGCGGATGGGGTATGCCGATCTGGCATCGGACGGTAACGTGTGCAGAACGGAGTGAAAGGCTGAGTTGTCACTGGCCGCTCCCGAGGAGTCTCATGGCAGACCGACTTCCCGAGCCGGTCCGGGCGTTGGCCGACGCACGAACCTACGTCGTCCTGGCCACGGTTCAGGCCGACGGCTCGCCCCGGATGACTGTGCTCTGGGTAGATCGTGACGAGGATGACCTGCTGCTTTCCACCGCCCGTGGGCGTGCGAAGGAGCGCGACATCGCCCGCGACCCGCGGGTGAGCCTGATGTTCCTCGACCAGATCGATCCGTACAGCTATGTCGAGGTGCGCGGTACCGCGACGCTGGCGGAGGAGGGCGGCCGGGAGCTGATCGACCGGCTGTCGCTGAAGTACACCGGCGACATCTACCGCTGGGACGACCCGGAGGAGATCCGCGTGGTCATCCGGGTCGTGGCGGATCGAGTACTGACAGTCGGCTGACACCGTTCCGGCATGGCCTGACCGCCCAGCTGGCCGGCTCGCGCCGTACCCTTGACAGATGGGTCTCCACCTCTACGACACACGTACGCGGCGTGTGCGGCCGTTTGAGCCGCTACGCCCCGGCCACGTGGGCGTCTACGTGTGTGGGCCCACCGTGCAGTCGGCGCCGCATGTCGGGCACCTGCGCACGGCGCTGCCGTTCGATCTTCTGCGTCGCTGGCTGGAGCAGTCCGGTCAGGGCGTGACGCTCGTGCAGAACGTCACCGACATCGACGACAAGATCATCGTCAATGCCGGGCGGGACGGCACGTCCGTCTGGGAGCTCGCCACCCGGCAGACCCGCGCCTTCGACGAGGCGTACCGGACGGTGGGCATCGCGCCGCCGACCATCCAGCCGCGGGCGACCGGCCATCTGCCCGAGATGATCACGCTCATCGCGTCACTGGTGGACGCCGGCTACGCCTACCCGGGCGCGGGCTCGGTGTGGTTCCGGGTGGGGCGCTTCGCTGACTACGGGGCTCTGTCCCACCAGCGGCCGGAGTCGATGCTGCCCTCCGCCGAGGCGGAGCCGGGCAAGGCCGACCCGCGGGACTTCGCGCTGTGGAAGGCCGCCCGGCCGGGCGAGCCGTTCTGGTCCTCCCCTTGGGGGGACGGCCGCCCCGGCTGGCACCTGGAGTGCTCGGCGATGGCCGGCAAGTACCTCGGGTCGACGTTCGACATTCACGGTGGCGGGCTTGACCTGGTCTTCCCGCACCATGAGAACGAACGCGCCCAGACGCTGTGCGCCGCGGCGGGGGCCGGTCAGCCGGGCGAGATGGCCCGCTACTGGATGCATGTGGGTCTGCTCACCACCGGTGGCACCAAGATGTCGAAGTCGCTGGGCAACTCGGTGCTGGTCGCCGACGCGCTGGAAGTGGTGCGGCCGCAGGTGCTGCGTTACCACCTGCTGTCGGCGCACTACCGCTCGACGCTGGAGTACAGCCCGGAGGCGCTCGCCGAGTCGACGGCCGCCCATGACCGGGTGGAGACGTTCGTCCGCAACGCGCTGGACATCCTGAGTGGTCCGGGCGAGGCGGCGGCGTTGGCGGCCGATGACCGGCCGCGCTCCGCGACCGGCGGCGGGGGCTCACACGGTGCTGGTGCCACCGGGGCCTGGGCGGACTTCACGGCCGCCCTCGATGACGATCTGGCCGTCGGTCGGGCGCTGGCCGCCCTGTTCGGTGCGGTGGCCCAGGGCAACCAGGTGCTGTCGAAGGCGCACAGCCGGGCGCTGGCCACCTGGGTGCAGGTGACCCGTCGGATGCTCGCCGTGTTCGGTCTCGACCCGCACGATCAGTGGCCGACGGCAGGCGCCGAACTACGCCCGGCCCTTGACGGGGTCATGCAGATCGTGTTGGATCTGCGCTCGGCGGCCCGGGCTCGGCGGGACTACGCCGAGGCCGATTCGATCCGCGCTCGGCTCGCCGCCGCCGGTCTCATCGTCGAGGACACGCCGGAAGGTCAGCGCTGGCATCTCGCCTGACCGGCGGGGCGAACATGCCGGGTGCCGCCACGGGGGCGTCATCGGCCGGCATCAGCCATGGGCGTCAGCGGCGTGTACTCGTGCCAGCGGACGTACTCGTGCCAGCACCTCTGCCACGCGGTGCCCAGCCGACCGGAGGTGGTCGGGTCGGGCACCGCGTGGCCAGGGCGGGCGGGGCCTAACGGGCGCGCAGCGTGATGCGCGTCCAGGCGCCGAGGTAAACCCGGTCACCATCGCGTAGCGGAACCGTGTGGCCGGGTTCGATCGGGTCCGGCTCGTCGTTGAGTCGGGTGCCGTTGGTCGAACCGGGGTCGCGCACGGCGTAGCCGCCGTCGGGCAGCTGCTCGAACAGCGCGTGGCTGCGGGAGATGCCCGGGTCCTCCGGCGCACCGGACAGGTCGATGTCCGGGTGGATGCCGCGGGACTCGCTGCGCCGACCGATCAGCATCTTCGCCCCGGCCAGGGCGAAGACCCGACGCGGGTAGAAGGTCGGGAACGGCACACGGTGGTCGTCACCGCTGTCGTAGTACTCCCGTTCGGCCTCGACGATCGCCTCCCAGACGCCCACGCTCGCGGCCGCACCGGGACGTTCGTCCTCCCAGCCGGCGGCGGCGCGGGGGTCCTCCGCGTCCCGGGGGTCACGCACGTCCCTCGGGTCGCGTCGACCGGCTCCCCGGGGGTCGGACAGCTCGGGATCGCCGCCACGGGGATCGCCGCCACCCTGACGGGCGTAGCGCGGGTCGGTGGTGCGCCGCGGATCGCCGCCACGTGCCTGCTGGAAGCCGCGGTCGGCGCCGGCTCCCGGCTGCTCCGCGGCGAGCGGGTCGGCCGGGTAGCCGTAGCCGTCGTCGCGCCGGGCACGGCGGTGGGCGTCGGGGTCGAGTTCCTCCCCGTAGCCGCGACCACCACGTGGGTCGGCCCGGGGATCGGCCCGCGGGTCGACGCCCCGACCGTACGGATCGGCCGGCTCGCCATAGCCGCCGCGCCCCGCCGGTTCGCCGTAGCCACGGTCGTCGCGAGCCGGCGGCGGATAGCCACCACCAGGCTCGCTGCGGTCGTCGCCGCTGCGGTCGCCGTAGCCACCGGCCGCGCGTTCCTCGGGTGTCTCCCGGCCCGGCGGATAGCCACCGCGGCCATAGGGGTCGGCCGGGTCGGCGTAGCCGCCGCGATCGGCGCGCGGGTCGGCGCCGCGGCCGTACGGGTCAGCCGGCTCGGCGTAGCCACGGTCGGCCTGACCGGGGTAGCCACCGCGGTCGTAGCCGTCACGTCCGCCACGGCCGTCCGCGCCGGAACGGTCGTCGGGGCTGGACCGGTCGTCCCGCTGCCGGGCATACGGGTCACGGTCATAGCCGCCGGGCGCGTCGTAGGCGTCGGCCTGGTAGCCCCGGCCGCCGCGAGGCTGGTCGGTGTAGCCGTTCCGGTCGTAGCCGCCGCCATAGGGGTCGCCGCCGCGGGGCGGGTCCGCCACACCGGCCAGATCGGCTGGTGAACGTCGGATGCCCAGCGGGTCGTAGCCCCCGTCCCCCGCGGAGTCGGGACCGTCCGGCACTGCCGCGCCGCGCCGACGGCCCCCGCCCGGCTCGTCGACTCCGTAGGGAGACCGACCGCCGTCGTCCGGACGGTATTCGTACCTCTCCTGACCAGTCATGATCCCAATTCCGCACCGATCGCAGTAGTCGGGTAGTGAGACAGGCGCCCGCGCAAGCCCAGCGCCATCACCTGATCACCGGTTCACCCGGAGGGTCCTCGTCGACCGTGGGTCCAGGAACACCTCATCGATGACCACTTCATCGATGATCATCTCATCGATCTTCTCAACGTTCTTCTTGCACCGAACCGTACCTGTTGTGTCTTCGTCGTTGTGAACCGCCTTCCGTAGGAGGTGGTGCGTGCCCCCGTTTGCCGGCGGCTCGGCCTCCCCGGGCGACCGGGGCAACCTCGGCCGTACGGGCCGAGGAACAGTGTCGCAGTGGTCGAACCGGACGGTCGGCCGGCCTCCGGTGCGGACCGGACCCCGCCGCGTTCGGCGCCCCCGCGACGGGGCGGCCATCAGTGATCCACCCGGGCGACGACCGCGGTGATGTTGTCGTGACCGCCGGCGTCGATGGCGAAGTCGATGAGGTGCCGGCCGACCTCGATCGCGGTGCTGTGCGCGGGCAGCTGATTGACCAGTGAGGCCATGACGTCGGGACGGGAGGCGTAGTTCCACAGCCCGTCCGAGCAGACCAGCACGGTGGCCGGCGTCTCGATCGGGAAGACCTCGGTGTGCGGTGCGACGTCCTCCACGTCACCGCCGAGCCAGCGGGTCAGGGTGTGCGCCCGCCGGTGCGTCTCGGCCTCGCTGGCTGGGATGAGACCGGCCCGAGCGGCCTCGGCGGCCCAGGTGTCGTCCGAGGTGAGCCGCTCACACCAACGCGGGCCGAGCAGGTAGACCCGGCTGTCCCCGACCCAGCCGACGGTGACCATCCCCGGCCCGTCGGGTGTCGGCGGGGTGACGATGGCCGCGGCGAACGTGCAGGACGGCGCCATCCGGCCCTCGGCCGCGCTGAGCTGAGCGATCGTGTCCTGAGCCGCGTGGACCGCGGTGTGCAGGACGGCTTCGGCGTCCTCGGGGGAGAAGCCGCCGACGACCGCCCGCGGGGCGGTGCGTGGCTCGTCGTAGGTCGGGTAGTCCGGCTCGAGGATGTCGAGCATGTCGTCGGCCCGGCCGCCCGAAGCCCTGGGCGGCAGCGAGTCGTGGTGGACCGGATGCCCCGGCCCGTGCGCGCGTACCGCGTCGGCTAGGACGGCCATCGCGGTGGCCGCCGCCGCCGCGGAGGCCTGACCGGAGCCGGGGGTCGTCGAGACCCCGTCGCAGACCACCGCGATCAGTGTGCCGTAGACCACGGCGAGGCCCATCGCGTCCTCGTTCGTGGAATGGCGCACGCCACGGTCGCAGACGCCGGCCAGTTCACCGAGGTCGACCTCGGCGTGGTCGGCATCGCCATGGGCCGGGTCGGGCCCCTCCAACGCGTGCCCGCAGACCTCGCAGTAGCGGTCGTCGGCGTAGACGGGCGCGGCGCAGACCGGGCAGCGGCGCAGGTCGTCCTCCGGGTCGAAGGCGCCGGCACCGGCGAACTGGTAGGCCACCGTCGGGGCGTCGTCGTGCGGGTTCAGGTCCACCGTCACGCCGCCGGGAGGTGACGCCCGAATACGGGCGGTGTGCGCAGAGCCATGTGCTGGTGCCTCCTGCCCCTGCTGGTCCGGTCGTCAGAACTCACCACGGTGGCCCGCGGTACCGACGATGCCCGCGTGCCGCTCCGGCGATACGGCCATTGTCGGGGGCCGTTCGCACACTGTGGACTGGTCGATCGGATCACGCCGGTCATCACGCAATCATGGGGACGTATCTTCCCAGGTTCACCGAGGTGCGTCGATGACCGAGACCGCTACCGGCAGGCCACTGTCCGGCGTGTTCTCCTTCGTCGGCGCGCGAGCTTGGATGAGCGTAAGGTCTGATGTCGACGACCCCCGGCGGGGACCGCCGCATCAGGATAGGGCGCGATGTCGTCGAGAACGGCAATCTCCGGGTAGGTCGCTGGCCCGGATCCGGCCTGCCCCCCGGCTGGGGGTCCCCGGCAACGGCCCACAGCCGGTGTCGCCGGCCGGGCCCGGCGTCCGGTGGGGACGGCCCGGCGAGGTCGGGCCGGCGAGGTCGGGCCGGTCCGTGTCGCGGGATTCTCCGCCGGGCACCGGATACCGTGCGTCACGCCAGATACCGTGGGCACATGGTCGTCTCACGTCCGCGCGGGGCATCCGTGTCGGGATCACCCGTATCCGGATCACCCGAGACCGGATCGTCCGTCGCCGGATCGCCCAGGAGCGGATCGCACTCGTCCGCAAGCGGCTCACATCCGGGAATGTCCTCGTTCGGTGCGTTCACCCCGGGGTGGTGCTGAATGGCCGGCGCTGGGCCGGGTGGCCGGGCCGCCACGGCGGCGAAGGCGGCGACCGATCGTGATCGGCCCGCCCCACGCGATGGCGAGGGCCCGCGGGGCGCGGGTGCGCGCGGGCGGCGCGGCGGTGAGGACGACGAACTCGTGGTCGGTCGCAACGCCGTCGTGGAGGCGCTGCGCGCCGGGGTTCCGGCCACGACGCTGTTCGTCGCCGCGGGCCTGGATTTCGACGAGCGTCTCGACGAGGCCCGCCGGCTGGCGACGCGCCGCGGCATCTCCGTCGTCGACTCCGCCCGGCCCGATCTTGACCGGTTGTGTGGCACCGCCCCGCATCAGGGGCTGGTGCTCGCGGTGCCGCCCTACCGCTATGCCCATCCCGATGACCTGCTCGATCGGGTCCGGCCCGGTGCGGGCGGATCGGCGCGTTCCGGCTCCACCGCGGCTGGCCTAGTGGTCGCGTTGGACGGGGTGACCGACCCGCGCAACCTCGGTGCGGTCGTGCGCTCGGCGGCGGCCTTCGGCGCCGACGGTGTCCTGCTGCCCGAGCGGCGCGCCGCCGGGATGACCGCGTCCGCCTGGAAGACGTCGGCCGGGGCCGCGGCGCGGCTGCCCGTCGCCCGGGCCACCAACCTGACCCGCACCCTGACCGCCTACGCCGAGGCGGGCCTGTTCCTGGTGGGGCTGGCCGCCGACGCCGCGCTGAGCCTGGACGAGCTCGCCATGGCCACCGACCCGCTGGTCCTGGTGGTCGGCTCCGAGGGCCGGGGCCTGTCCCGGCTGGTGGAGCAGCGCTGCGATGTGACGGTGCGGATCCCGATGGTCGGCGCGGTCGAGTCGCTGAACGCCGGTGTCGCGGCCGCGGTGGCCCTCGCGGAGATCGCCCGCCGCCGACGCGGCGCCTGAGCCCCGCACCGCGCACGGATCAGGCCCCGCCCCCGGGAGGAGGGACGGGGCCTGATGTGCCGCGCGCTGGGTCGCGTCGCCTCGCGCCGGTCGGCTCACGATCTGTCGAGCACGATCCGATCGATCATGTGCGGATCAGAACCGGCCGAGAGCGGATGTCGGCGCGGTGTCGGGGCCTCAGATCCGGTGACCCCAGCAGGGCTTCGAGGCGTACCACGGGCTGGTACCGGCCTGCGCGTAGAGCTTGCGGGCCATCTGCCACTGCTCGCCGACACTGGCGTGCTGCGGCAGGCCCCGGCCACCGAGACCGTGCCAGGTGCTGGGCAGGAACTGGAACAGGCCGCCCGCGCCGATGGAGTTGACCGCGTGGGGATTGCCACCGGACTCGCAGGGAATGACGGTGCTCAGGAAATGGTCCGCGTTCGGGGCGGCGCTGGCCGGCTGGGAGAGCGCCAGCCCACCGCCCACGGAGGCGGTGAGAGTGGCGGCGAGAACGGCGGCACGAGTGCCAAGCTTGATCCGGTTGAGGCCCCGACCGAGCGTACGAGCGTTGGACATAGATTGTCCTTCCCCACGCCTGCGAGGTGAGCTGTCGGGTTCGGGCTGGGAATGCCCGGCCACCAGTGGTGGCTTCACCCCAAGGACGTCTGCCTTCGACGCCCGGAAGTGGTTCCCCCGTTCCTGCCACAGGTTTGGTTCCTACCGGGCGGGGGCAGGATTCGGCGTGCCACCCGGCGTCTGCCGTCACTCGACGACATGGCTACGAACATAGCTGGGCGTGACCGGGGTAAATCAAGGGTCCGTGAAGATGGCCACAATACCTTCCGGATTATCGCTTCGATCTTTTCCGCCGATTATCGCGCGGGCGCATGCGCTCGATTCTAGTCGGCTCTGCCAGGGCATTGGAACACCGATTTTGCATTTGTTCCGCCACGCTGGCGAAAGAATAACACGGCCTGCTCGGTGCCCGGTCTCCCTGCGTGCCGTGAACTGCTTTCCGTGACGCCCTGGTGGCATTCGTGGTCGCCCGTTCGCGAAGGCGCTCGCGTGCCCGGAATAATTTCTGTATCGGGTGGGGCTTCATGAACTGTACGTTGGTTACGGGTACGTCCGCCATAGTGGGCGGTATCGCTTTTTTCGGACTTGGGCGTGTGGCCA
>NZ_CADCWS010000089.1 GCF_902806475.1 Candidatus Frankia nodulisporulans
GCGCGGACGCGACTACGACGACTACGACGACCGTCGCCGCGGTGAGCGCTCCGGCGGCCTGACCAGCCTCGAGCAGGAGCACGAGCGGCGCACCACCTACCGTCTGCGCCAGGGCACGATGTCCATCGGCCGCGCCCGGGACAACGACGTCGTCATCACCGACCTGCTCGCCTCCCGTCGCCACGCCGAGCTCTACATCGGACGCTCCGGTGTGCAGATCGCCGACCTCGACTCGGCCAACGGCGTGTTCGTCAACGGTCGCCGAATCAACCGGATCGCGCTCGAACAGGGCGATGTCATCGCCGTCGGTCACCACATCTTCCAGCTCGAGGGTGACCAGCTCGTCGAGTACATCGACTCCGGGGACGTCAGCTTCGAGGCCGAGGCGCTCAACGTCTGGGCCGGCCAGAAGCAGCTCATGCACGACATGACGTTCAAGCTGCCCGGCCGCGCCCTGCTCGGCGTCGTCGGCCCGTCCGGCGCCGGCAAGTCGACGCTGCTCAACGCGCTCACCGGGTTCCGCCCCGCCGACAAGGGCACCGTCCGCTACGCCGGCCGGGACCTCTACTCCGAGTACGACGAACTGCGCCGCCGGATCGGTTACGTCCCGCAGGAGGACCTGCTCCACACCTCACTCACCGTGCGCAAGGCCCTCGAGTTCGGCGCCGAGCTGCGTTTCCCACCGGACGTCACCAAGACCGAGCGCCGTAACCGCGTCGACGAGGTACTCGCCGAACTCGGCCTCAAGCAGCACGCCAACACCCAGGTCGCGCGCCTGTCCGGTGGCCAGCGCAAGCGGACGTCGGTGGCCCTCGAGCTGCTGACCCGCCCCACCCTGCTCTACCTGGACGAGCCCACCTCCGGCCTCGACCCGGGCATGGACAAGAACGTCATGGAGTCGCTGCGTAACCTCGCGGACGACGGCCGGACGGTCATCGTGGTCACCCACAGTGTCGCCCAGCTCGACCTGTGCGACTACATCCTCGTGCTCGCACCCGGCGGTTACGTGGCCTACTTCGGCCCGCCGCAGGACGCTCTCTCCTTCTTCGGCAAGCGCGACTACCCGGACGTCTTCCTCCAGCTCGAGGCGATGCCCGGCGTCGAGTCGGCCGCCCGTTTCCGTAACTCGCGGTACTACGTCCCGGCGTCGATCACCGCCCCCTCCGCGCGTCCCGCGCCGGAGGAACTGCCCTCCCTCCGGCAGCAGTCGGTCCTGTCGCAGCTGGTGACACTCAGCCGACGAACCATGGCCGTCGTCGCCTCCGACAAGTCCTATCTGCGCCTCATCATCGCGTTCCCGTTCCTATTGGGCCTCATTCCCCGAGCTATCGGCGGAAACTTCGAACTCTCCGCCACCCAGGCCAAACAGCTGTCCCCGAACTCGGACGGCCCCACCATCCTGCTGATCATGGTTCTCTGTGCCTGTTTCATGGGTATGGCGAACTCGGTCCGCGAGATCGTGAAAGAACGCGCGATCTACCGTCGAGAGAGAGCCATCGGCCTGTCCCGGACGGCCTATATCGGCTCGAAGGTCCTCGTCCTGACCCTCATCACCGTGGCGCAGGCGATCCCCTTCACCCTGATCGGTCTCGCCGGGCGAACACCGCAGTCAAACCTGATCCTCGGCAACTCGCTGGTGGCCATGCTGATCGCGGTGATCGTCGTCTCGCTCTCCTCGGCGATGCTCGGCCTGCTGATCTCCGCCATGGTCGACAACGCCGACAAGACCATGCCCCTGCTGGTCCTGCTCACCATGGGTCAGCTGATCTTCTCCGGTGGCATCGTCCCTGTTCACGGCACTGCTGGCCTCGAACAGGTCGCCTACATCGCCCCCGCCCGCTGGGGTTTCGCCTCGATGGCCGCCGTCGGTGACCTCAACCGGATCAGCCTCGCCGGCGTCAACCGCCCCGACGACCCCACCAAAAAGATCAACCCGAAGGTCGTCGTCGACCCCACCTGGCAGCACACCGTCTCCACCTATGCCACCGACATCGCCGCCGGTATGGCCGTCGGCATCATCTGCATCATCATCGCCTCCATCCTCATCCGCCGGATGGACCCCAAAACCGTCAAACGCGCCCCCGCCACCACCGCCGTCGCCGGCGCCCCTCCGCGCTAACCCCGCCCGCCAGTCAGTCAGTCAGCACAGTGCCGGACGCACAGCGCCCGGCTCGTTCCCTCTCCCACAGAAAAGGGGCGCGCACAGCGCGCTCCTTTTTCTTTTCGCGTCCCCTTTCCAGGTAGGCCGCGCGTCCCCACCGCCCCGCCCGCTACTCCCTGCGGTGGGCTGCGCGGCAAGATCCCGCTACGCGGGTCGCTGTGGGGGGCAAATCGGACACGAATACCCCCACGGCGACCCGTGTAGCTTTCGCCGGACCGAGCTGCCCAGGCGGCTGTGACGGACGGTATGTGGGTGATGGGCGGAAAGTGTCAGCCCGGGCTGCCGCGTGGGGAGCGGCTGGCACGGCGGGACTCGGCGTCGCGCAGGGCCGCGCGGACGGTCTCGGTCAGGCGGCGGGCGTGGGCGGTCGCGTCCAGGAAGGTGAAGCGGAGAACCTCCCAGCCCAGGCGGACGAGCTGGTTCTGACGGTGCCGGTCGCGGAAGAGCGCCTGAGGCTCGCTGTGCGGGCCGACACCGTCCGCCTCGATGGCAAGTAACGCTGTGGGCCAGGCGAAGTCAAGGCGGGCGACGATGCTGCCGGTAGCCGGATCGCGCACCCGCCACTGGGTTTCCTCCGGTGGCAGGCCGGCGTCGCAGAGCAGCAGCCGGACAGGAAGGCAAGATCCTCAAGTGTTCGCGGTAACGAACTGGTGGGCAGGCCGGAGAGGTCCGCGACCTCGTCGTGGGTGTGGGTCGAGCGGTGCCGACGGTAGCCGTTGCGCAGACGAGCATGGTCGGCGTTCGGAAACGCGAGGTCGACCGGCTCATCCGACCGGCGCTCGGGAAGGCCGGGCAGGCCATGAAGCCGAGCGGCGGTCAGGCCGCAGATCGTGCCGCCGTGTCCTGATCGCGTCGGGGGACAGGCCGAGCGCGAGGGCCTGGGCGCGGGTGACGACGTCATCCTGTCGCCGGGCGAGGGTGATCACCCGGTCGAGGGCCTGATCCACCCGCCGAGTCCGTGGCCCGAGGACCGTCCAGCGAAACGCCCGCCGGGCGGCTGTGGACAGCCCCGACCCCTGTGGACGAGGACCGAGCTCCGGCACCCGCCGTGGAAAAAGAAGGCGGGGTGTGCGACGCCCGGTCGTTTGGCCACGTGGTGGGGACCCGTCAGCCGGCGTTCCAGCGGACGTGGGCGGGCAGCGTGTTGCCGGGGGTGATCCGGTGGTCGGTGCCAGCGGGATTCTGCAGGTCGAGGACGTGGAGCTGCTTGTCCTCCCCTGGTCGCTGCGTGCTGAAGACCAGGCGACCGTCGGGCGCGGGGGCGAACGTCGGGTCCTGGTCATCGCCGGGAGCGTCGGTGACCTGCACGGGCGGCGAGCCGCCGGAGTCCATCTCGAAGATCTCCAGGTTCCCGTTGACGGAACGGGTGAACGCGATCTTCCCGCCGTCCGGGGACCAGGCCGGGTCGGAGTCCCCGTTGCCCTGGCCCTCGGTGAGTCGGTTCGGCTTGTCATCGGTTCCGATGCCGATGGTGACGATGAAACCACGATCGCCATCCGCCTCGTTTGCCCAGTAGGCGATCTTGTCGCCGCTGGGGGACCAGGCCGGGTCGGTGGCACGCGCAGCGGCGAACTGGATTCGGGTGGCCTTGGAAGTGTCCAACTGCACGATGTAGAGACCAGGCTGCGTGGCGCCGGAGCCATTTGTGAAGGAGCGGGTGACGAGGGCGCCGCCGTCCGGCGAGAACGACGGGCGGGTGTCGTCCGGGATTCTGAGCTTCGCGGCCTCGCCGGTGGTGAACAGCGGGAAGGGTTTGCCGGTGCCGTCGGCGGCGATGGCCATGTACTGGTTGCGGCCGTCGGTGCCCTTGGCGAAGTAGACGATGGTCTTGCGCTCCGGGCGGATCACCGGAAGGATCTCGTCGCCGGCGTCGGAGGTGATCTGCTTCTCGTTCGTGATCTCGCCGGTGCCGGCGGGGACCGTCGCGGTGAACAGGTTGTAGCTGCCGTTCTTCTTCGCCGTGTAGACGATCTGATCCTTGCCCAGCGCCTGGGCGGATTCCGGCAGCGCGGTGGTCGCGGGGGCCGTCGACGTGGCCGAGGCGCCGCCGGTGGCGGTGGGAGTGGCGGTGTCGTCGTCCTTGCCGCCGCTGGCGATGGCGAGGACGACGGCGAGGATCGCGCCGACAGCGACGATGGCGCCGCCGATGAGCAGCGGAGTCCGGTTCGAGCGCTTGTGCGGGCCAGGCGGTGTGCCGGGTGCACCCGGGGCGGTACCGGGCCCGTCCGGGCCGGAGCCGCCGAGGCGGGTGGGGGTCTGCCCGCCGACCGTGCCCTCAGCGGGCCCGGCGCCCGGCCGGAAACCGGAGGTGGGCAGGCGGGTGGCGTCGTCGGGGCCGGCGGTGTAGCCGGCGCTGGTGTGCTGCCCGCCGGTGTGTGGGGCGCCCGTGTACGGCGCGCCGGCGTAGGAGGTGGGGCCGGTGGCCCCGGCGCCGGTCGCGCTGTCGGGACCGGGGACGGGCAGCTGCCAGCCCTGTAGGACGTTGGTGACGTCCTCGGGGTTGACGGCGGCGGCCGCGTCCGGGTTGGAGCTGGAGGGGTCGCCGAGCAGGCGGAGCATGAGCTGCTGGGCGCTGGGGCGGCCGTTCGGGTCCTTGCGCATCGCGAGCCAGACGATGGGGCGCAGAGCCGCGTCCACGTCGTCGAGGCGGGGGTCCTCGTGCAGGGCCCGGTAGAGCAGCACCTGCGCCGAGCCCTCGCCGAACGGGTAGTGGCCGGTGGCGGCGTAGGCGACCAGGCCGCCCCAGGCCCAGACGTCCACCGCGGAGGTGATCGGGCTGCTCTCGATCTGCTCGGGGGACATGAACGCGGGCGTGCCGAGCTGCTGCAGGTCACCGGTCAGGCCGCTGCCCGCGTCGGCGGTGCGGGCGATACCGAAGTCGATCACGCGCGGGCCGAAGGGGGAGAGGATGACGTTGGCGGGCTTGAGGTCGCGGTGGATGATCCCGGCGCTGTGGATGGCGGTCAGCGCCGCGGCGACGCCGACGGCGAGCTGCTCGAGGTTCGCGTCCGCCAGCGGACCGTTGCGCTGCACGTAGCGCGAGAGGGTCTCACCCTCGATGAACTCGGTGACGATGTAGGGCCATTCGGCGTCGGGGTCGGCGTCGAGGACCTCGGCGGTGCAGACCCGGGCGACGCGGCGCGCCGTCTCGGCCTCGAGCCGGAACCGGGCGCGGAACTCGGGGTTGCTGACCGCCTCGTTGCGGATCACCTTGATCGCGACAAGTCGGCCCTTCGCCGAGCGGCCCAGGTACACCTTGCCCATGCCGCCCTTGCCGAGCTGCCCGAGAAGCCGGTACGACCCGAGTTCGCGGGGGTCGTCCGCGTCCAAGGGGACGGTGCGCGCCGCCACCTCAGCATCCGATGACGCCATCGCTCCCGTTTCCCCTACCTGCCGCGCTTCGGTTACCGACCGTACGAGATCACGCCGTGTGGTGACCCCGTCGGCGTCCCGTGCCAACCTTTGATCGCTCATCTGCCGATCCGCCGTCCGGCGGTTCACCTGGGGAAAATCTTAGGCGAGGTTCGCTGGTCACCGATACGGCGGGGCGTCCCGAAAGGCCAAAACGGTCTGTCATCGGAAAGACAGGCATGGACCGGCGCCCGCCGCGTCCCCTTCCCGGAACCTGTGCCATCGTCAGGTTCAGATCATGTCCGCCGACCGAAGGCCCAGGAGTCAGATCGATGGTTGGGACCGCATTCCGCGCCACAGTCCGCACCGCTGTCCTCGGCAGGGGACGCGGCCTGCGCAGCATCGCCACCCTGGCCGGTGCGGCGATGCTGTTCGTCCCCGCGGCCTGCGGTAGCGACAGCGGTGACAGCAGCGGCCCGACGGACGCCACCCCGGTGGCCAGCACGTCCCGGTCCCCGGCGGCGGTGCGGACCACGCCGGCCTGGGGCTTCGCGCGCTTCACCGACGCGGCCGCGAAGATCGGCGTGGCCACGACTGTCCCGGCGACGGCGAGTGCCGGCAGTTGGCGCTCGAGCACCCCCCAGAGCACCCCGGGCACCCAGCGCACCCAGGACGGGCAGGTCAGCGTCATCCACCAGGCGACCGGCAGCTACCGGGTGACCTTCCCGGGCCTGGCCGTCCGCGGCGGGCGCGGCATCCCGCTGGTCACCGCACTGGACGCGGCCGCCAGCACGGGCGCCGCCAGCGCGGAACCGACCGCCCCCGTCGTGTCCTGCCACGTGGTCCGCTGGGATGCGGCGGGCACGGCCGAGCAGGTCGACCTGACCTGCCGCGACGCCGCCGGAACCGCCACGGACTCGGCCTTCACCGCGATGTTCACCTACGTCCCGCAGCCATCCACCGCCACACCGGCCGCGACGTCCGCCACCATGACGTCCGCCACGCCGGCCACGATGTCCACTGCCGCGACGTTCACCGCCACGCCGACGACGTCCACGTCCCCGTCCGCCGAGCCGGTGACGGGCGCGGGGGCGTACGCCTACCTGCGCCTGGACGACGCGTCGGCACCGACGGCCACGCCGGCGGACGAGTACAGCGTGAGCGGCCCGGGGACGATCGAGGTCCGCCGGGCCGGGGCCGGGCACTACACGATCGACCTGATCGGCCCGGCGTTCGCGAAGGACGGGAACAACCTTCAGGTCAACGCGATCGGTGACGACTCGGTGGGCTGCAACGCGCTCGGACGGGTGGTCGGGGCGGACCGGCAGTCGGTGTTCGTCGGCTGCGCCCGCGGCGCCACCGGCACGGACAGCCCGTTCGTCCTGCTCTACACCAGCGGGCACGCCCTGATCCCCCAGGCGCGGGACGCGACGAGTTTCGGTCACGCCTTCACCGGTGTCTCCGTGCGGGGCGGGCCGACGCAGCAGGCTCCGATCGGTGCGCCGGTGAACGCCTGGGGCTGGTACTCGGCGAACAGCACCGGCGCCACCAACCAGGTCCGTCGGCTGGCCATCGGACGGTACGAGGTGAGTTTCCCCGGCGTCGCGCGCACCCCTGACCTGGTGGCGGTCACCCCCTACGGCGAACCCACCGCCCGCTGCTCCGCCACCGACGGCACCGGCACCGGCGCTGGAACCGGTACCAGCACCGGCGCGCCAGGTGGGACGGCCACGATCACGGTGCGCTGCGTCAACGCCGCCGGCCAGCCCGCCGACAGCTTCGCCAGCGTCGCCTACACCACCGCCGCGTAGGCGTTCAGGGGACGCGCAGGACGTCCTCGACCCGGCGGCGCGCGGTGGCGGGCGTCGCCGGGGAGTCGGGATGGGGGTAACCGACGCGCAGGATCATCTGCACGTGGCCGAGGCCGCCGGTGGCGGCGCGGAACCTCTCCCGTAGCCCGGCCATGTCGATGGCCTGCGACATCGGCGAGGTGACCAGGCCCAGCGTGGTGGCGGTGAGCAGGACACGCTGCATCGCCTCACCGGCGCGCAGCCGGTCGACGGGTGTGTCCGCGTCGGTGCCGATGAGCAGGATGTCGGGATGTTCGATCGAACCGGCGAGTTCGGGTGCGATGCCGGCCGCGGCGGTGAGGTCGACGTCCAGGTCACGCAGTGGGAACTCGGACTGGCGGGGAACCTCGGTGGGCACGACGACGCTGCGCGGGATGCCGTCCGGTGCGGGCGCCGTGCGACTCCAGAGGGCCAGCTCCGCCTGGTAGTCGGCGTCGTGCGCCTCGATCCAGGCGGCCCGCGACAGCAGGACGGCGACCTGGAGTCGCAGGGTCCGGTCGGTCGGCGCGGTCAGCCAGGCGCCCTGCGCCTCGGCGGCGACGCGCAGCCGGTCGACGGTGCTGGGGGTCAGCGGCCGCGGATCGAACGGTCGGCGGTCGGTGTGCCGGTGCGGGATCGCGGCGGCCAGCGCGCATTCGGCGTCGACCGGTGGGCGCCGCCCGGCCAGGGCGATCCGGGCCAGCGGCCGGGTCCGCAGGTCGTCGCCGTCCGGAAAGAGGGTGATCTGCGGGTCCAGGCCGTGCATGCGCAGGGCGAGCGTGGCGTTGTAGAGCGCCGCGCCGCAGCTGAGCAGCAGCTGACGTCCGTCCGGGTCGACGACGCCGAGCTGACGGTCGACGTCGGCCCGCAGCGTCAGCGCCGCCCCGGCCGGCGCCCCACCGGGCAGAGCCGGATTGAGATACCACAGCCAGGGCTGGGTGTTGTGGATGGACGGCGCCGCGACGGCCGTCGCGACCACCTCCCGTGCGAGCCCTGTGGTCAGCTCCGGCGAGCACGATACGGACTGCGCCGCTTCGGTGGACATGTCACCCTCCCCTGCCTCGTACCTGCCCCAACTACCTGTTCCAGCGTGCGGGAGAGGTGGCCGTCCCGACATGCGCCGATCGGAACCTGCCGGGAAGGACGGTCGACTGCCGCCGGGGGGCCGCCTGGCACCTGCACGGGCCGGCGCGGAGTCACGGTCACCTCACGCGGGTAGCCCCATGGCATGGCAACTGACATCGAGGCGGTGGTCGCGGAACTGCTCGAGCGGCACGGGCGCACGTTCGCCGAGGAGATCGGCGTCGACGTGCCGGCGGACACCGCCGAGGGGATGTTCGCCCTGACCGTCTTCGCGGTGCTCGCGGGCGCGCCGATCCGGACACCGTCCGCGGTGGCGGCCTGCCGGGCACTTCTGGACGCCGGCTGGACCGACGCCGCGGCGATGGCGGAGGCGACCGGGACGCGGCGCACCGAGGTGCTTCGGGGCAACGGCTACGCCGGCTACGACGAAAGCATCTCCCACCAGCTCGAAGAGGCCTGCCGCTACCTGTCCGACACCTACGACGGTGACATCCGTGGCCTGCGCCGGGCCGCCGACGGCTCGCCGGAACGCGAACGGGCCCTGCTCCAGCGGATCAACGGCATCGGCCCGGTCGGCGCCGACATCTTCCTGCGGGAGGCCCAGGCCGGCTGGGACGAGCTGATCCCCTACATCGACGAACGGGTGTGCCGCACCGCCCGTGAGCTCGGTCTGCCCACGAGTGCCACCCGGCTGGCCGACCTCGTCGAACGCACCGATCTGCCTCGTCTGGTGGCCGCCTTGGTGCGGGTACGGCAGGAACACGACGTCACGGACCTGCGTGAGTCGACCTCCGGGATGTCCTGACCAGCCCCGTCTCCGCCGAACGTTCGGCGGTATCCGTAATCTGGAGCGGTTGACTTTCTCGGAGGGGAGCGATCGTGGCGACCACGCAGGACGTGGAGCGTGCCCGGGAGCAGGCGTACCTGGACCGCCTCTACACCCGCCTTGACGAGGTTCGCCAGATCACCCGGGACCAGCTGCGCGGCGTGCTGCTCGCGGTCGGCACCGGCACCCCGCAGTCGGTGGTCGAACGCGACGTCTTCGCCGCCGCCCACGCCGACCGGCTGGCCCGCCTGGACGCGGCCGAAGGCCGGCTGTGCTTCGGCGCGATGGATCACACCGACGGTCAGCGCACCTACATCGGGCGGATCGGCCTGTCCGACAGCGAGCAGGAGCCGATGCTCGTCGACTGGCGGGCACCGGTGGCCACCGCCTTCTACCGGGCGACGCTGGCCGATCCGCACGGCCTGCTGCGTCGCCGCCATCTGCGCACCCGCGGTCGTGAGGTCACCGGCATCGCCGACGACCCGCTGAGCGGCGCCCTCGGCACCGACCCGTCGCCCGCGGCCACGTCCGACGCCGCCGGGTCGTCCGGCACCTCCGGCACCTCCGGCACCTCCGGCACCTCCGGGTCGTCCGGGTCGTCCGGGGACTCGGTGCTGCTGGAGGCGCTGTCCGCGCCGCGCACCGGCCGGATGCACGACATCATCGCCACCCTTCAGGCCGAGCAGGACCGGGTGATCCGCGCCCGTGCGAACGGCATCCTCGTCGTCGACGGCGGCCCCGGCACCGGCAAGACAGCCGTCGCGCTGCACCGCGCCGCCTACCTGCTCTACAACGACCGGGCCCGACTGGACCAGTCCGGGGTGCTGATCGTCGGGCCGAGCCCGGTGTTCCTGCGCTACATCGACCAGGTGCTGCCCTCCCTCGGGGAGACCGGCGTGGTCTTCGCGACCCCGGCGAGGCTGTTCCCCGGCGTCGAGGCGACCGGCACCGAACCGGTCGAGGTCGCCACCCTCAAGGGTGACCCACGGATGGCGGACGTGATCGCCGCCGCGATCCGTGACCGCCAGCGCGTGCCCTCCGGTGGTCTGAACCTCGCCTACGACGGGATGACGCTGCGGGTCAGCCAGGACCGGGTCGCCCGGGCCCGTACCCGTGCGCGCCGCAGCCGCCGCCCGCACAACGGCGCCCGCCGGGTGTTCCTGCGCGAACTGCTCACCGAGCTCACCAACCAGGTCGTCCGGCAGGTCCCCGGCGGCCTGCTCGACCAGGACGAACGCCGCCAGATCACCGGTGACCTGTGGACCGACGACGTCGTGCGGCCCGCCCTCGACGCCCTGTGGCCGCTGCTCACCGCGCAGCAGCTCATCGGTGACCTGCTGCACCAGCCCGCCGTCCTGGCCCGCGCCGCCGGCAACCACCTCACCTCCGCCGAACGAGCCCTGCTGACCCCCAGCCCCAGCCCCAGCTCCGCCTCGGCCTCGGCCCACGCGGACGCGGACGATGACCTGTTCGCCCCGGCCAACCTGCTCACCCCCACCCAGCCGACGCCCCAGCCCCAGCCTCGGGACCTAGCCTCCGGGCGGATCCCGCATCCACGGATACCGGGCGGCGCGGCCACGGCGGGCGGGTCGGCCACGGCCGGCGGGACCCCCGGGGAGTGGACACCGGCGGATGTCGCGCTGCTCGACGAGGCGGCGGAACTGCTCGGCGATCCGGATGAGGAAGCCGGTCTGGAGGCGGCTCGCCGCGCCGAGCAGGAGCGTGCCGAGGAGCGTGAGTACGCCCGCGGCGTCGTCGACATGCTGGGCCTGGACGGCCAGATCGACGCGGACGCGCTGGCCGACCGCTGGGCTGGTCCACGCACCCGACGCAGCGCCGCCGAGCATGCCAGCCTCGACCGTGGCTGGGCGTTCGGCCACCTGATCGTGGACGAGGCCCAGGAGATCTCACCGATGCTGTGGCGGCTGCTGTGGCGCCGCTGCCCGGGGCGCACCGCCACCCTGGTCGGCGACCTCGCCCAGACGGCCCGTCCGGGCGCGCCGACCCGGTGGGAGCGGCTGCTCGCCCCGGTGGTCGACGACCGGTTCACCATCGAGCGGCTCACGGTCAACTACCGCACCCCCCAGGAGATCATGGACGTGGCCGCCGAGGTCCTGCGCGCGCAGGACCCGGACCTGGTCGCACCGGTGTCGGTGCGCTCGGTGGGCCGGCGTCCCACGGCGCTGCGGGCCGGCGACGTGCCGGTGGAGCAGGTGACCGGCCTGGGCCCGATGCTCGCGCAGCGACCGGTGCTCCCCGGCGAGCCGACCGCCGAGGTGATCGCCGCTGTCGCGCACGCGGCCGAACGCGAGGCGCTGCGCCTGGGCCTGGGCGGCCACGACGGATCGGCGGGTTCGGGTCGGGTCGCGGTCATCGCTCGGCCCCGGGACGTCCAGCCCCTGCGCTCGGCGTTGATCGCGCTGATGCCCGAACTCGCCGTCGCCCCCGACTCGATCGACCCGACCAGCGTCGCCGGTAACGCGCTGGACGCCCCGGTCGCCGTGCTCAGTGTCGCCGAGACCAAGGGTCTGGAGTTCGACGCGGTCGTGCTCGTCGAACCCGCCGACCTGCTCGCCGAACCGACCCGCGGGCTCGCCGACCTCTACGTCGCGCTGACCCGGGCCACCCGCTCCCTGTGCGTCGTGCACTCCGGCGACCTGCCCGACATGCTGCGCGACGGCCTCGACCCCGCCTGACCCCACCGGATTCGACCGGACCCCACCGGACCCCACCGGATTCGGTCGGACCCGTTGCGCCCGCGACTCTCGGTGCGGGCCGTCATCCGGCGTGCGGTCTTCCCGGGTGAGACGTGCGCCCTGGCCCGCCAGAAACGGAATCTCGGCGCAGGAAGTAAGCGGTTGAAGATGTAATGAATTCCTGGCGGGAATGTCGGGAATTTCATGCCGGGTTGGGCCACGTTGTGGATGCTGTAGATGTTCTGGTTGTGTCTCGGAATGTGCCGGGTGGGTGCTCTGGCACCTCGTGCGGGCGTGTGCGTGTACTTTTTCCACCGGCCGTTAAATGTTCGGCCGAGGGTCGGCCCGGGGGAGTGGTAAAGGGTCGAAGTTCGGCCTGTAAATCTGGGGGAAATTCGTCATGCTCTTGGTAAGAAATATGCCTGTGGGGCGACAGAAATCATTCCTGGGCTGGCTGCGGTGACGCCGATGTCCGCGGGTGAACAGCCCGACGATCACACCGGAATGCTGCGTCGACCGGACCTGCCGCGCCCCCGCAACCCACCGGACGACGAACCCGCCCCGGCGCGGGGCGCCCGAGGCCCCCGCCTCCAGGTGTCGGTGGTGGTGCCGACCCGCAACGAGGTGCACAACGTCGCGCCGTTGCTGCGCCGCCTGGACGCGGCGCTGGCCGGGGTCGCCGGGGAGGTCATCTTCGTCGATGACTCCGACGACGGGACGCAGCGGGAGATCGAGCGGGTCCGCGCGACGGTGCGGCTGCCGGTGCGGATACACCACCGGGCCGCCGGGCAGCGTGCCGGCGGGCTCGGTGGCGCGGTGACCGAGGGCTTCGCGCTGTGCGCGGCGCCGTTCGCCGTGATCATCGATGGTGACTTGCAGCATCCGCCGGAGACGATCCCGGACCTGCTGGCCGCGGCGGTCCGCGACGGTGCCGACGTGGTCGTCGCCAGCCGGTACGTGGCCGGCGGCAGCGCGTCCGGGCTGTCCGGGCTGGTCCGCCACTTCGTCTCGTCCGGGTCGAACCTGCTGTGCCGGCTCGCGTTTCCGCGCCGGCTGCGCGGGGTCTCCGACGTGATGAGCGGCTTCTTCCTGGTGCGGGTGGCCGCGGTCGACACCGCGGGACTGCGCCCCGACGGGTACAAGATCCTGCTGGAGCTGCTCGCCACCGCGGGACAGCTGCGGGTGCGCGAGGTCGGCTACACCTTCGCCGAGCGTCACGCCGGGGCGTCCAACGCGTCGATGACCGAGGGTCTGCGGTTCGCCCGCCGCCTGTTCGCCCTGCGGGTGCCGCGGGCCGCCCGGTTCGCGCTGGTCGGCGCGTCCGGCACGGCGCCGAACCTGCTCGGCACCGCCGCGTTGCACCGCCGCGTTGCACCACCTCGGGCTGCATTACCTGGCCGCGGCGATCATCGCCACGCAGGCCGCGATCGCCTGGAACTTCGTCGGCTGTGAACTGCTGGTCTGGGATCGCCGCGACGGCTCCCGGCTGCGGCGCTATCCGACCTTCGCCCTGCTCAACAACCTGGACCTGGTCATCCGGCTGCCCCTGCTGGCGCTGCTGGTCGGCCGTTGGGGGGTGGGCGTGGGCATCGCGACCCTGCTGTCGCTCGCCGCCGCCGTGCTGGTGCGCTACCTGGTGGTCGACCGGCTGGTCTACCGCACCCGTCCCGTGCCCCCGCCCACCGGACGTCGGGCACCGCGCCACCTGAGTGGCCGGGCCCGTCCCACCGCCCGCGAGCGGACCCTCGTCCCCGCGGCGGCGGCCGCGGGCGAGGAGGTCACCGATGCCCCCGGCTGATCCCAGCCGCGCACGGCGGCACCGGCCAGGGCGGTCAAGGCGGTCCAGACGGCCGAGGCGGGTGCTGCTGGGCGTGGTGCTGCTGGCCTCGGCCGTCGGACAGGGCCTCGCCCTGATCGCGGTGGGCACCCCCGCCCAGGCGCTGACCTGCCCGAACACCCAGTGGAACGCCGACTTCTTCACCGGCACGGCGCTGGCCGGCACCCCGGTCGCCCAGCGCTGCGACGCCGCCGTCGACTGGTCGCTGAACGGCCCGGGCGTCACCGGCCTTGGCACCACGAACTACTCCGTGCGCTGGACCCGCACGTTCACCCTCGCCGCCGGCACCTACACCGCCTCGGTGACCGGGGACGACGGCATCCGGGTGTACGTCGACGGCCAGCCCGTCCTCGACCAGTGGCGCGACCAGGGCCCCACCACCTACACGGCGAACGTGGCGGTCAGCGCCGGCAGCCACGACCTGAAGGTGGAGTACTACGAGCACACCGGCGGCGCGACCGTCCACGTCGGCGAACAGTTCACCGCGGCACCGGTGGCGTCCTGTAACTCGATCCAGTGGTCGGCGCAGTACTTCCCGAACGTGACCCTGACCGGCCCGCCGACGCCGGCCCGGTGCGAGACCGGCCTGCACCATCCCTACGGCAACGGCGGCCCGGACGTGCCCGGTATCGGCACCGACGCCTTCTCCGCCCGCTGGACCAGGGTCGACAGTTTCGCCGGCGGCCCGATCCAGATCACCGCGACGGCGGATGACGGGGTCCGCGTCTACGTCGACGGCACCCGTGTCATCGACGACTGGAACGATCAGGGCCCGACGACGCTCACCGCGTCCCCGACCCTGACCGCGGGCACCCACACCCTCGTCACCGAGTACTACGAGCGTGCCGGCGGCGCGCAGATCCGGGTCGACTACACCGGGGGCGGCGATCCCGGACCGGTCCCGCCGCCCCCACCCGGCGGCTGCACCGCCGACTGCGGCGGCACCTGGCAGACCCTGAGCTACCAGATGCCCGTGCGCTCCGTGCACGCCAGCGTCCTGCACACCGGAAACGTGCTGCTCGTCGCCGGTTCGGGAAACGACCAGGCGGCGTTCGACTCGCACGCCTTCACCGCCACCGTCTGGAACCCGAGCACCGGCCAGTTCGCGAACGCACCCACTGCGGACGACCTTTTCTGCTCCGGGCATGTACAGCTTCCGGACGGGCGCATTCTGCTGGCCGGCGGAACATCTGCCTATTCGACGCCGACAACGAACTACAAAGGCCTGGCGAAA
>NZ_CADCWS010000090.1 GCF_902806475.1 Candidatus Frankia nodulisporulans
CGCATATTCCGGTAGCGCAGGTAGACAGCCCGGGAGCCGAAGGTGCGGGTCTCGACGAGTTCGAGATCCACCCGGCGCTCGCGCCGCGGAAAAAACGGAATGCCACCGCCGACGAGTACCGGGCTGACCATGGCACGGTACTCGTCGATCAGACCCGCCTCGGCCGCCTCGGCCGCGAGCGCCGCGCCACCGATCGCGATGTCTCCCTCTCCCGGCTCGGCGCGTAGCCGCTCCACCTCCTCGACCAGACCGCCGGAAAGCAGCCGGGTGTGGCCCTGCACCACCGACAGCGTGGTGGAGAAAACCACCTTCGGGAGCGCCTTCCAGAGCGCGGCCCATTCCAGCGATGTGTCGTCAGCGGACGGATCCTGGTCGGCGGTCTCCCAGTACACCATCGTCTCGTAGAGATTTCTCCCCATCAGATGGACATCGGTCGCTCGAAGCTCCTCGATGAAGAAGCGGAAAACCTCCTCGTCCGGTTCCGACCAGTCGAAGCGGCCATCCGGCCCGACGATGTAACCATCGAGGGAAACGCCCATCGAATAGGTCACCCTGCGCATCGGCATTCTCCCCTGGACCGGTTCTGACCGTTCGGCGGCCGGACGCGGCAGGCCCCATCGCGACGCGAGGGGCAGGGCGATGAGGCCGGTCACGCGTCAGAACAACGTGGGCGGCGCGGGTGCGAGGGCGCCTTCGATCACGAGCATGCGACGTTTGGTCTCAATGCCTCCGGGAGCCGAGAAACCGTGCATGGCTCCGCCGCTGGCCAGCACCCGGTGGCACGGCACGACGATGGGCACCGGATTGCGCCCGAGCGCCCGCCCGACCGCCTGGGCGGCGCCGGACATCCCGAGCCGCGCTGCGACCTCGCCGTAGGTGAGCGTCGACCCCGGCGGGATCGCCCGGGTCACCTCGTACACCCGCTGATGGAACGCCGGCACCCCGCTCAGGTCAACACGCACATCGGCCAGGTCGTCCCGCGCGCCGGCCAACAACCCCGCCATCCGCGAGATCGCCGCTGTCACCTCGACCGGACGCGCTCCCTGCCCGGGCTGGATCAGATCAGCGAAGCCTCCGCTGCCCGACACCCGGTCGTTGGACGTCTCGCCAGAGTCGCCCCGGCGGTCACGCAGGTGACGGTGCACAAGGGCGAGGGTCGTCTCGTCCGACCCGGCGGGTAGGGAGACGGCGATCAGCCCCGCTTCGCCCCAGGCGAGGCCGCAACGGCCGATCGCCGTGTCGAACAGCACGAACCCGCGGGCGGACCCGCCTCCGGTGCCGGCCACGCGGCCGACCGCATCCGGCCCAGCCCCGTCCAGCAGCCCAGCATCATCCAGCCTGATGTGCGCGGGTCGTCGCGTCCCAGCGTGCATGGGCCCATCGTGCCGCACCCGTCCGACAAAAAGCCGTTCCGCGCACCTGAACGGACGGTCTCCCGCCGGGTACGGTCCGACGACCAGGGCAGCGCGCCCGAGGCGGCGCACCCGGCCCAGCGCCTCAGGGCGACCGCGCGCCCAGGGCAGCGACCGGAAACGCCCACAGGGAACACCGACAGGGAACGGGGTGGCTGGCGTGGCCCGCACCATCGCGACGAACACCGAGGTCGATCTGACGGCGGCGCTGGAGTTCGCGCGGACCCGGCACCGGATGCTGCTCATCACCTACCGCGGCGACGGGTCGGCGCAGGCCTCGCCGGTCACCGGCGGGGTGGATGCCGACGGGCGGATCGTGATCTCGACCTATCCCGAGCGGGCCAAGACCCGCAACGCGCGTCGCCGGGCCGAGGTGAGTGTCGTCGTCGTCTCCGACGAGTGGAACGGGCCGTGGCTGCAGATCGACGGCCGCTGCGAGGTCATCGACCTCCCGGAGGCCGCCGAGGCTCTCGTCGACTACTACCGCGCGATCGCCGGCGAGCACCCTGACTGGGACGAATAGCGCCAGGCGATGATCGATCAGGGCAAGTCGCTGCTGCGGATCACGGCCACCCGCAGCGGCCCGATCGCCACCGGCGGCTTCCCCGCGCGACTGGCATGATGTGGCGGTCCTCACCATAGCGCCCGAGAGGCGAGGGGCGTCCGGATAACGTTCGGTTCGACGGGAGGAGTCGCCTGTGAACGTGAGCGAGTTCCGGACGGGCCTACGCGCCTGGCTGGAAGACAACGACCTGACCCCCGGCCCCGATGGGTCGCTGGCAGGACAGGTCGAACAGCTCGGGCGGGTGCGCCGGGCCCTGTTCGACGCCGGATGGATGCGCTACGGCTGGCCGGAGCACGTCGGCGGCCTCGGTGGTCCGGCGGTGCTGCGGGCGGTGCTCGGGGAGGAGATCGCCTCCCGTGAGCTTGCCCCACCGAACTTCTACGCGCTCATCGAGGTACTCGTCCCGACGATGATCGACTACGCTCGGCCGGAGCTCGCGGCCGAGATGGTGCCCCGGCTGCTGGGCGGTGCCGAGCAGTGGTGCCAGGGCTTCTCCGAGCCGGGTTCGGGTAGTGACCTCGCGTCGCTGAGCACCAAGGCCGAGCAGCGCGGCGACACCTGGGTGGTCAACGGGCAGAAGGTGTGGACGAGCCTCGCGCAGTTCGCCCAGCGCTGTGTGCTGCTGACCCGCACCGGCCCCGGGCACGGCGGCATCACCGCGTTCTTCCTCGACATGGACACCCCGGGCATCACCGTGCGCCCGATCCTCGCGATGCACGGCGAGGAGGAGTTCTGCGAGGTCTTCTTCGACGACGTCGTGATCCCGGCCGACCGGATGCTCGGCAAGGTGGGGGACGGCTGGGCGGTGGCGGGCTCGGTGCTCCCGTTCGAGCGGTCCACGTCCTTCTGGCACCGGATCAACCACCTGTACGCCCGGTTCGACCATCTGCTCGCCGAGGCCATCGACCCGGACGAGGCCGCTCTCGGCGCGACCTACCTGGGTCTGCACACGGCCCGCTGCCGCTCGCACGGCACCCAGCTGCGGTTCGGTGAAGGTCTCCCGCTCGGCCCGGAGACGTCCGTCGACAAGGTGCTGCTGGGCACGTCCGAACAGCACCTGTACGACGCGGTGCGCGAGCTGCTGCCCGGTGCGGTCGAACTCGCCGACTCGCAGTGGCGCCCCGAGTACCTGTACTCCCGGGCGGCCACCATCTACGGCGGTAGCAGCGAGATCCAGCGCAACATCATCGCCCGCCGGCTGCTCGGCCTCGGGAAGGAATAACTCATGGACGCCGCTGAGCGGGATCTGCTCGGACAGAGCCTTCGCAAGATCATGACGTCCACCGTCGCCGGCCCGGCGCTGGACGGCGAGCTGGCCGAGCTGGGCTGGCCCGAGCTGCTCGCCGAACTGCCCGAGGTGGCCGTTCCGCTGGTGTTCGGCCTGCTCGGGGAGACGGGCACGGTCGCCTCCGTACTCAACGACGTGGTCCTCGCCGCGGCCGGCCAGGAGATCGGCGGCACCCCGTCGCTGCCCTACGCCGGCGGCCGCTGGCTGGTCTGGGCCCGTGACGTCGAACCGCCCGCCGGGGCCGGCGTCGAGAGCACCGGCCCGACCGGTGCGTTCGCGGTGCTCGACCCGGCGCTGCCGCTGCGGCAGGTCGACGCCGGCGAGCCGCTGACCGAGGTCGCCCTCGCCGCCGGGCGACGGGCGCTGGGCTGGTGGCTGGTCGGTTCGGGACGCGCGATGCTGACCCTCGCCCGGGAACACGCGCTGGCCCGGGCCCAGTTCGGCAAGCCGATCGCCTCGTTCCAGGCCGTCCGGCACAAGCTGGCCGAGACCCTCGTCGCCCTGGACGGTGCCGAGGCCACCCTGCTGCTCGCCAGCGACGACTTCAGCTCGCTGCTGGCCAAGGCCGCCGCCGGCCAGGCCGCGCTCACCGCGGCCAAACACTGCCAGCAGGTCCTCGCCGGCATCGGCTACACCACCGAACACGACCTGCACCGCCACATCGAGCGTGTCCTCGTCCTGGATGGCCTGCTCGGCTCCACGAAGGAACTCACCAAGCAGATCGGCGCCACCCTGCGCCGTGACCGCGTCGCCCCCCGCTACGCCCACCTTCTCTGAGGGGACGCGCCCCGCGCCACGCCTGAAAGCAGGATTCGCCCACACGGGTCGTCATGGTCGGCACCTCGCGCCCGACCGCGGCGACCCGTGTCGCGCGTGGGGCGCGCCGGGGTCGCCGCGAACGGTGCGAGGGTCCGGGCTATGCGGATGTCGCCTGGGCGGTGGGGGCGGCGGCCGGTGCCGTGGGTAAGAGCGAGGCACAGGCGCTGCGCGCCGCCGCCCAGGTGTCGGCGTCCACGCCGGCCGGTGCCGCGGTCGACATCGGCCCAAAACCACCGCCACGGCCGGGACCACCGCCCCCGCCAGGACCGCCCGCACCACCGGGACCACCGGGGGCTCCGGAGGGCGGCGCACCGGTCGGGCGGGTACCTGCCGCGCC
Organism: Candidatus Frankia nodulisporulans; assembly: GCF_902806475.1. Classification (GTDB taxonomy): domain Bacteria; phylum Actinomycetota; class Actinomycetes; order Frankiales; family Frankiaceae; genus Frankia; species Frankia umida. The sequence goes on from NZ_CADCWS010000090.1 coordinate 4,422, forward strand.
GCTGCCATCGCCCTGCGGCCTGGCCGAGGGGGTTGGCAGCGTCACGCCGTTCTGCGCCAGACAGGTGCGGTAGGCGGTCATCGCGGAGTTGGCGCCAGAACCCGACCCGGCACCCGCGCTGGCGCTCGTGCTCGGTGCGGCGGTGGCCGTCGTGGCGGCCGTGCCCGCGGCCTGGGTGCCGGACCCGCCACCGCTGCTGCCGCAGGCGGCGAGCGCCACCAGAAGAACGGGGACAGCCAGCAGACGACGGCCGCGCGGCCAACCGGTACACCGATGCCACCAGCGGACGGTGGTCCTCTGGACGGTCATGGTCCTCCTTGCCGAAGCTCACCGGACGAATCCGACGGATCACCAGATGTGTCCGTGGCGACCAACCCTGCTGCCGTCGGCTGTGCGCAGGCTGTGCCCCGGCTGGGAACCGGCTCTGAGACTCGTCCTGGCGTCGTGGGCGACGGCCGGAGATCGCTGCTCAGGAGGCCAGGGGTGGCCTGCCGAGAACGACGGTCGATGTCACGTCCTCCGGCGCCGCGGGGACGTTCTACACTACGTAGACGTAAGGTCCGGTAGCCGTGGGGTCCCGGCTGGTCGGCGCCGCTGGTCGGCGCCGCTGGTCGGCGCCGCTGGTCGGCGCCGCTGGTCGGCGCCGCTGGTCAGGGTGAACATCTGATGTGCGTGAGGTGCTGGTAGCGATGGGGCTGGGCGGGGCCGCCACGCCGCGGTTGCCGCGCAGCCCCACCTTCTCCCTGGCCTGCACCGGGCTCGCCGCGGTGGCGCACACGCTTACGCACGGCGGGGCGCCGCCCGGGCCCGTGCTCGCCGGGGCTGCCGGCGGCGTGGCGCTGCTGACCGCGCCGTTCACCGCACGGGTGCGTCCACTTCCGCTGGTCATCGCCGCGATGGTCACGCTGCAGGCCGGGCTGCACACCCTGTTCGCCCTGACGGCGAACTCCACCGGACGGATGTACTCGGCGATCGAGGCCGGGCTGTGCATCGCCGACCGCGGCGCCCTGTCCGACACGGCCGTGCGACACATGGTGCGGGTACAGGCCAGCCTGCTGCCCGCGCCACACCGGATGCCGCTGGCGCCCTGGCAGGGCACGCCGGCGATGCTCGGCGCCCATCTCGCCGCCGCCGCCGCGACCGCGTTGCTGTTGCAGCGCTGCGACGAGGCTGCCAGCACCGCCGCCCGGCTGCTGGCCACCCTCGCCACCGTGGCCGCCCGAGCCACCGAACTGCTGCGTCGGACCGTCCGGCTCGGTCGGTGGCTGCGCACGGCGGCCGCCCTGGCCAGCGGTCGACGACCGGCCCGTCCACCGCTGCCCGCCGCCGGCGGACGGCGCCCCGCCATCCGGCTGCTGCGCCACACGTGCGTCCGGCGCGGCCCGCCGCTCGCAGGTCCCGCCGCCGGCGCGTTCGCCGGCCGCGGTTGACCGGGCTCGGCTTGCGACCGACCCGTGTGATCATCGGGCGGCGACGCCCGGCCGGGCCACTGCGCTGACATCAGACCGTACCGACGCGGCCCACGCCGACGTCAGGCCGCCGGCTCCCGCCGATGCGGGCCGCCGGCATGAGCCCGCGGCAGCCCACGAACCGTGTGCTTCGCCGTGCCCGCGGCACCGTCGACGCCCGAACACGCGGCTTCCCCCACAGACTTCCTCGACGTGCGAAGGACATCCCCCAGCGTGGACGCCACCCCGCCAGTCGAACACCAGATGGCCGAACACCAGACGGCCGAACCTCAGACGGCCGAACACCGGGCCGCCGAACACCGGGCGGCCGATTCCCCGCTCTTCGTCGCACAGCCGAGCGGTCACCGTCCGGCCGCGGACTGTCGCTCCGCGGACTGTCGCTCCGCGGGAGGTCGCTCCGCGGGAGGTCGGCCGTCCGAGCGTCGTACGCGTGGCGGCGGGCAGCCGTCCGGACGCCGCGGCGGGGGTCGGCGCCGGGCCGTCCCCCGAGTCGGGGTCGGGGCGCTGGCCCTGGGACTCGCCCTGGCCTTCGCCCTGACGGGATGCGGCGGGGGCTCGGCGACCTCGGCGGACGCCAACGGGGTGATCGTCCACCTCGACGACGCCACCGACGCGCCCGGCCTGCGCGGGACGTCGCTGGCCGCCCCGATGCCCAAGCCGGACGTGCGCCTGACCGACACCAGCGGCCAGCCGTACGACCTGCGCGCCGCCACGACCGGGAAACTCACCCTGGTCTACTTCGGCTACTCGCACTGCCCAGATGTCTGCCCGACCACGATGGCCGACATCGCCGCCGGCCTGAGCGAGACCAGCGCCGCCGTCCAGCAGAAGGTCTCGGTGGTGTTCATCACGACCGACCCCGAACGCGACACCCCGGCCGTGCTCCACAGCTGGCTGGCCCAGTTCAACCCGGCGTTCGTCGGTCTCACCGGCACCTGGGAGCAGATCGCCGGCTACGCCGACCAGTTCGGCATCCCGGTGGAGAAGCCGCGCCAGCAGGCTGACGGGAGCTGGGTGGTCGACCATGGCTCGCAGGTCACCGCGTTCGGCCCGGACGGCGTCGCCCGGGTCATCTACCTGGCCGGGATCACCCCCGCCGACTACGCTCACGACCTCCCCACCCTGGTCAAGGGTGCCTGATGACGGCGGATTCCACCTCGGCCCCACCGTCCGACCCCGTTGAGGAGCCGGACGGGCGAGGGCCCTCAGCGCGCGAAGCGGGACGGGCCCCGGGACCCGGGCGGGGACCCGGGCCGGGGCTGGGGCGGCGCGCGTTCCTGGGCCGGGTCGGGCTGGTCGGCGCGGGCGGGATCGCGGGCGGTGTCACCGGTGCTCTGGTCGAACACGCCACGGGGCCGGACGGGCCGGGTCCGCTGGAACGGCAGCGGGCCCGGGCGGTCGCCGCGGTCCGGCCCACAGGCCCCCATCAGCCGGGAATCGCCGGCCCGCCCGCCGCGCACCTGGTGTTCACCGCCTACGACCTGACCGGCGATGCCGCCGTCACCCCGGCCCAGGCCCGCACGGCACTGCGGGACCTGCTCACCGCGTGGACCCGCACCGCCGCCACGGTGATGGCCGGCGAGCAGCCCGCCGACGGCGGCCAGCGGACCCTCGGCCTCGCACCGTCCGCGCTGACGGTCACCTTCGGGCTGGGCGCGTCGGCGCTGACGCGGGCGGGGCTCACCACCCGGATCCCCCCGCAGCTGGCCCCGATCCCGGCCTTCCCGCATGATCAGCTCGACCCGGCCCGCCGGGACGGCGACCTGGCCGTGCAGATCTGCGCCGAGGATCCGATAGTGGCCGCGTCGGCCGCCCGCACCCTGGACGTGCTCGCCCGCCGGTACGCGTCCCCACGCTGGCGGCAGCATGGTTTCCGCCAGTCGGCGGCCGCCTCGGCCGAACCGACCGGTACCCCCCGCAACCTGATGGGCCAGTTCGACGGCACCAACAACCCGGCCGCCGACACCGCCGTGTTCGACCTGGCGGTCTGGGCCGACACGACCGCACCGGCCTGGATGACCGGCGGCAGCTACCTGGTCGCCCGACGCATCCGGATGCTGCTGGACCGGTGGGATCTGCTCACCGTCGACGCGCAGGAGAAGGTGATCGGCAGGCGCAAGTCCGACGGCGCACCGCTGAGCGGCGGCGGCGAGCACACCGACCCGGACTTCCTCGCCCGCACGGCGGACGACAGCCCCGTCATCCCCGCGAACTCCCATGTGCGGCTGTCCCACCCGCAGTTCAACAACGGCGTGCGGATGCTGCGCCGCGGCTACTCCTACCAGGACGGTCTGGACGCCGACGGTGACCCGGACGCCGGCCTGTTCTTCCTGGCCTACCAGGCGGACCCGCGCACCGCGTTCACCGCCGTCCAGCGCAAGCTCGACCGCCTCGACGCCCTCTCGGCCTTCGTGCGCCACACCGGCAGCGCCCTGTTCGCCGTCCCGCCGGCCGCCCCCGCCGGGGGCCACGTCGGCCAGCAGCTTCTGGAGAGCTGACCCATGACCAGCCATTCCCCCCACCGCCACCATCGGGCCGGACGGCTGCTCGCCGCGACCGCGCTCGCCGCGGCAACCCTGCTCGCCACCGCGGCCTGCGGATCGGCCGACCCGGACACCGCCAGCACCCCACCCACCACCGGCAGCTCGGCCACCACCGGTACCTCGGCCACCGGCGTCCCGACCGCCACGCCCGGTACTGCCAGCGCGGACGTCGCTGACCTGCACATCCGCGACGCCTACATCCCGCAGCAGTCGTCCGAGACGGAGGCCGCCGCGTACTTCACCGTCACCAACACCGGCGGCACGCCGGACACCCTCACCTCGATCACCACACCGACAGCACCCCAGGTCAGCCTGCACACCACCGTGAGCCGCGGCGGATCGGCGTCCATGCGGATGGTCACCGAACTCGCCGTTCCCGCGCATGGCACGGCGACGCTCACCGTCGGACACAACCACGCCATGCTGGAGCACCCGGTCCACCGCCTGACCAAGGGCGAGCAGGTGCGGCTCACCCTCGTCTTCACCCATGCCGGCACCGTCACCCTCACGGTGCCGGTCGTCGGCTACACCGGCCCCAGCGCACATGACATGCCCGGGATGGACATGTCCGGGGCCGCGGCCCACGGCTAGCGACGGCCGGCTGTCGCCGTTGTCGCCGGCATCGGCGCTGACATCGGCGCTGGCGCTGGCGGCAACGGTGGCGCGCGTCACGGACGTTTCCTAGGGTGAGCGCCGTGGACCTTCACAAAAGCAGGCACCTGGACGGCAAAGTGATCGTCATCACGGGCGCAGCGGCTGGTTTCGGCGCGCTGATAGCGACCCGAGTGGCGGCACGAGGCGCGATCCCGGTGGCCCTCGACGTCGACGCCGCCGGCGCCGGCAAGGTCGCCGCCGCGATCGAGGCCGACGGCGGGCGGGCGCTCGGCATCGGTCTGGACGTGCGGGACAGGTCGGCCTTCGCGGCCGCCGCCGCCCAGGTCATCTCGACGTTCGGCCGGCTTGACGTGCTGGTCAACAACGCCGGGGTGATGCCGCTGGCGTTCCTCGCCGACCACGCGCGCGCCGCCGAGGCCTGGGACCGGGCCATCGACATCAACCTCAAGGGTGTCCTGCACGGCGTCTACGCGGTGTACGACCACATGTCCGAGCACGGCGGGCACATCGTCAACATCTCCTCGATCTACGGGAACTCCGGTGTGGCCGGGGCTGCCGTCTACGGTGCGACGAAGGCCGCCGTCGCGACGTTGTCGAACGCGCTGCGAGTCGAAAGCCAGGGGAAGATCAAGGTGACCCTGGTGCGTCCCAGTGGCGTGCTCGGCACGAACCTCGGCGGCACCATCATCGATGGCGCGGCCGCCGCGCCCCTGGCCGCCCACCGGATCGCGTCCTGGCAGGAGCACATCACCGAGCTACGCGAGGGCCGTCTCCCCACCGCCGCGCGCGACCCCGAGCAGACCCCGTACTGGACCCTCGCCCCGAATGACGTCGTCGACGCCGTCGTCCACGTCATCGACCAGCCGCTCGGCGTCGCCATCACCGACCTGACCGTGCGCGCGACCGGCGAAGACTATGTCTACTGAGTCACCTTCTACTGAGTCACCGCCACAGGCTCCCCCTCCCGTAACGAGGACAGCGGAAGCCGCGGGCGCCGCGGACACGGCGACGCCCGCGGCGGCTGCGCAGGCGTTGGGCCGGGCGGTCGCGGAGGCGGTCGAGGTGTTCGAGACCCTGCGCGACGACGAGTGGGCGCTCCCCTGCGCATGCCCCGGCTGGACGCTGCACACCGTGCTCGCGCATCTGACCATCGGCATCGCCGGCATCACCGGCCTGCTGCCACCCGAGCCGCCCCCGCCGGGACTCGAGTTCGAGGCCGCGACCGACGTCCAGGCCCGCGCTCTCACCGCCCGTCCACCCGCCGAGCTGCTCGCCCTGCTCCGCACCGCCGGACCCGCCGCGTCCGCCCTGTTCGGCGCCCTGCCACCCGCTCTGGCCAGCCGGCAGATCAGCATGGGTACCGCCGGCACCTACCCCTTCCCGAGCTTCGCCGACGCCCTGACCTTCGACGCCACCTGCCACCTGCGCTGGGACGTCCTCGCCCCACGCGGCCCCATCCAGCGTGACCTGCCGGACGTCGACCCCGCCCGGTTGTCCGCCGCGGTCCGCTGGCTCGCCGGCGGCATCCCGCAGATGACCACCCGGTCCTTCCGGGACCTGCTCACCGACCCCCTCACCATCGCGATCACCGGCCCCGACCCCCTCTCGATCCACATCGCGCCTCACGCCCAGCGGGTCGAGATCACCCCCACCTCGAACGGGACCGGGCCGGCGGCGGGCACCAGCCGGGCGACTGTGCGCGCGGCGGCGCAGGACTTCGTCCTGTGGGCGACCGGCCGCGAACCACACCAGGGCCGCACCGACGTCCTCGGCGATACCGCCTACGCGGACCGGGTACTCGAGGAACTGCGCGTCTACTGACTCACCCACGCCCGTACGGGAGTGCGGGTTGCGGAGTCGAGCACCTTGACCCCCGCGCATCGCGGCCAGATCGCGGCCAGATCGCGGCCAGATCGCGGAAATGATCATGTCGTGCCGAGGGTTGTTCGGGGATTTCGGCCCCCCACACCTAACAACCCTCGGCGTGTGGCCAAATAGCCCTCGGCATCCGGCCGCGGCCCGAGAAGTTGGCCGCCGAGAGCCGGGGGCCGAGGGCCGGGGTGCTGGGGTGTTGGGGCATCGAGGCCAATTTCGCCATGATCTCCGGCGCACCGAGATCTTGGACGAGACGAGTGGACGGGGGCCGCGGGCGGGCGCGATGCAAGAGGCGTCTCATGACGGGGATGCCTCGGGAGCCGGCATCCTAACGTGGGAGCACGTGACCGCCGTCGATCCGCAACCCGCCGCGCCACAACCCCCCGCACCACAACCCGCCGCGACAAAGATCGGCCACCCCCGGTCACCTGACGCGGAGCCGCCGGGCGACTCGCCTCCGTCCGGCGGTCCAGCCCCAGTCGGCGGTGGGGCGGTGTCGCCGGAGGCGTCGACGTCCGAGGGGGTGTTGCTGCCGGGTTCGCCGGCGTTGCGGCGGCTGCAGACGGCGGTGGTGGCGGCGGGGCTTGCCGCGTTCGCGATGCTCTACTCGACGCAGGCGTCGCTGCCGCAGATCGCGGACACCTTCGGGGTGGACGCGACGCTGTCCAGTCTGACCGTGTCGGTGACGACCGGGGCGCTGGCGATCTCGGTGCTGCCGATGTCGGCGTTGGCCGATCGGTTCGGTCCGACCCGGGTGATGATCGTCGGGCTGGTGACGGGCTGCCTGTGCGTGGGGTTGGGGGCGGCGGCGCCGAACCTGCCGCTGTTCCTGGTCTCCCGGGGGGCGGCGGGGCTTTCGTTGGCGTCCGTCGTCGCGGTGGCGATGGGGCACATCGGCGATCGGGTGCATCCGCGGGCGGCGGCGCCGGCGGTCGGGATGTACGTGTCGGCGACGTCGCTTGGGGGTCTGCTCGGCCGGCTCGTCCCCGCGGCGCTTGACAGCCAGGCCGGCTGGCGGGTCGCCGTCGCCGCGGTGGCCGGGGTCGGGGCCGTGTGCACGGCGATCTTCGCGGTGACCGTCCCCGGTGGGGTGCGGGCTCGCGGCCGCGGCAGCCGCCGTAGGTCGGCGGACGTCGGCAAGCCGGCCGGTGCCGGTGCCGGTGTCGCGGACCAGCCGGACCGGGACGGTGGGGCGGGGGTCGTGATTCGGCGGCATCTGCGGGACCGGGGGATTCTGCGACTGTGCGGGGTCGGGATGGTGCTGATGGGCGGCTTCGTGGCCACCTACAACTATCTGACCTACCGACTCACCGAGGCGCCGTTTCGGCTGTCGAGCGCGACGATCGGGCTGGTGTTCTGCGCGTATTTCGCCGGCACGGTGACCTCGACGGCGGCCGGACGGCTCACCGTTCGGCTCGGCCGGCGACCGGTGCTGCTGGGGGCGATCGCGATCGCCCTGGCGGGGCTCGCGCTCACGGTGCCGGACAACCTTGGCTGTGTGCTGGCCGGGCTGGTCATCTATACGGCGGGGTTCTTCGCGGCCCATTCCGTGGCCAGCGGATGGGTCGGTGCCCGGGCGGTGACCGGGCGGGCCGAGGCGTCCGCGCTGTATCTGCTCGGCTACTACCTGGGGTCCAGTGTCGGTGGCACGCTGATCGGGCTGGCCTGGACGGCCGCCGGCTGGCCGGCCACGGTCTGCTGCGTCGCCGCGACCCAGCTCGCCGCCGCCGTGCTCGCACCGCGCTCCGAGCCGTCCCTGGTCCCGTCCTGACCTCGGCCCCGGCCGGGCCAGAACGGGAACCGGGGCGGGCCGGGGCGGGCTGGGGCGGGAACCGGGATCAGCCTGTGAGAACCCAGGATTCGATCATGTTGCGGGCGATGGAGACCTGGCCCGGCAGCAGCAGCGGGGAGGGCTCGGCCTCGGTGGAGGTGTCGGCGGCCATCGTGGCGCGGTTGAGGGTGCGGGTGCGTGGGGCGGCTCGCCATTCGCCGCGGGCGAGTGCCTCGCGTAGCTCGTCGCGGTGCACCCAGCGGGCCTCGCGGATCTCGGTCTCGTCCACGTTCAGTGGCTGGTCCGGATCGGCCAGGGCGTGGAATCCGATCATGAGTGACCGGGGGAACGGCCAGGCCTGGCTGCCCAGGTAGCGGATGTCGCGGACGGTGACCCCGACCTCCTCGGCGATCTCACGGGCGACACAGGACTCCAGCGACTCGCCGGCCTCGACGAAACCGGCGAGGACCGAGAACCGGCCGGGTGGCCAGGCCCGATGCCGTCCGAGCAGAACCTGGTCGCCGCCATCGTGGACGAGCACGATCACCGCGGGGTCCGTGCGCGGGTACTCCTCATGCCCGGCGGCCTCGCACGTCCGGGCCCAACCGGCGTTGACCGGTGTGGTCGGCGAACCGTCCCGGGTGCAGAACCGGGACCGGTCATGCCAGTTGCGCAGACCGACGGCGGCGGCCAGCAGGGCGCCGTCCAGGGGGCCGGTCTCACCGCCCACCGCGTGCCCGTTCAACCATTCGACCTCCGGCCCGGCGCCGGCCTGCTCCTGCGCGCCGCACAGCACCCAGTAGGCGGTGCCGTCGGCCTCACCGAGCAGCATCGCCTCCTCCGGCGGCGAGCCGGCCAGCTCCGCACCCACGCGGGTCCACAGCCGCGACTCCGAGCGGATCACCGCGAGCAGCCCGTCAGGATCGACGAAGAGCACCCGCGCGCTCGCCCAACCCTCCTTCTGCCGGTCGGGGTCACGGCGCAGATGTTCGTCCCGGTGGAGCGCGGCACCGGCGAAGGTCGGCGTGCGCACCAGGTCGAAGTGGGTCGGTCGCGGGCGGGCGGGCTCAGGTCGGGACACCGCCCCATTCTCCCGCTCGAACCACACCCGGGCCACGCTCGTGGAGATCATCCCATGGCGACGTTCGGCGCATTCTCCGCCTTCCAGCACAATGCTCTTGAAAAGTCACAATCCACCGACTCCGCGCCCGGATCCGCATGCCGAAAAAGGACATCAGGCGGAGCATCGGACTGCCATACTGTGCAGCGCGCGACTCCCCCGATACTGGTCGACTTCGCACGCCTGCACCCAGGGAGGCTCGAGGGTGAGCAGTGACCGTCCGGGTAGCGGGGCCGAGCTGACTCACCTCGCCGAGCAGGCGAAACCGATCGCCGCGATCCCACCACACGATCTGCTCGTGTTCCTGCTCGGGATCACCGCGTTGCTGGGCGGGGCGCTGGTCCTGGGCCGACTGGCGCAGCGCGTCGGGCTGCCGGTCATTGTCGGTGAACTGGCCACCGGGATCCTGCTCGGGCCGTCGGTGTTCGCGAAGGCCGCCCCGGACGCGGCGCACTGGCTGCTGCCCACCGATCCCGACCGTTTCCATCTCCTGGAGGCGGTCGGGCAGCTCGGCGTGATTCTTTTCGTCGGGATGACCGGCACGGAGATGGACGTCGGCGCTGTCCTGCGTCGGGGCCGCACGGCCGTGCGGATCAGTCTTGGCGGGCTGCTCATCCCCCTGGGGCTCGGCGTGGCCACCGGCCTGCTCCTGCCGTCCGGCCTGCTGTCCGCGACGGCCGACACCGGGGTGTTCGCGCTGTTCCTCGGCGTCGCGATGGCGGTCAGTGCCATCCCGGTGATCGCCCGGATTCTCGTCGATCTGAACCTGCTGCACCATCGCATCGGCCAGCTCACCCTCGCCGCCGGCACCGTGGACGACGCCGTCGGATGGCTTCTGCTCTCGGTGGTGTCGGCGCTCGCGACGACCGGGGTGCGCGCCGGGGACGTCCTGGTCTCGGTGGGCTCGGTGGCGGCGACGGTCGCGGTGGCGATCGTGCTGGGACGCCCCGTGGCCGAGGTGGCCCTGTCGAGGAGCACCCGCCGGCACGCCACCGGCGACTCGCCGGCCGCGACGGTCAGCCTGACCTGCGCGGTGCTGATCATCGGTGGGGCCGCCGCGACCCAGGCGCTGAGACTCGAGGCCATCTTCGGCGCGTTCGTCGTGGGCATGGTGATCGGATCACGCCGGTCGTTCGATCCACGCCTGGTCGGGCCGCT
>NZ_CADCWS010000091.1 GCF_902806475.1 Candidatus Frankia nodulisporulans
ATCAAAGCATCCCAGCCAGCCGAGGAACAAAAAACAAACGATCTACGAGACCTGACCAGTTACATTGTGACTATCGGGTCAGATTCTCGGCCTCGGTCTGGGCGGCGGCGAGGCTCTGGGTCGGATCCGCGCCGCGCAGCAGGCGGGCGACCTGGCCGCTGAGCGCACCGGCCACCTGCCCGCCGAGTGCACCGCCCCAGGAGGGCGGACGGACCAGCGAGCCGACCGTGCCGAGAAAGACCCGCAGCTGCGGGTAGGTGGTGTAGAAGGCGGACAGCGCACCGACGGCCGCGGTGTCGAGCGGGATGGAGCTGGACGCCCGGGTGTCGTCGGCGACGAACTCCGGCGACAGCAGCGTGACCACCAGCTCCGTCGCCATCTCCCGCTGGCAGCGGTCGGTGGCCAGCACGCTCAGCGCGCTTCCCTGCGCGACCGGACGGAACGTTCCGCCGGGCAGCACGGGGAAGGGAACCATGCCGATCCGCGGGCCCCGCGCACCGTCCCCAGCGACGATCTTCAGGTTGCCGGTGAGCGCGCGGAGGTCCATGGCGAGCATCGCCGTCTGGCGGCGCGGCCCGAAGCGCGCCAGCGCCAGGATGGGAAGGTCGGGCTGCGGACCGTAGCCACCGATCCTGGCCAGGAACGCGGCGGCCTCGCGGGTGGCCGCGGTGGTGAGGGTGGGGCGGCCGACGTCGTCCTGTAGCGGGATGCCCCGGGAGTTGGCCAGGGTGGCGAGCAGCAGTTGGCCCTGCTGCCCGTCGGTGATCACGTCGAGCGGTTGGATGCCCCCCGCGGTGGCCCTGATCCGTTCGGCGGCGGCGAGCACGCCGTCGGTGTCCGACAGCGTCTTCGGGTCGACCCCGGCCCGTTCCAGGAGGTCCTGGTTGTAGACCAGCGCCAGCGTGGTGAGCTGCGTCGGGATGCCGACCAGCCGGCCGGCCACGGTGCCCAGGCCGAGCGCGCGCTGGTCGTAGGAGGCCCGCAGCGACCGCGCGGACAGTGGCTGGGCGCCGAGGTCGCCGGCCATCTCGGGCAGCATCGCGAGCCCCGCGGCCGCCACGTCCACACCGCGCCCCGCGGCCCGGTCGGCGCGGATCGCGGCGGCCAGCGACGGGTCGTCATGGGCATCCGCGACGACGTCGACGGTGAGCCCGGGATGGGCCCTGCGCATCGCCGCCGCGCCGGCCCGCGCCACGTCGCCGTAGATGTCCTCGGTGACCAGTCGCAGCGTCCGCACCTGGGCCGCGCAGGCCGCCGAGGCCCTGGCGCCAGCCGGATCGTCGACGGCCGGTGTCGCCGAACGCCCCGCGGGACGCCCGTCTCCGGCCGAGCCGCCACCGCCACACGCCGTGAGATAAATCATGCCGAGAGCGACAAGTAGCGGTAGCATCCGACGGATACGCATCAGGCGAGACCCCCTCGACCATGCGGACTGGCCCGGCCGCCCGGCCCTCGCGACCGGCATTCGCCCGACTCGTCCCCGTCACGTATCTTGACCCCGGTCGCGCTGGGTTCCAAGGGCTGGCGGTCGAAACCGAACCAACGGGCCCGCGGCGGCGGTGTGAGCCGATCCGCGGCGGCTGTCCCCTCTGGGCCCTTCGCCTGTAAGAATGACAGCCAACCATCAGCCGATCTTCGGACCATCAATCTTCGGGACCACCATGAGCGACCGCAGCGAATCCGACACCGCCGCCGCCTGGGGGCGCGTCGCTGATGACGGCACGGTCTACGTTCGCCTCGCGGACGGGGAGCGCGCTGTCGGATCATGGCGCGCCGGCAGCCCGGACGAGGGGCTGGCGCACTTCCAGCGCCGTTACGACGATCTGTGCGCTGAGGTCACGCTGCTGGAGCGGCGCCTCACGCTGGCCGGCGTCGACCCGGCCGGGGTGGCCGGCACGGCCCGTCGGCTGCTGGATTCGCTGCCCACCGCGGCCGTCGTGGGTGACCTCGACGCGGTGCGGGCCCGACTCGAGACCGTGATCGAGGGCACCCGGGCCCGCCGCACCGCGCTGGCCGCCGAGCGGGCCGAGCGCAGCGCCCGCGTGCTCGCGGCCAAGGAGGAACTGGTCGCCGAGGCCGAGCGGCTCGGGCAGAGCTCCGAATGGAAGTCCACCGGCGAGCGGTTCCGCACGCTCGCGGAGGAGTTCCGCGCCGTCGGCTCGCTCGACAAGCGCACCGACTCGGCCCTGTGGCGGCGCCTTGTCGCCGCCCGGGAGGAGTTCACCCGGCGGCGCACCGCGCACTTCGCCGCGCTCGACACGCAGCGAAGCCGCTCGAAGGAGCGCAAGGAAGCGATCATCGCCGAGGCCCGGGTGCTGGTCGACTCCACCGACTGGGTCGGTACCACCGCCCGCTACCGGGCGCTGCTGACCGAGTGGAAGGCCGCCGGCCGGGCCGCCAAGGACGTCGACGACGCGCTGTGGGCCGAGTTCCGCGAGGTCCAGGACGTCTTCTTCAACCGGCGCAACGAGGCCAACGCCGAGCGGGACGCCGAACTGCGCGAGAACCAGGTCAAGAAGGAGCAGGTACTCGCGGAGGCGGACGCCCTCGACCCGGAGGACATCGACCGCTCCCTGCGTCGGCTGCGCGAACTGCAGATCCGCTGGGACGAGATCGGTCGGGTCCCACGCGAGTCGGCCGGCACGCTCGAACGGCAGATGGCCGCGATCGGCGACCGGCTGCGCGATGCCGCGGACGCCCGCTGGGAGCAGCAGTCGATGGCTTCCTCCCCGTTCGTCACCAAACTGCGGGAGTCGGTGGCGAAGCTGGAGGACAAGCTCGCCAAGGCACAGGCCGCCGGGCGCACGAAGGAGATCGCGCAGGCCGAGGCGGCACTCGCCACCCAGCGCGCATGGCTGGCCCAGGCCGAAAGCTAGGGCACCCGCAAGCGGGCCCACGGGGAAGGAGTACCTCTCCCACCTGCACATTTCCCTCTGACTCGCGACGACGCCGGACGGATACTGCTAACTGGTGCGCTTGCCAGAGTTAGCAGCGCGACGTATCGTCGCCGGTGTTGATGCCGCGTTGTTCCGGTCCCCGCGCCGGTGCGCCGGTCGGGCGGCGCTCGCGCACCGTCCCCGGTGAGAGGCGGCGATGGCGGCCGGTTGTTCGGTCGCCCGGCAAAGGAGGCGTGTGTTCTGGTGTCGGCCCTGAACGTCCGTGAGCTCGGCGACTTTATTCGGGATCAGCGCCGCACGGCCCAGATCTCGTTGCGTCAGCTCGCCAAACAGGCCGGGGTCAGCAACCCGTATCTGAGCCAGATCGAACGCGGTCTGCGCCGGCCATCCGCGGAGATTCTCCAGCAGATCGCCAAGGCCCTGCGTATCTCGGCCGAGGCGCTCTACGTCCAGGCGGGCATTCTCGAGGAACGACACGGCGGCGACAGTGTGATGGCCGCCGTCCTCGCGGACGAATCCCTCTCCGAACGGCAGAAGCAGGTCGTCCTCGACATCTACGAGGCGTTCTGCAAGGAGAATGCCGTCGCCAACCACACCGCGGCGGCGGAAAAACGAACCACCGCGGACCAGACGGGCGCGGGTCGGCCCGTCGCCACCGGCACACCGGTGAAGGTCCGCGGCACCACCCCCCGGGCCCCCCGCCGCACGGCCACCACGGGTACCACGGGTACCACGGGTACCACGGGTACCACGGGTACCACGACCACGGGTACCACGACCACGGGTACCGCGGCGACAGCCAGCGCGGCCGGTACGAGCGTCACGACGCCCAGGAGCACCAGAACGTCCAGATCGACCAGGGCGGTCAGGGCCTCCGGTACGGCCAGCAAGCCCGCCGCGGCTCCCAAGGCCGACGCGGCCCCCGGGACCAGCACGGCCACGAACGTCGACCCGGCGGCGACGCCCGGGGGCACCGAGCAGCCCGAAGGCTGACCAGTCCGACCACCGCGCGCATTCCCCACGCCATCCCCTGACCCACCGCCGGGTCGCGCATCGGGCGCGCCGGCCGGAACCCAGGAAGCGCGATACGACGACACGAACTGACCACTGAGGGAGTCCTGATGGCCACCACCCGTAGCACGAACGGCCGTAGTACGCCGGCCCGTTCCACCTCCACCGGGGCTTCGACCCCCACCGCCAGCGGTTCCGACGCTCCGACCAGCCCCGCCACGTCGACCAGCGGCCCGTCCAGCGCCAGTGGCGGCGCGACGACGCCCACCGCCGGTGCCGCCGCGAACGTGGGCGGCACGAACACCTCCAACAGCGGCCCGTCGTCGAGCCGGACGACCGTCCCGAGCACGCGGACCTCGACCAGCCGCACGTCGACGACGCGCGCCTCGACGACGCGCACCCCCGCGTCGGCCCGGTCCACGACGACCCGGTCCACGACGACCCGCGGGTCGAGCCGACCGGCCAGCCGCACGAGCCCGACCCGGCCGACCGCTCGGGCCAGTGCCAGCGCCGGAGCCGGCGTGCGAGGGGACACCGCCCGGGCCCAGGCCGAGGTCCGGGTGCCGCTGGCGGAGGTGCGCAAGCCGCTGTACGCCTCGGTGGGTGCGGCCGACCTCGCGGTCGCGAAGCTGCGCGCCCTGCCGACGACCACCGGCAACGAGGTGCGTCGGATCTCCGATCGGGTCGGCTCCCTGCCGGTGCAGGCCGCCCGGGTCCCGGTACAGGTCGGCACGGCCGTCCTCGCGCTACCGGGCACGGTCACCTCGCAGATCTCCGACCTTCAGGGACGGGCCACCGATCTCTACAACGCGTGGGCGTCACGCGGTGAGCGCCGGGTGGCGAGCCTGCGACGCAGTCCGGCGACGGAGCAGGCCGTGCACCGGACCCGCACCGCGGTGAGCCAGACCCGCGCGGCCCGCACCACGACCCGCCACGCCGCCACGGCGGTCGGGCGCGCGATCGTCGACGCCGTCCCGCAGAACTGACGAATATCAACCCAGACACAACCGCCAGTGGAAGCCGCAGGTGCGGCCACTAGCACAGTGCAGCCGATCGTGGTCCGTGGACCTGGTGAACACGGGCCCCGATCGGGTGTGCACTATTTAGGGCATGCGCTATCGCTCGCTGGGATCGTCCGGACTGCTTGTATCTGTGGTGGGGTTGGGGTGCAACAACTTCGGCTCACGGGTGGATCTCAATGGCACCCGCGCGGTCGTCGACGCCGCCCTCGATGTGGGCATCACGTTCTTCGACACGGCCGACGTCTACGGAAACAAGGGTGGGTCGGAGACCCAGCTCGGCCACGTCCTGCGCGGCCGTCGTGACGAGGTTGTGCTGGCCACCAAGTTCGGCGGGGACATGGCCGGCATCTACGGCCAGGACTTCCGTGCCCGGACGTCGCGGCGCTACATCCGCAAGGCCGTCGAGGGATCGCTGAGCCGGCTGCAGACCGACTACATCGACCTGCTCCAGCTGCACCGACCGGACCCGTTCACCCCGATCGACGAGACGCTCGAGGCACTCGACGAGCTGATCAAGGCTGGCAAGATCCGTTACGTCGGCTCCTGCAACCTTGGACGCCTGGCAGATCGCCGACGCCGAGTGGACAGCCCGCGCCTCGGGCACCAACCGGTTCATCTCCGCACAGAACCACTACAGCATGCTCGAGCGCGGCGTCGAGGCGGAGCTCGTCCCGGCCACGCTCAAGTACGGCATCGGGGTCATTCCGTACTACCCGCTGGAGAACGGCCTGCTCACCGGGAAGTACCAGCGGGACGAGGCCCCGGCCGCCGGCACCCGGCTGGCCAGCCGGCAGGATCTGCTGACCGACGAGCTCTTCGACCGGCTCGAGGTCCTGGAGACCTTCGCCCGTGAACGCGACCGCTCGCTGCTGGACGTGGCCATCGGCGGTCTCGCCGCGCAGCCCGGCGTCAGCTCGGTCATCGCCGGTGCGACCACCGCGAGCCAGGTGCGGGCCAACGCCACCGCCGGCGAGTGGCAGCCCAGGTCCGACGACCTGGAAGTGCTCAACAAGGTGGCGCCGACCCTGCGCCCACCGGCCCTCTGATCCGCTGACGGTGCTGGTCCACTGACGGTGCTGGTCCGTCGGCGCCCGGCCAGGGGAGTTCAGGCCGGCGCGGCCCGGCGGCCCAGTGCCTCGGCCAGGTGTCGTTCCCGGCTCGCCGGCAAGGTACTCATGATCACCCGTGGCCGGTGCGGCCGAAGGGCGGCGACCACCTCGTCGACCGCCTCCTCGCCGGACCGGCGGACCAGCGCGAACACCGCCGCCCGGCCCGGTTGCAGATGCCCGGCGACCCGCCGGATCTGCGCCTCGTCCACCCCCGGCCCCAGCATCCGACTGATCAGGGCGCCCAGGCCCGCCCCCAGCCCCAGCCCGATCAGCGGGGCGAAGAACAGGGTGCCCAGCACCCCGCCGCAGGCCGCGCCGCCCAACGCCGCGGTGCGCGGCGGGCTGGCCAACCGGTGGATCGTGATCCGACCCGCGTCATCGCGCCACACCAGGGCCCCGTCGACGACGTCGAGCCGGCGGCGACGGCGCAACCGCCGCCCCAGCACCCACGCCGCCCGGGCCTGTTCGAGGCTGTCGAAACCGAGCACCACCAGCCGCGAATCTGCCGTCATCACCGCCGCTCCTTCCACCCCTGTCGCCCGTCCGGCGAAGGCGCCTCCCATCGGATCGCAGGATCAGGCTAAGCGCAATCGCGCCACAGCGTGACCCGCGATGCTCCCCGGAGCCTCTCCCCGAGGCGCCCGCGCCGCCACGATCCGCGCCCGGATGATGCCCCTTCGCACCCGGCGCGATCGGCCCGATGCGACAATGGGCGCCATGGTGCGGGTACGGCTGGAGCAGGGTGACATCACCGGCGTCGAGATCGACGCGATCGTCAACGCCGCGAACAACAGCCTGCTCGGCGGCGGTGGGGTGGACGGTGCGATCCACGCCGCGGGAGGGCCGCGGATCCTCGCGGCCTGTCGTGAACTGCGCCGCACCACACTGCCCGATGGCCTACCGACCGGGCAGGCGGTGGCGACGACCGCCGGGCGACTCCCGGCCCGGCATGTCATCCACGTCGTCGGGCCGATCCACGACCCACGCGAGGATCGTTCCGATCTGCTGTGCTCGGCCTACGTCAACGCGCTGCGGGTCGCCGACGAGCTGGGCGCGTCCGGGGTGGCGTTCCCGGCGGTGAGTGCCGGGGCGTACGGGTGGCCGTTGGACGACGCCGCCCGCCTCGCGGTGACGAGTGTGCTCACCGCGACGACGAACGTGCGGGACGTCCGGTTCGTCCTGTTCGACGCGCGCGTCCACCAGGCTTTCACCGCGGCGCTGGCGGCGGCCAGTCAACCGTGAGCTCGCCCAGTCGCCAGCGGCGCACGTCCCCGCGGACCGGGAAACCCCCCGCGCGCAGGTCGAGTACCGCGGCGATCCAGCGTTGCCGTGGCGAGAACACCGCCTTGGCCGCCGCCCGCGCCCACGCCTGATCCAGCTCCTCGAGCAGCCGGTGGATGTCCTCCCCCGCCACGTTGCGGGCGATCAGCGTCTTGGGGAGTCGTTCGGCGAGCTCGGACGGCTGGCGCAGGCTCGGCAGATGTGCGGCCAGGGTCAGCGTCGGCCCGGCCGGAATCCGCCCGGTGGCGGCCAGCCACCGCGGTGGCGCGGCACTGGCCGGACGGCCGAACCAGCAGGCCCGCCGGCCGATCTCGTCGCAGGTGCCCTCCACGAGCAGCCCGCCGGGCGCGAGCAGGCCGGTCATGGCCTGCCACGCCCCGGCCACGGCCGGCTCCGGGTACTGACGCAGCACGTTCAACGCCCTGATCACCACCGGCTGCCCGTCCCGCGCGACCTGCCCGAACCCGCCGTGGTCGAAGGTGAGCCGGGGTGGCCGGGCCGCCGGGCGCGCCGCCGCGACCCGCTGCTGGTCAAGCTCGAGACCAAGGACCCGCACCCGCGGGCACACCACCCGCAGCCGCTCGTACAGCTCCACCGTCGTCACCGGGGACGATCCGAAGCCCACGTCGACGACCAGCGGGTCGACGCTGCCGCGCAGGAGCGGGCCGGCCACGTCGGCCAGCCAGCGGTCGACCCGGCGCAGCCGGTTCGGCGCCGTCGTCCCCCGGGTAGGGAGCCCAAGGGCACGCGCGCGGCCCGCCGCGAGCCGCCCGCCGCGGGGGTTCACCATCCGCCCAGCGTCGCAGATCGCCCCCCACCGGTTGGACGGGGACGGTGCGGTCCGGCTCCTCGGCCGTCGCCAGGTGCCCTCCTTCGGGCCGGTCGGCGGGCCACCGGGACGTCTGATTCGTTACAGGATCGTGACGACAGATCCGGCACAGAGCGCCACCCCGCCGCGTTGACCTGCAAGGACCGGGAGATTCCCGGTCCGCGGCGACGGATCGGCCACGTCCGATCAGTTGACCGGACAACTGGACGGGTAGAACGGTGGTTCTCGTGTTGGTCCACAGCAACGACGGTCGTACTGGGCGAACGCGGCAACCATCGCCGGACGAAGGTATGCCGTGGGCGCTGCTGGACGGGGGTGCGCGGTGCGTCTGATCCGCGGCGAGTCGGGGCGTGCGGCCCACCCGCGGCGGGTGGCGATGCTGTCGATGCACACCTCACCCCTGGAGCAGCCGGGCACCGGTGACGCCGGCGGGCTCAACGTGTACGTGGTGGAGCTGTCCCGGCAGTTGGCGCGCCACGGGGTCGAGGTCGAGGTGTTCACCCGGGCGGTCAGCAGCCGGGTGCCGGCGACCGCGCAGCTCGCCCCCGGAGTGACGGTGCGCCACGTCGATGCCGGGCCGTTCGAGGAGGTCCGCCGCGAGGACCTGCCGGCGTGGCTGTGCGCGTTCACCGCGGACGTGCTGCGCACCGAGGCCGGGCACGAGCCGGGCTGGTTCGACCTCATCCACTCGCACTACTGGCTGTCCGGGCAGGTCGCCCGGGCCGCCGCCCGCCGATGGGCGGTGCCGTTCGTGCACACCTCGCACACCCTCGCGAAGGTCAAGAACGATGCGCTGGCCGTCGGTGACCGCCCGGAACCCGCCGGGCGGCTGCACGGCGAACAGGAGGTCGTCGCCGACGCCACCCGGCTGATCGCCTCCACCGCCGAGGAACGCGCCCACCTGATCGGTCTCTACGGCGCGGCACCCGACCGCGTGGATGTCGTCGCCCCCGGTGTCGACCTGACCGTCTTCCGCCCGGGTGGCAGAGGTGGCGGCGGCCCCGTCCGACCCGGGGACATCGCCGCGTCGCGGGCCCGGTCACGGCTGCGGCTTGGCCTGGAGGCCGATGGTGAGCTGCTGCTGTTCGTCGGACGCATCCAACCGTTGAAGGCGCCCGACATCCTGCTGCACGCCACCGCCGAGTTGCTGCGCCGCGATCCGAGCCGCCGCGCCCGGCTGTCGGTCGCTGTCGTCGGCGGCCCGAGCGGCGCCGGTCTGGAACAGCCCGACGCGCTGGTGAAACTGGCGGCGGACCTGGGTATCTCCGACCTGGTCCGGTTCCAGCCACCGGCGCCGCAACCCGAGCTCGCGCACTGGTACCGGGCCGCCGACGCCGTGGTCGTGCCCAGTCACAGTGAGAGCTTCGGCCTGGTCGCCCTGGAGGCGCAGGCCTGCGGCACGCCGGTGGTGGCCGCCGCGGTCGGTGGGCTGCGTACGGCGGTCGCCGACGGTGTCTCCGGCCTGCTCGTGCCGGGTCACGACCCGCTGCGCTACGCCGACGCGCTCGACCGCCTGCTGCGCCAGCCCCGGCTGCGGGCCCGGCTCGCGGCCGGGGCGATCGAACGGGCCGCCGGCTTCGGCTGGTCGGCCACGGCCCGCGGGGTGCTGCACAGCTACCAGCACGCGCTGCACCCGACCGCGGTGGCCGTCTGAGCCGAGCCCGTCACACCGTGGGCCGGTAGGGACTGTGGGCCGGTAGGGACTGTGAGCGGGTGGGGGCGGGGGCGTGCGAGGATCGGATTCGGCTGCACCGGATCCGGCTTCACCGCCGCGACGAGCGGGGAGGAACCGCGCCATGACGGCACCCATCGACGCGCCCGAACGTGAACGGCTCGACACCGTGATCGCGACCGCCCTCGCCGACCTCGAGCTCGCCTTCGAACACGTCGGCACCGGCTCGTTCCTGGTCACCCTGGAGGGCGAGCACAAGCTGCGCACCATGACCTGGCTCGTCGTGCAGGACCACACCCTGCTGGTCGAGGCGTTCTTCATGCGCGCGCCGGCCGAGAACACCGCCGGTACCTACGGCTTCCTACTCGGGCGCAACGCGCGCACCTACGGCGTGCACTTCTCCATCGACCGGGTCGGTGACATCTTCCTCACCGGCCAGGTGCCGTTGGCCGCCGTGTCGGCCGACGAGATCGACCGGATTCTCGGCTGCGTCGGCACCTACGCGGACGAGAACTTCGACCCGGCGATCGCCCTCGGGTTCGCGTCCGCCATCGAACGTGAGAAGGCGTGGCGGGCGAAGCTCGCCGCCGACGCCGGCAGCGTGACCAGGCCCGCCTGACCGGCTGGATCAGGCGGACCCGGCGCCCACGGTGGCGGGCCCGCGGTCATGCGGTGACGGCTCGGGCACCGAGCAGGGCCTTGAGGTCTCCCAGCAGGGAACCACTCGCCTGCACCTGCGGTTCGAGCAGCAGCAGGCTGCTGTTCTGCGGGCCTTCCAGACGCAGGTGCACCGGTGTCGAGCCCGGATGGGTCGTCAGGATGACCTTGAGATCGGCGACCAACGGTGGCGTGATCTTGTAGGTGGGCAGGGTGATGACGACCGGCGGCCCGTTCAGATGGGTCGCGACATCGATCACCGTCAGGTCCTGGGCGAACAGCGAGACCGAACCCTCCCGCTCGTTGATCCTGCCCCGCACCGAGATGACCGCGTCCGTCGCGAGCGCGGTGGAGTGGATCTCGTAGGACTGGGGGAAGAACAGCACCTCGATGGAGGCGTCGAGGTCCTCGACGGTCACGATCGCCCAGGCTTTGGCGGTGTTCTTGTTGATCCGCCGGTCGATCTTGCTGATGATGCCGGCGATCTGCACGCTGTTGCCGTCGCTGGCCTCGACGAGGTCGACGATCCGGGTGTCACGGTGGCGATCCAACGCCCGCTCGGCGCCCTCGAGTGGATGCGAGGAGACGTACAGGCCGAGCATGTCGCGTTCCTGGGCCAGCAGTTCCTTCTTCGGCCACTCGGGGCCGGACAGGTCCAGGTCGAGGCCCAGCGGCGAGCTCTCCTCCTCGTCGCCGCCCGCGCCGCCGAACAGGTCGAACTGGCCGATCGCCTCGGCCCGCTTCGTGATGATCACCGCGTCGATCGCGGTCTCGTGCACGCTGACCAGCACCCGGCGGTGATGGCCGAGCGAGTCGAACGCACCGGCCTTGATCAGGGAGTCGATCGTGCGCTTGTTGCACACGCCGATGTCGACCTTCTGCAGGAAGTCGGCGAACGACTCGTAGGCGTTCTTGCGTTCCCGGGCCGCGACGATCGACGCGACGACGTTCTCCCCGACGTTGCGCACGGCGCCCAGGCCGAAGCGGATGGACTCCCCGACCGCGCCGAACCGCAGGTCCGACTCGTTGACGTCGGGTGGCAGCACCTGGATACCCATCCGGCGGGTCTCGGCCAGGTAGACCGCCATCTTGTCCTTGTCATCCCCGACGGACGTCAACAGCGCGGCCATGAACTCGGCCGGATAGTTGGCCTTGAGGTAGGCGGTCCAGAACGACACCACGCCGTACCCGGCGGTATGGGACTTGTTGAACCCGTAGCCGGAGAACGGGACGAGCACGTCCCACAGCGCCTGGACCGCGACGTCGGTGTAGCCCTGCTCCTTCATCCCGGCGGAGAAGCGGGCGAACTCCTTGTCCAGGATCTCCTTCTTCTTCTTGCCCATCGCGCGGCGCAGCAGGTCGGCGGCGCCGAGGCTGTAGCCGGCCAGCTCGCGGGCGATGGCCATGACCTGCTCCTGGTACACCACCAGGTGGTAGGTCTCGCCCAGGATCGGTTCCAGCGCCTCGGCGAGGTCGGGGTGGATCGGGTTGATCTCCTTGCGGCCGTTCTTGCGGTCGGCGTACTCGATGTGGCTGTTGGCCGCCATCGGGCCCGGCCGGTAGAGCGCGAGCACGGCGGCGATGTCACCGAACTTCGTCGGTGACATCAGGCGCAGCAGGTTACGCATCGGCCCACCGTCGAGCTGGAACACGCCGAGCGTGTCCCCGCGGGCCAGCAGTTCGAACGCCTTGGCGTCCTCCAGCGGGAGGGTGGACAGATCGATGTCGACGCCACGGTTGCGTTTGACGGACTCGATCGCGTCGCCGATGACGGTGAGGTTGCGCAGCCCGAGGCAGTCCATCTTGAGCAGACCCATCTCCTCGCACTGAGGAAACGGGAATCCCGTGATGATCGCGCCGTCGTTGTCGCGGCGGTGGATCGGCAGGACGTCCAGCAGCGGCTCGGAACACAGGATCACGCCCGCGGCGTGCACACCGGCCCCTCGGGTCAGCCCCTCCAGCCCACGCGCCGTGTCGATGATCTTCTTCACGTCGGCGTCGGCCTCGTAGAGGGCCCGGATCTCGCTGGCCTCGCTGAAACGCTCGTGCTTCGGGTCGAAGATCCCCGTCAGGGGGATCCCCTTGCCCATCACGTCCGGCGGCATCGCCTTCGAGATCCTGTCGCCGAGCGCGTAGGGGTAGCCCAGCACCCGACACGAGTCCTTGACCGCGGCCTTCGCCTTGATCGTGCCGAAGGTGTTGATCTGGGCGACCCGGTCCTCGCCGTACTGCTCGGTGATGTAACGGATCACCTCACCACGCCGGCGTTCGTCGAAGTCCAGGTCGATGTCCGGCGGCGAGATGCGCTCGGGGTTGAGGAAGCGCTCGAAGATCAGGGCATGCTCGATCGGGTTCAGCTCGGTGATACCCAGAATGTAGGCGATCATCGAACCGGTGGCCGAGCCACGCCCCGGCCCCAGGCCGATACCCCGCGATCGCGCGAACGCACAGATATCCGCGACGACCAGGAAGTAGGCCGGGAAACCCATCTTGTCGATAACGCCGACCTCGTACTCGACGCGCGTGACCACATCCTCGGGCACGCCCGCCGGGAAACGCCAGACCAGCCCGCGGTCGATTTCCTTGCGCAGCCAGGAGAGCTGGGTCTCACCCTCGGGCACCGGAAACCGGGGCATCCTGTCCACGAAGGCGAAGACCTCGTCGTACGGCTCCACCCGCTCGGCTATGAGCAGGGAGCTGTCACAGGCCCCCGGGACTTCCCCGTCCCAGAGACCGCGCATCTCCTCGGGCGACTTGAGGTAGTAGCCGGAGCCTTCGAACTTGAAACGATTCGGATCGTCGAGCCTTTTACCGGTGCCGACGCACAGCAGCACCTCGTGGCTCTCCGCCTGATCCTCGGTCACGTAGTGCGAGTCGTTGGTGGCCAGCGGACGCAGCCCCAGCTTCGCGCCTATGTCGAGCAGGCCCTGGCGGACGCTGCGCTCGATCGGCAGGCCGTGGTCCATCAGCTCCAGGAAGAAGTTGTCCGGACCGAACACCTCCCGATAGGTGGCCGCCGCGGCGAGCGCCTTGTCGAACTGGCCCAGGCGAAGCCGGGTCTGCACCTCACCCGACGGGCAGCCCGTCGTCGCGATGATCCCGGCCGAGTACTGGGAGACCAGGTCATGGTCCATGCGCGGCTTGCGGTAGTAACCCTCGATCGACGCGATGGAGGACAGCCGGAAAAGATTGCGCAGCCCCTCGGCGTTGGCCGCGAGCATCGTCATGTGCGTGTAGGCGCCACCACCGGACACATCGCCGCCCTCGCCCGCGGGGTCGACGTCGCGCTGCGAACGGTCCCCCCACAGAACGGGCCGCTTGTGATGGCGGGACTCAGGTGCCAGATAGGCTTCGATGCCGATGATCGGCTTTACGCCGGCCTTCGTCGCACCCTGGTAGAACTCGTAGGCGCCGAACATGTTGCCGTGGTCGGTCATCCCGACCGCCGGCATTCCCAGCTTCGCCGCTTCCCTGAAAAGCAGGCCCGATTTCGCCGCGCCATCGAGCATCGAATACTCGGTGTGCACGTGGAGGTGAACAAAAGAATCCGCCGACAACCCAGTCCCCTCTCGCCCACAACGACCCGCCGATCGGCAGTCTAGCCCCGACACGGAGAGCTATCGGCGCGCCACGCGACACAACGCCTCGACCCTGATGATCATTCAAGGTTGATTTGTTGAGATCAATAGCGCCTTTGCTTGCGTTCCAGAAACTTCACGGCGCGATCACCTGGGCGCTGCGCTCCGACCGGCCACGCGGAGCCAAAGTGCCGCTTCCCCTGGTGACCGGGCCTCAGGAAGGCGTCAGTCGGAGACGCGCCTGAGGCGGGCGGACAGGTGCGACTGCATCGGCTTGCCGCCGGCCTCCATGTCGATGGCGTAGGCGAGGTCGCCGCCCTCGACGAGGCCGTAGAGCCGCACCGAGCGGGTGACGTCCCGGGCGGTCGCCGTCCGGATCACGACGTTGTGGTCGAGGTCGATGCGGGTACCGGCCACGCTGCCCACATAAATCTCGGCGATGCCGAACGGATGCGCGAGGGTGACCTCGATGACCGTCGCCCCGTCCTCGCCCGGCTGGACCCGCCAGAACCCGGTCTCGGTCGCCAGCGGACCGCCCGGCTCCCGACCGTCGCGGGGCTCGTCCGCCCACCAGGTGTGCGAGACGTAGCCGAGCGCGGGACGTCCGTCAGCGGCGAAGGTGATCTCCTGCCCGTAGTGGAAACCCTCCAGCCCCTCGTAGCCGCCGACCCCCTCCCCCCGCCAGGTCCCGACCAGAAACGCCAACGGCAGCAGACTCGCGTGCAGGTCCACGACGCCTCCCGGCCGGCCCCGACCCTCACCCTGGGCGCTCATCGCTGGCCCTCCTGCAGCTTGTAGACCACGTAACCGGAGAACCAGGCGATCAGAACACACGTCGCCACCAGGAGCCCGCTGAAGAAGTAGTGCAACACGCTGCGG
>NZ_CADCWS010000092.1 GCF_902806475.1 Candidatus Frankia nodulisporulans
GCCCGTCCACCGATGGTGGCCTGTTCGGCTCCGTCGGCACGAGCCCCACCGCCACCGCCGGTACCGGTTCGTTCTCGAGCTCCGGCGTGGTGGCACCGGGCTTCACCACCAGCACCCCCTGACGCCCCACCCGCGATCATCACCGCAATCCGGAAAGCGCCTGTTTATCCGCAGACGGGTCGGTCGCGGCACCGTCATCGAATCCTGCCAGGAGTGGGTGCGGAAACGAGGCCCCGAATCCTTCGCCCGGCTTCGGCAGGATCGTTCGGGTGCCGATCTCCTCGGTGATGTGGCTGTTCGGACGAAACAAGTGACTGATTCGACGATCGGATGGACCCATCCGATCGGGATATTGTCAAGCTGACAGGGTACACGAAGGTCATGACGACGCCGCCCCCCAGCCATCCGTCCACGGGCGGCGCACCGCAAGCGGCACCTGGCCAGACGAGCGGCTTCCCCGTGAACACCCGCCCGCAGCCAGGCTTCCCGCCGACCGGCGCACCGCCCGCCGCCACGTCCTATCCCGCCCCCGCGGGCCCCGGGCCTGCCGCGCCCGGCCCCGCGGGTCCCGGCCCCGGGGGCAACAGGTTCGGAGGCACCGGTCCGGGCCCTGGTGATGTCGACCAGGGCCGTGGTTCCAGGAATGCGCGCGGCGGTACCGGAGGTTCGCCCGCACGGCCGGATATTCCGCATACCCGCACCAGTCGGGCATGGACGAGCCTGATACTGTTCTCAGTCGTCCTGATCATTCTGCTGATATTTATTCTGCAGAATCTGGACGATGTGAAGGTGTCGTTCCTTGGCCTGAGCGGCACACTGCCGCTCGCCGTGGCCATGCTGTTCTCCGCGGTCGCTGGTGCACTGCTGGTCGCCATCCCCGGTGTCGGTCGGATGATTCAGCTTCGTCGGACCGTCCGGCGCGTGGCGGCGAACCCGCCCACCGGACCGAACCAGGTCGGACCGAACCCGACCGGCCCGAACCAGACTGGTCCGAACCCGGCTGGCGGGATGCCCGCCGGCCCGGCCCCGGAAAGCCGGCGTTCCGGTGTCACCACGAAGCTCAGGCATCGACGCTGATCTCGCGTGCCGCACTCAGCAGGGCGGGCGATAGTCCATCGAGCCGAAGAAGGTGGACCATTCGGCGGGGCTGATGCGGTTGGCGGGGTCGGTGCAGGCGGCGGTGGCCAGGTGGGCGGGGTCCGCGTCCCACAGGCGCAGGGTGCCGTCGTGGGCGGCGGCGAGTACCACGCCGCTGTCGCCGACGAATCCGACCGCAGTGATCGAACGGGTGGGGCCGTGCCAGTTGGCCAGGGGTACCGGGTCGGTGGGGTCGGTGATGCCGGCCAGTCGGATCACCTCGGCGTCACCACCGGAGGCGACGATGCTGCGGGAGACCGCGACCGCGGTCACGCCGCCGAGCTGGCCAGGGATGTTGCGCAGAGAGATCGCCTGGTCGCGAATGGCCACGTTCCAGAGCTGGACGGTGGCGTCGACACCGCCGGTGATGAGGGTCGCGCCGTCCGCGGTGTAGGCGAGGGTCTGCACGGCCCGGCTGTGGCCGCGCAGCACCAGGCCACCCACGGGATGGGCGGCATCGGTGATGTTCCACAGACGGATGGTGGCGTCCTCGCCGGCGGTGGCCAGGATGCCGCCCTTCGGTGCGAACGCGACCGCGTACACGCCGCCGGTGGCGGTCTCGAAGTGTGAGCGGATGGTGGGGTTCGCGGGGTCGGTGATGTCCCACAGGGCGAGTGTCCCGTCGGTGCCGCTGGAGGCGAGCGTGTTGCCGTCCGGGGTGAAGGCGACAGCGCGCACCGTGTCAGTGTGACGCTGGGTGATCGACAGGCGGCGTAGGTTGGTGGGGTCGTGCGCGTCCCACAGGCGGACGGAGCCGTCCGCGCTGCCGGTGGCGAGCAGTTTGCCGTCGGAGTTGAACGTCATCGAGTCGACCCAGCCGGTGGTGCGGACCGAGTCACGGCGTTGCAGTCGGGTGCGGTCGGTCACCTCCCACATGGTGATGACGCCGTCCGCGCCGCCGACGGCGACGAGCTTGCCGTCGCGGCTGATCGCCATCGACCGGATGTCGGCGGAGCCGGAGTCCACGGCGACCGGCGGGAGGTTCTCGCCGAACGCGGCGATCATCGCTTCCTGGGTCCGCGTCGAGGTGGGTGCGGCGCGGTAGGCGGCGAGTGCCAGGCGACTGGCCAGACCCGGGTCGGTGGCCTGCCGCGTGATCGCCTGGACGGCGACGGCGGGCGGCACGTCGGCGACGTCCGCCCCGCCCTTGTCCCGTCCCTCGATCAAAACGATCGCGCCGACGAGCACGGCCACGAGCACGACGGCCACCAGCGCCAGCCAGCGCCGTCCCCGCCGGACCCGATCCGCCGGTGTCCTCGGCGAGGCCTTGCCCTGCTCCACCTGGCCGTGCTGGCCCGAGCCACGCTGCCCCGACTGCCCAGCGCGGTCGGCGGTAGGACGACCGGACGTCCCGTGGGACACGGTGTCGCGGGACGTGGTGTCGCGGGACGGTGCCACGCTGGCCGGTGCCGCGCGGGATGTGGGGCCGTCGGCCGGAGCCTGGCCGGGACCCGTGCCTGACGGGCACGGTGGGCGTCGCGGACACGATTGAGGTGGTCGGTGGGCACGATGCCGGTCTCGGCGTCGCTGAGATCGTCGTCGGCCCGGGTCGCCGGGTCCGACGGGCCGGCCTGGGGCGTCCGCGCCGCGGCGGCGCCCAGACGCCGGGCGTCCACTGCTTCGCCAGCGCCCCAGACCGTGACCAGTCCGTCGTCAAGGCGCGGGGTCCCCGTCCACTGGTCCGCCGGACGCCAGGGAATCTTCCCGCCAGCCGGCGGGCCCGCCTCCCCCGCTGACGAGGCTCCGCCCGTCCGAGAGGCACCACCCGTCCGAGAGGCACCACCGGTTCGGGAAACGCCGCCAGGGGTGGAGGACGAGGACGAGCCGGTGCCGGTCGAGCGGGGGGACGCGGCGGGGTTGAGGGGCAGCGGCTGGGTGCCCAGGGTCTCGGGCGGCGGGTCGTGCGGCATCTGGCCGGTGATCGGGGTGATCGGACCGGCCGGGTCGCCGTCCACGTCCACGGCGTGGCCGGCAGCGTCCGGTTCGGGGGTGGGGGTGCTGGGAGGTGTGGTGTTCAACGGACGGATGAGGGCGGTGACCTCGGAGAGGATCTGCTCGCGGGCGGTGACGGGGACATCGACGCGCAGGTCGAGCAGGCGGACGTAGAGCTCCTCGGCGGCGGGGCGCAGCGTGGCGATCTTGCGCATCGCGTCCTCGACCAGCGGGAGCAGGCTCGGGTCGAGGCCCTCGAGGTTGGGCGGGTCGTTGACGGTGCGAAACAGCAGGCTGGGGGCGGGGCCGGTGCCGAACGGATAGCGGCCGGTGCCGGCGTAGACGAGGACACCGCCCCAGGCGAAGACGTCCGCCGCCGATGTGATCTGCTCGCCGCGGGCCTGTTCGGGCGCCATGAACGCGGGTGTGCCGAGGTGGCGGTCGGTACCGGAGTCGCGTCCGACGACGGTGGCGCTGTCCAGCGCGCGGGCGATACCGAAGTCGATGACCTTCGGGCCAAGCCGGGACAGCAGGATGTTCGAGGGTTTGAGGTCGCGGTGCACGATCCCGGCGCGGTGGATGGCCATCAGCGCCGTGGTCATGCTGACCGCGAGCTGGTGCAGTTCGGCGGGGGTCAGCGGCCCGCGGCTGTGCACCACCTCGGAAAGAGTCGGTCCGTCGACGTATTCGGTGACGAGGTAGGGATGGTCACCGGTGATGTCGACGTCGAGGACCGCGGCGGTGCAGAACCGGGCGACGCGGCGGGCATTGTCGGCCTCATGCTTGAGCCGGGACCGGAATTCGGCGAGCCGGGCAAGGTCCGGGCGAATCAGTTTGACCGCGACCTGGCCACCTTCGGCGGTCTCGCCCAGGTAGACCGTGCCCATTCCGCCGGCGCCGAGGCGCCGCACCAGCCGGTAGGGCCCCACTTCGGCCGGCGCCGAGATCCCGCTGTCGCCACCGTCGGCACCTGTTCCGGCACTGAGGGCAGCGGACCCGCCCGCGCCGGCGACACCGTCGTTCTCGGCGGCCTGGGACGCGGACGGGTTCGCCATCAGCGACGCACCCGGCCCCGACGCCGACGCCGGGCTGCCATCTGGTAGTGGACGGCGAGGAAGGACAACGCGAGGAACAGCGGCAGCAGCACCGACGTCGCCGACGCGCTGGTGTCCGCGGCGACGAGCACCATGTCGATGCCGGCGGTCAACGGCTTCTCGCCGGCGCAGCGGGCCTCGACCGGACGGTGCCCGGGTTCGAAGCTGGCGAACTGCACCACGGTCTCGAAGGTGCCCGACCTGTCCGCGACGGCGCGTCCGACCAGTTCACCGCCGGTGGTCAGGGTTGCCTGGGAACCCGGATCGCAGCCGGCGCCACGGGCGAACAGGGTGTCGCCGGCGCTGACGATCGTCCGGTCGAACAGCAGCTCACCGGCCTTCGCCTCCCGCGCCTCGGGCTGGCCGACCGGGGGCACCGGGTCGCCGACGCGACGCACCGGCGTGCACACGCCCAGGACGCGCACCGTTGCCCTGGCGCACCGTGTCGGCTCGGGGCTCGGGCACGTCTGCTCGAGCGGGACCGAGATACCGCCCGGGCACATCACCCGTCCGGACGGGCAGTCGGCCGTCGCGGCGTGCTGCGAACCGTCCCAGCAGATGACGGGCACCGGCGCGGTCGGCGTCGGCGGGGACGGGCAGGCGGTACCCACCGGCACCCCGACCGAGGTGCCGGGGCAGGACCGCTGCGGCAGCGGGCACTGGTCGGCGCGGTCGCGCACCGAACCGTCCGAGCAGGTGACCTTGGTCGGCTGTTCGGTGGGGTGGTCGGTCGTGCCGGGGTCTGACCCGCAGATCGGGGTGGCCGCCGGGGCGGGTGCGGCGCCGCTGGCCGGATGGCCCGGCTGGCCTGGCCGCGGGCTTGGGCACTGCGGCGAGTTCCCCGTGCCCGTGGGGCAGGTGGCGTCGGCGGTGCGGTGCGCGGGGGTGGCCGAGGTGCTGGGGCAGGATCGCCCAGGGCAGTCCGCGTCGGCCGAGGCGGCCGGGGTCGATGTGGCGGACGGGCAGGGCCCGGGCCCCGTCGACGGCGGCGGCGGCGCGCAGCTGTCGGTGTGCCCACCCGTGGCGGCGCTGCCCGAGGCGGCGACCACACCGTTCGTGGCGATCACCGGGACTCGGGAGACGGTGGCCTTCGGCGGGCAGGCCGTCGGGCTGGGGGACTCGCAGGCGGGCACGAACGCGCTCGAGGCGATGTTGGCCAGGCAGTCCCCTGGCTGGGTCGGGCAGGCGCTGGTCGCCGAGGCGGTCGGCGACCAGCTCGCCGAACCGGGCGAGGTGATGCCGGCGCTCGGCGTGCCGGTCCCGGCGCTCGGCGTGCCGGTGGTCGGGGGCGACGTGCCTGGGGTACCCGGGGTGCCCGTCCCGGTGGACGGCGTGCCGGTCGTGGGGCTGGTGGTGGCGGCGGTGGGAGCGGGGGTCGTCGGGTCGGGCTTCGGGTCGGCGCTCGGTGTCGAACCGCCCGTCGGCGACCCGGCATCGCCGGAGCCGCCGGAGCCGCCACCGGTCGGCGGCCCGGTGGTCGTGGCCGACCCGCCGCCGGAGGTGGGCGAGGCGCCGTCCGTCGTGGTGTCACCCGCGCCGGCCGCGGGCGTCGACCCGGTGGAACTCTCCGTGGCCGCGGCGCTGGTGGGGTCACCGGCCGCGGCGGCGCTGATCGGGACACCGGCCCCGGCGGGAGCGCCCAGCCCCGTGGCCACCCCGGCGCCGACGCACAGCAGCAGGACGCTCAGGAAGATGACAGCGACGGAACCACGCGACGACCGATCACCTCGGGATGCCCCGAACCGTGATGATCGAGCCGTCCATCGACCGGCTGCTCGATGGCCAGACACAGGTCGCCCCCCGGGTGCGAACGGCA
The DNA here is from genome assembly GCF_902806475.1 of Candidatus Frankia nodulisporulans. GTDB lineage: Bacteria > Actinomycetota > Actinomycetes > Frankiales > Frankiaceae > Frankia > Frankia umida. The sequence goes on from NZ_CADCWS010000092.1 coordinate 5,980, forward strand.
ACACAGCGATAACGGCCCGTCAACACAGCTCGTTGAAAACGCGTGGTGCGCGCCTGACGTTACGTGCCTGATGTGAGAGGCGGAAGCCCCGCCCATACGACGGTCCATAGAATAACAGCAGGCTGGCCGAAGATCCCCGACTAGGGCAACATGGACCACGCCGGTCGGGGGCATCCCAGCCAGGGAAGAGTCGGGGGAACTCGTGGAATGCGCGGCTGCGCCGAGGGTGGCGGTTCAGAAAAGCTTTCTGATTGTCATATGCCTGACAGTCTGTCTGGGTTGGCTCGTGTTGTTGCCCCCGTCGATCGCACGGGCGGAGTCGAGTGGTCGTGTTGAGCTTGCCGTGACGGTGGATGGGCACGCCTTGGATCGCGGGGACCTCGTCCTGAACGCCGGCACCGTCGCCCGGGTCGTGGTCGGCGTGCACAACCTCAGCCGGGTCGACGTCCCGATTGACTCGGTGCGGCTTTCTGGAAATGTGCTCGGTCTCACGTTCTTCGACTACGACACCCGGCTGCACACCACCGTCCCGGCGCAGGGCTCGGCCAACTGGACCGTCGATCTGGACATCCGCGATCTGGACGGCCGCGCCACCGGCCTCGTCCCGGTCGAGGTGACCCTGCGTGACACCGACCTGCACGCGGTCGCCCGTCAGTCCGGCACGGCGAACGTCCACGGTTCGCTGTTGTCCATCTACGGACTGTTCGGCGTCGGGCTGCTGGTGCTGATGGGGCTGCTGTGGGCGGTGGCGCTGCTCCCGCTGGGCCGGCACGCCGGGCCCGCGACCTGGTGGCTGCGCGGCCTGCGGTTCGTCCCCGCCGGCTGCGCGGTGGGCCTGTTCGGGGTCTTCGCTCTCTCGGCGACCCGGCTGCTGTCACCGACGACGCTGGTCGACCTCGTGCTCACCATCGTCACGTCGGCCGCCTGCTTCGCGATCGGCGCGCTGATGCCCTGGCTGAACGGCCCCCGCCGCCCCTGAGCCCCAGAGCCCCTGAGCCGTCAGGCGCCGCGGGCGGGCAGGACGACGATCCGCCCGCCCTGCGCGTCGACGATAAGCAGGCGGGCCAGGTTCGCCGGTTCGATCCCGGCGGTTCCCCGCACCTCCACGTCGCCGTCGTAGTCGGCCGCCCACGTCGCGGCGGTCTCCTCGTGCCCGTCGACAGCCTGGGCGATCAGGGTGCAGTGACTGCCCGGACGCACGTTCGCGACCTTCACCGTGAAGGCGCTGCCAGCCGGGTTCGCGGCGACCCACACCCATGCCTCGACCTGACTGGTGGCGCTGGCGCCGGTGTACATCCGCCCGGGTGGACGAGCCGTCAGCGAGTCGCCGTCCGAGTGCACGCTGACCGTGATCCCGACGGTGGCGAGCACGACCGCGACGAGCAGCCCCGCCGACGCGAGCGCGGCCCGGCGGCGCGTGCGGCGACGGGCCCGTTGCAGCGATGCCAGTGCCCGCCGGGTGAGCTCGGCGTCGGTCCCCGCCCGTGGCTCGACAACCGGACGAGCCGCCTGGGCCGGTCGCCGGCCATGCCTCGGGCCCTGACCCTGCCCCTGCCACCCGCCCGGACCCAGCCGCGCATCCTGATCCGGCCCCTGGTCCCGGCCCGTACCCGCGGCGGTCCGTGGGTGGTCGGACCCGTCCGGTGCGGAGGCCGCCCCGTCCGTGCGCGGGTCGGTGTGGGTCCGCGCGTTGAGGTGGGCCGTGTCGAGGTGGACCGCGTCGACGATGGCGGCGATGTCCAGGTCGGTGCTGCCGGGCTCGTCGGGCTCCACCACGTCGGCCAGCTGCAGGCGTGCCAGCAGGCCGGGCAGGCCGACGAGACTGGCCAGTTCCGCGCGGCACTCCGCGCAGCCGCCCAGATGGTTCGCCACGGCGGCGCGGTCCGCGGGTTCCAGGGCGCCCAGTACATAGGCGCCCAGTGCGATGCGGGGGGCTGCGCAGTCGCTGCTCATGTCGCCCACCCCCGTTCTTCGAGTGCCAGCCGTAACGCACGCAGTCCGTAGTAGACCCGGGACTTGACGGTGCCGGGCGGGATTCCCAGGTTCACGGCCGCCTCGGCGACGGAGCGTCCCAGGTAGTAGGTCTCGACGAGCGCGGCCCGATGCTCGGCGCTCAGCGCCCGGAACGCCTCCACGACCTGCCAGCTCTCCAGCGCGCGGTCCAGCTCGTTGCCGGCGGACAGGAACTCGAGGTGTTCCGGTCCGACCTCGGCCGGTCGGGCCCGCCGCGCCCGATGCTCGTCGACCACGATGCGATGCGCGACGGTGAACAGCCACGGTCGCAACGGCCGCTCGTCGGTGTCGAGCCGGCCGGCGTGCCGCCACGCACGTACCAGCGTCTCCTGCAGGACGTCCTCGGCCTTCGTGCGGTCACCGGTCATCCGGGAGATGAACGCGAGCAGCGCCGAGCCGTGTTCGGTGTAGACGGCGCACACGAACTCGGCGGCGGGGTCCTCGACCTCCGGCCCGCCGACCTCCGGCCCGCCGTCGCGCCCTCGCCGCCGCGCATGCATGCCCACCAACACGCATCATCGCCCCGCCCGGTTCACCCGGACCACCTCGCGCCACCACTGTCACCATCGGCACCCAGATCGTGACTCGCCGAGCCACGTCGGCCGTTGACACCACATCCACTAAAAGTCACTATTCAAATCCTAAAAGTAATCATCGCTGGTAGACGCCCTGGATTCGCGGATCCGCCAGCCCGAGCCGGCCTACGAGCTGGCCTGAGAACCCACGAGCCGGAATCCGAGAGAAGGCGACCCGCGTGCCGGACACCAGACGATCCCTCCTGCGACTCGCCGCGGTCGCGGGCGTGAGCACCCCGTGGGCGCTGCACGGCCTCGTCCACACCGCGGCCATCGCCGCCACCACCGGCGCCATCCCCACCGTCGGCCCACCGGACGTGGAACCACCCGATCCGGCAGCGGCGGACGATTCGGTCCGTGGCCCGCTGGCTCCGATGGTCGTGCCCGGCCCGCGCTCCGGTGGCTACGGGACGCTGGTCGCCGGCAACGCGGCCGGGCTGTTCGTCGGCGTCTGGAACGACGGCTCCTACAGCTCCACCGGTGGGGTGTGGTGGCGCGGCCGGGTGACCTTCCTCAAGGGCAGCCAGCAGCTGGTGGCCGCCAACGCCACCGGCGTCGTCGTCGGCGATGCCGTCAGCCACTACAACCGACGGGCGTTCCGCTGGTCCGCCGGCCGCTACCAGGCCCTGGGCCTGCTCGGTGGGAGCGATGAGCAGGGTGGCCGCCGCAGCGGCGCGCTGGCCGTGAGCCCCACCGGACTGGTGGTCGGCTGGAGCACCACCGACGCCCGGACGACCCGGGCCGTCCGCTGGCGCGGCACCCGCCCGCAGGACCTCGGCACCCTCGGCGGCCCGTCCAGTTCCGCGACCGCGGTCAACGCCGCCAGGCAGATCGTCGGCAGCGCCGACACCGGCGACGGCCAGTCGCACGCGGTGGTCTGGACCGATGGGCGCATCCACGACCTCGGCACCCTCGGCGGCCCGTCCAGCGTGGCGGTGGCCATCAACGACGCCGGCGACATCATCGGTACCAGCGACACCCCGGACGGCTCCCGCCGTGCGGTGCTGTGGCGCCGCGGCCGCGACCGGCCCGTCGACCTCGGCACCCTGCCCGGACTGCACGGCTCGAGCTCGAGCGCGATCGCGGTCAACAACGCCGGCCAGGTGCTGGTGAGCGCGTCCGGCCCGACCCAGGGCGCGTTCCTGTGGCGCTCCGGCCGCCGGATCCCGATCGGGGGCGCAACCGCCACCGGTGCCGGCGACGACCGGGTGGAGGTGACCGGCCTCAACGATCAGGGGGTCGTCTGCGGCGACATCTCCACCGCGGACGGTCGGGATGTCCAGGCCTTTCGCTGGCACTCCGGTCGGCTGCGCCGTCTGCCCTCCGCCGGTGGTGCCTTCGGGCACGCGCAGGCGGTCACCCCGACCGGAATCGTCCTGGGCAACTCGGCGACCACCCAGGACGCGGCACCGCAGGCCGTCTGGTGGCCGTCCGCCCCGGCGACCGCACCACTCGCCCTCGGCCTGACCGCTCTCCCGGCCGCCGGATAGCCGGGGCCGCCGGGCAGGTGTCATCGCGGCTCGGCGAGAAGCAGCAGATATTCGAACTCGTAGCGTCCGGGGCCGCCGAGCGGGCCAAGATACTCGTCGGTGGCGAATCGCAGCAAAGCGTTGTCCAGCGCGGCGATGCGTTTCGGGTTCGGCCCGATCCGGTCATATGCCTCGATGATGGGCGCGAAATATGCGCGGTACAGCGTGCACCACTGCGCCGGCGATCCACCGTAGTCCAGCCGGGCGGTGCGATGGTGGGTGCTCAGCCGACGGACGTCACCACCGGCGAACAGCGCCCGCACCCTCGCCGGATGTCCCCAGGCGGTCGGCGCCGCCACCCGTCCGTCGGCGCGGGCTGGGGCGTACCGTTCCAGCAGGGCGAACAGCCGGCCCATCGCTCCGTCCGCGGTCCAGCTCGCCACCGCGATCGTGCCGCCCGGACGACACACCCGCACCAGCTCACGGGCCGCGGCGGCCTGGTCGGGCGCGAACATCACGCCCGACCAGGACAGCACCACGTCGAACGTGTCCGCGCCGAAGGGCAGCCGCTGCGCGTCGGCCGGTAGCCAGTCCAGGCTGAGCCCGCGCGCATCGGCGACCGCACGCCCGCGTGCGAGCAGCGCCGACACCGGATCGCAGGCCACCACGTCCGCGCCGACCTCGGCCGCCGCGAGCGCCGCGTTACCGCTACCCGCGCCCACGTCGAGCACCCGATGCATCGGCGTGATCCCGGCCGCCCGCACCAGATCCCCCGCCATACTCGCGAACACCGGCGCGAGCGCAGCATCATCACCGAGCTCCCACACCTGCCGCCAACCCCCCGGCCCACCGGACGCCATTCCCCCCGGCGCCGTTTCCTCTGGCACCGTTCCCCTTGGCACCGTTCCCGCCGCCGATACTCCCGCGGGGAGCACTCCCCCGAGGCTGGTGTCGGCCGGCGTCGACGCGGGGCGAACCGGTCGGGCCGGCCTCGCGGAACTGGTCGCTCCCGCCGACGGATGCGATAAGGCCAGCATCGTCGACGCCGCAGTCACCGACGCCGCCGATGACGCCGATGCCGCCCAGACGTCTATGATGATCTCCTTTGATCGATCGTGGGACCGCAGATTAAACCGATCGGGATGGTCGACCTCCAGAATGCCGGCCGGACGACTCAACGGGGCAGGAATAACGTCCCGTCGACAGGTCCCGAAGGACCCTTGGGACAACAGCGTCCGCGGGAGCACCGCGCCACCGCCACCCGCACCTCCACAAAGCATCGGACGTCGACCCGGACAATTCTTGCGCCGATTCAGCGCCCAGCGCCAGACCTATGAAAAATGGGCGAATCGGTCAGGTGTGCGGACGGCAAAGCACCTGGTGCGGTATAAGCACCGGGCGGCCGGTACCGTCGGACGGCCGCGCCAGCCCGAACTCGGAGGAGCTCATGAGCGCGGTCACGGACATCGCCGTCGAGACCCGGCCCGACCACGTCGCGGTCGTCGAGCTTCGCCGGCCGCCGTACAACTACTTCGACGTGCACCTGATCGACGCCCTCGCCGACGCCTACGAGCGGCTCGCCGCTGACGGTGACGTCCGCGCGATCGTGCTGGCCTCGCAGGGCCGGCATTTCTGTGCCGGCGCCGACTTCACCGGGGCGAGTTCGGCGGCCCCGCTGAGCGCCGACGAAGGCGCACCGGCCCTCTACCGCACGGCGCTGCGTCTGTTCGCCGCGCCGATCCCGGTGGTGGCCGCGGTCCAGGGCACCGCGATCGGCGGCGGCCTCGGGCTCGCCCTATCCGCGGACTTTCGGGTCGCGACGCCCGAGAGCCGTTTCGTCGCGAACTTCGCCCGCCTCGGCCTGCATCAGGGCTTCGGCATCTCGGTGACGCTGCCGGCGGTGGTCGGCCGGCAGAAGGCCCTCGATCTGCTCTACACCGGACGACGGGTGGAGGGCACCGAGGCGCTCGCGATCGGCCTCGCCGACCGACTCGTCGCCGCCGTCGACCTGCGTGAGGCGGCGATCGAACACGCCCGTGCCATCGCCGCCTCGGCACCGCTGGCAGTGCGCAGCATCCGAGCGACCATGTGGGCCGACCTGCTGCCGGCGATCGAGGCGGTGACAGCCCGCGAATCCGCCGAGCAGGCGGTCCTGCGGGACACCGCGGATTTCGCCGAGGGAACCCGCGCGAACGCCGAACGCCGCGAGCCCCGCTTTACCGGCGCGTAGCCGCCGGCGGCGCGTCGCCCGACGGTGGTGGTTGTCTTGCCCTACCCGACACCAGCCGATATCCAGAAGTTTTCGGCGTTGTCGGGTAGCCGCTGACCGCGGCCCACCGACCTTCGCTGGTAACCATCTGTCACTTTTTCCGGCGACCCGAACCGATGTGACCGGTCGGCGAAGCCGGCATCCCGCCATGCCCATCCGGCATAATCATCACCCCCATCCGGACCGCCCGAATGATCGATCCACCCGTGGGCCGTCCGGACAAGGGGCAAGTAGCCGCTTCTTCGTGAGCCCACTCACATCCTCGAGGAGACCCCCGGAGCGTTCTGCACACGGAGAATTCCCGGAACTCTCGATACCGCCATCCGGCCCCACCCGAAATGCGTAGCACCCTTTTCCGCGGCCGTCTCCGCGTAATCGTCCGAAAAGGCTGCCAGTTACCGTGTGCTGCCTCTCGATCGGCCGTGCGATGAGGTGGCCTCGCCGGCCCGACCCCACTTTCGGGCCGGTTTCCGGATTTCGGTGAGGCCGTCCGTCCACGGCGAACACGGCACGCCCGAACAACGGGCGCAGGACCGGCACACGGACGGGTGGGAGACATGAGACGACACCGGCGGTCACACGCCGCGGCCAGGGCCGTGATCACCTGCGTGCTGGTCGCCGTGACCGGCTGCGGCGCGCACGAGACCAGCGACACCGGCCAGCCCGGCGGCCGAGACGACACCGCGGTCACCAAGAGCCTGCTACGGCAGGTCGCGCAGGGTGGGTACCCATGCGCGACCACGCCCGGCGTCGACCGCGACACCATCCGCCTCGGCATGGTCTACTCCGGTTCGCCCTCGGGCGGACCCGGCGATACGGGCGGGGATCCGAGCGCCCAGTTCCGCGCCGGTGTCGATGCCCGCCTCGGCGAGCAGAACGCCCTCGGTGGCGTGGACGGGCGCCGGCTGACCTACCGCATCGAGGACGACCACGGCATCCCCACCCGCAACGCCGCTGCCGGACGTAGCCTCACCGGCGCGGGCGACGCCCTCGGCATCCTGAGGTTCAGCTCCGCGTCCGTCGGCGGCGCGCCGGAACTGGCCGCCGCCGCGGTACCGGTCGTCGACGGCCACGTCAGCGATCCCGGCGCCGCGACCAGGACGAACGTGTTCAGCTACTCCCGTCCGATGGGCATGTCACCAGCCTCCAGTGGCTGGGGCGACTTCCTCTACAGTCGCGGCGCGCGGCGGGTGGCGACGGTGGCGGTGCAACTGTCCGACGGCACCCAGGCCATGGCGGCGGCCGCGCAGCGCAGCGCCCGCGCCGCAGGGATGCGGGTGGCCGCGTCCCTGCTCGTCTCGCCCGGACCCCTGGACGGCGAGAGACTCGTCGAGCAGATCCGCGCGGCCGACGCCGACAGCGTCATCGCCTTCGTGCCCGCGCCGACGTTCTACGCGATCGCCACCGCCACCCACAACGCCGCCCTCGGCCTCACCGCGATCCTCGGCGACCAGACCACCTACAGCAAAAACGAACTCGCCGCCGCCGGGACCAGGGCCGCCGGCGTCTACACCTTCGTCGACTACGCGCCGTTCGAGCTCGCGACCCCCGCCCACCAGCGTTTCCGCACCGCGCTCACCACCTACGCACCGCAGGCGGCGACACTCGCCGACGGCAACGCGCTGATCGGCTGGATCAGCGCCGACCTGCTGCTCACCGGGGTGCGGGCCGCCGGCCCCTGCCCCACCCGCGCCGCCCTGCTCACCGCGCTGCGCACCCTCGACCACTATGACGCCGGTGGCCTCCTCCTCGCACCGATCAACCCCGCGAAGGGCCTCGCCGCCGCCACCGCCTGCTACGACTACCTGCGGGTCAACAAGGACGGCGCCACGTTCACCCCCGTGGCCGCCACCCCCCGCTGCGGCCGCACCGTCACCACCGAATAGCACCATCACCGAACAGCACCGCTGGCCGTGTGCCGACGGCTCGTCCCGACGGGACCGGGCCCTCGGCACACGGCTGCCGCGTCCGGCTACCAGAAGACCCAGTGGCACTGCGCCGGATGCCAGGTCCGGTCGTGCCATTCCTTCGGGAAGGCACGCCCGTGCCAGACAAACCCGGGAATCCAGTAACCCGGCTCCCAGGAACCCGGCCGGCAGATCCAGTGCCGATCCCGATGGCGCTCCACCGGCTTCGGCCCGGCCACCGGCGGCTTGGTTACCCGCGGCTTGTCTACCGACGGCTTGGTTACCGGAGGCTTGTCGGCGTGCGGCCTGCCCACCGGCCCCGAGGGTGCGCCACTGGACGGCGAAGCCGTCGGCGCCGGTGTGGACGGGGACGCCGGTGGCGCCGCCTCGACCGGCGCGGTGGCAAGGAATCCAGCGAAAGCGAGGAGCACCGTCAGGAACAGATATCGAAAGCCCTTGGGAACCTTCATCGCCATCCCTTCGACCGGCGCACCGACAGCCATCCACCTC
>NZ_CADCWS010000093.1 GCF_902806475.1 Candidatus Frankia nodulisporulans
CCGGCAGGCATGGATACCTGGACGTCCAACCATCGGAAACCAACCAAATGACGTGTGACCGGCGGTGAACGTCCGAAAGACGGAACAGATGTGGGTCGACGCTGAATGCGGATTATCCACCGGGACGGCGGCGTCTGCGCGCCATGGCGGGACGACGACGCCCAGGCGGCGGACGATAGTCCCATGAACGTGGACACCGGCCCCGCGAACAGCGCCAACCCGGCCGACAGCGACCCGACCACCAGCTCCGCGGACATCAGCGGACCAGCCGCGGACACTGCCGCGGCGCAGGTGGGACGCGTGCGGGTGGCACTGACCCGCACCGGCGGCGTCCTGGGCGTGACGATCCGTCGTGCGCTCGACACCGCTGACCTACCCGTCCCCGCGGCCGACCGACTGCGTGCCCTCATCGCCAGCGCCATCGCCACCCCCGGACGCACCCTCCGACGCCGGGCCGGGAACGCCGCGAGGGCAGGACATCAGCCCCGCCAGGGGGCCTGCTGGACGCGGTGGGGCCGATCGGTTCTCGTACGTGCTGGAGATCGAACAAGCGGGCCGCCGCACGGTACTGCACGTGGACGAGCCGCTACCATCCGCGATCCGCCCGCTGCTGGACCTCCTGCGCACGGCCCCCATCACCCCCCGGACCGACCCGTAACCTCACCGAAACATTTCATGCCGAGGCCACGCCGACGACCCGGAACACCGCACCACCGGAACACCGGTCGACCCGGTCGACCCGGTCGAAAATGGTTCGCGAAACCCGTGGGGTTCGGGCATCCTGAACAGGCCGACGGGCACCGGGAGTCACCCGCGCAGTCCGCCTGAATCACCCTGCCCGAAGCCCGGTGAATCCGGTTCCGGAAGGCAGCAGAAATGAGCCGTTAACGCATGGCACGGGCCGGCCGGTACGCGAATATCCGAACGATGATCGCACGAGAGGATGAGCCCTGATGAGCCCTATCGCGACGATTGCGGACGCCGCGCATCCGATCTGGCTGTGGAGCCGGCCCGAGGAGATCGAGTCGGCCGCGCTCGATCAGCTGCGCAACGTCGCCGCGCTGCCCTACGTCCACCACCACGTCGCCGTGATGCCCGACGTCCACCTCGGCTACGGGGCCACGGTGGGGTCCGTCATCGCGCTGCGCGACGCGGTGTCACCGGCGGCCGTCGGCGTCGACATCGGCTGCGGGATGGCCGCGGCCCGCACCAACCTCACCGCCGCGGACCTGCCCGACGACCTCGCGGGCCTGCGGCACGCACTCGAGGCGGCGATCCCGGTCGGCAAGAGCAGCCACACCGAGGCGACCGACCACTCCCGCGCGCAGAACGATCTGTGGAGCGCCTTCCCCGACCTGCACCCCCGCGTCCAGACCCGGCTGGCTCGGGCCATGGCCCAGGTGGGCACCCTGGGTTCGGGCAACCACTTCGTCGAGCTCTGCCTGGACACCGACGACGCGGTCTGGATCATGCTGCACTCCGGCTCCCGCAACATCGGCAAGGAGCTGGCCGAGGCACACATAGGTGTCGCCCGCACGTTGGAGCACAACGCGGGCCTGGCCGACCCTGACCTCGCGGTCTTCCTCGCCGGCACCCCGCAGATGCGCGCGTACCGCCACGACCTCGACTGGGCGCAGACCTACGCCCGCCGCAACCGCGAGGCGATGCTCACCGCCGCGGCGACGGCCCTGCGCGCCCAGCTGCCGATGCTGCGCACACCCACCCCGCCCGAGCACGGTCCGCACGCCGGTGATCACACGTTCGCGCTGGTGAACTGCCACCACAACTACGTCGCGGCCGAGCACCACTTCGGCGCCGACGTCCTGGTCACCCGCAAGGGCGCGATCTCGGCGCGGGCCGGGGAGATGGGCATTATCCCCGGTTCGATGGGCACCCGCTCCTACCTGGTCCGGGGGCGCGGCAACCCCGACTCGTTCCACTCCGCGAGCCACGGCGCCGGCCGGACGATGAGCCGTAACCGGGCCCGTCGCACGTTCACCGTGGCCGACCTCGCCGCCCAGACCCGGGGCGTCGAGTGCCGCAAGGACGCCGGTGTCCTCGACGAGATCCCCGCCGCCTACAAGGACATCGACAGCGTCATCGCCGCCCAGACCGACTTGGTGGACGTCGTCGCCGAGCTACGCGCCGTCCTCTGCGTGAAGGGCTGACCGCCACACCGACGCCGCTCAGGCGGCATCGTGGAAGATCAGCCCGAGGGTGCGGCGCTGGCCCGATCGGACGGTGCTCACACCGTGTCGGACCGCCGCCGCGGACCAGCCCCGCGTCGAGCGGATCGGCCGGTCCCGGGTGGTGAACACCAGCGCATGGCCGCGGGGCAGGGTGAGAGCCGTGCCCCGCGACTGGGCTCGCGCCCGCTGCTCGACGAGCAGGAACTCACCCCCGGTGTAGTCCACGCCGGGCGTGTCGAGCCCGATCACGACCTGCAACGGGAACACCAGGTCGCCGTACAGATCGCGGTGCAGCGCGTTCCAGCCGCCGGCGCCGTAACGCAACAGCAGCGGTGTGGGCAGCACCTGGCCGGCCCGTGCGCACACGGCCAGCCAGTTCCTCGAGGGCCGCCGGCCAGGGCGCCTCGCGGCGCAGACGCGCCGCCCACTCCTGCGCGACCGGCAGCAGCACCTGGTAGAAGGCGCGGCGCAGGGAGGTCACCACGGGTGGTAGCGGGTGATCGAAGTAGCGGTACTGGCCCGCGCCGAACCGGTGGCGGGCCATGTCGACGGTGGCCCGGAACCCGGCGGCGTCCTCGACGCGCGCGGCGAGGTCGGCGCAGTCGTGCGCACCGAGCACTGGCCCGGTCAGGGCATACCCGGCGGCGTCCAGATCCCGGTACACACCATCCCGGTACACACCCGCCGCGTCCAGACCGACAGCCCCGTGGCCCGATCCGGCCACATCCTGGCTCCCGCTCGTCATGACACGCTGGCGGTGGCGCTGGTGCTGGCCCGGGCGAGGGGTGGCAGGTCCAGGAATGTGCCGAGGGCGCCCTCGTGGCGCAGGAGGTAGTCCTTGCGGTCGAGGCCCGCGGCGAAGCCGCGCAGGTTCCCGTCGGCGCCGATCACCCGGTGGCAGGGCCGGATCAGCAGCAGCGGATTCGCCCCGACGGCGGTGCCGATGGCACGCGCGTCGGTGCGGCCGGTGCCGATCCGCGCGGCCAGCGCGCCGTAGGTGGTCGTCGTGCCGAACGGGATCGTCTCCAATGCCTGCCAGACCCGTTCCTGAAACGCCGATCCGCTGGTCCACACGGGCAGGTCGAAGGTGCGTTGCCGCCCGGCGAAGTACTCCTCAAGTTGTGCCGTGACCGGTGCGAACGGCTCCCGCGCGGCTCGCCAGGTCGCCTGCGGACGGACCGCCTTCGGCTGGCCGACCAGCCAGGACAGGCCGGCCAGCGCGAACCCGGCCGCTAGGTCGGGACGCTCGACCCCCACCAGCAGCAGGTCACCGAGCGGACTCGACACGGTCGTGTGGACCACCGGCGACCCGCCCATGGCCCCGGCCGATTCCCTGCCACCCGTCGTCATCGTCGCGCTCACGCCCCTGCCCCGCGTCGTCGTCATGCTCCAAGCCTGCGCCCCGCACCGCCCGGATGCTGGCGAGAATCCGACGTCGAACTCGGGCCCGTCAGCCAAGCCCGCGGCGCAGAACGACGAAGTACAGGTCGGGACGCAGCGGATCACCGAACCGACGGTCGGCGTAGGGAAACGGCCGCCGCCCCGACATGGGCGCGTAACCACGCCGCTGGTACCAGTCGAGTAGTTCAGCACGTTGGGCGATGACCAGCATCTCCATCCAGCCCGCCGCCCAGGCGCGGACCGCGTGCTGTTCGGCCCGGGCCAGCAGACTTCCCCCGATGCCGCTTCCCTGCAGACCCGGGCGGACCGCGAACATCCCGAAGTAGGCGCCCACCGCCCCCTCACCGCTGTGGTCCGTATCCCCCGAACCGGCCATGGCCTGCGCCGGCGGTTCGATCCGACGCTGCACGTGGCAACAGCCCACCCGCTCACCCGCTGCGTCCGTGGCGAGCAGGAGCAGGCTGTGCGGGTCGGTGACCGCCGCCCGCACCTCGGCGACGTCGGTGCGCTGGCCCGCCAGCAGATCCGCCTCGGTGGTCCACCCCGCCCGGCTGGACTCCCCCCGGTAGGCCGACTCGACAAGATCGACGATCGCGGCGATCTCCACGTCGGAGTCGACCGCGGCCCGAAACATCAGATCCCCTGCCGCGCCCCGACCCGACCCTGGCCCCGCTCCCGAGCTCGGCCCCATCCCAGGACCTGGCCCCGGCCCTTCGGACGTCGTACGTGCGGACACAGCACCTCCACCCACGGCTCCTGCGGGCACCGGACCTCCGGGCACCGGACCTCCGGGCACCGGACCTCCGGGCACCGGACCCGCAGGCGCCGGACCCATGGGCGCCGGACCCGCGGGCGCCGGCTGGTCGGGTGGCAGACGGCCCGGGGGTAGCGACGGGACGGGGGGCATGGCTCCATCCTCACAGCCCATCCGGGCCATCATCCCGCCTGGGCAGCGGTGCCCCGCTCGATCAGCGCGTCGGCGAGGCGAGGCAGCACGCTACCCAGCGGCGCATCCACCCGCACCGCCGCCCGACCGTCCCCCCGGGTGGGACCCTGGTTGACGATCGCGACCGGAACACCGAGTTCGGCGGCCCGCAGGACGAACCGGTAGCCCGACATGACCGCCAGCGACGAGCCGAGGATCAGCAACGCCTGCGCGCTCTCCACCAGCGCGATCGCCCGGGCCAACCGAGGTCGGGGCACCGTCGCGCCGAAGAAGACCACGTCGGGTTCGAGGCGCTCACCGCCGCAGGTCGCGCAGCCGACCATGACGAACCGGGCGACGTCGGAGTCCGAAAGGGCGACGTCCCCATCCGGGTTGGTGGGCGCGTCGGCGACCTCGAGGTCGGGGTTCGCGGCCCGCAGGCGCGCGTCGAGTTCCCGGCGGGTGCTCTGCTGACCGCAGTCGGGGCACATCACCCGGGACAGCCGGCCGTGCAGGTCGACGACGTTGCGCGAGCCGGCCCGCTGATGCAGACCATCGACGTTCTGGGTGATCAGACCGGTGACGACCCCCGCCTGCTCCAGTCGGGCCAGAGCGTGATGGCCCGCGTTGGGGAAGGCCTCGGCGATCTGACGCCAGCCGGCGTGGCTACGCGCCCAGTACCGGTGCCGGGCGCCGGGCACGCCGACGAAATCCTGGTAGGTCATCGGGGTGTGGCGGCGCAGTGCCCCGTTCGGGCCACGGTAGTCCGGGATACCGGAGTCGGTGGAGATCCCCGCCCCGCTGAGGGCCACCACACCCCCCGCGGCGACCAGCGCGCACAGCTGGTCGAACGACTCACCGTCGCCCCGGGCACCGTCGGTCCGTTCCGTCACGCCTTCCATGCTGCCCGATCGACGCAGGTCCGTCCCTTCGTCCCAGGTGGTGGTCCTACGGCACCGGTCGTACGGTCAGTTTGCACACCTTGAGGTGTGACCCCGTCCGAAAGGAGCAGGGTGATGAGGACGTCCCGAACATCATTCGATCGGGAGCGGGTGACCGATCGCCGTCGGGCGTACCAGCATCCGCGATCGGCCGGCGAGACCTCGGCCGACGACGGTTTCCAGGTCGGCGACGGTTCTCGCGCCGACGAGGAATGTCAACCCTACCCCGACGCACAGCCCTACCCCGACGCCCAGGCCTACCCGGACGCGCAGGCCTACCCGGACGCGCAGGCCTACGAGGATGTCCAGGCGTACGAGCGGGCCCAGGAGTTCGACCGGGCCGTGGCGCTCGCCGATTCCTCGATCTACCACGCCGGGGTGGGCCAGGCCGACCGGCTCGTCGCCGACCCGGTGGACGGGCCACTCGGCGTCCTGGCCCCACCGGGCCAGGCAGCGGGGCATGCCCTGGTGCGGGCCGCCGCGCGCACCGAATGTCTGCTCGACGCGGAGCCGGAGACCATGCTGCGGGTCAGGGTCCGCTGGCTCCAGCTGACCACCCGGGCCGAGGACGATCCCGCGGACACCCCCGGCGCCGAGCAGCCGCCATGGCTCGCGGACGTCCGTGGCGGCGCACTCGGCCGCGGTCGCCCTCAGGCGCGACGCGTGGCCTACATTCCCCATGACCTCGAGGAACGTGTACCGCTGTGGGTGCTGCTCGCCGCACGACCCCCCCCCGCCCCGCAGCCTCCGCCCGCCGGCTGGTCACGTGGCTGGCTGCCGCATCCGAGCGCGCCCAGGCCCGATCCGTGGGAGCCGCGGGTACGCGCCGTCGGCGGGCCGCAGGAGGCCGGCCGGACCCACGTCATGCGGCTGACCGCGCCGGCCGGACGCCATGTGCGTGCCGTGCTGCGCCCAGGGGCCGCGCCGATCAGGGTCGCCTGGGACAGCTGGTCGGTGCAGGGTGAACTGCGTCTGAGTGCCGGACTCACCGGCGGCCCACACCCGTTGATCCGCCTGCGCGCCGAGCTGGCCAACACCTCCGGCTGGCATCCCCGGTTGGACGGGGCATCCCCCTGGTCCGCGCGGGACGCCGAAGGTGGGGAGCCGACTCCGGGAGCCGGCTGGCCCGAACGGGCTCTGCGGCATGCCCTGATCGGGGCGCACATCATCGTCGGTGTCGACGATGGCGGATTCGCGCCGCCCGAGGTTGCCCGCGCACGGGCGGTGCCCGTAGCCCGAACGGGCGTCGACGACGGGCTGTGGCCCGTGCTGGTGGGCGAGCTCTTCGCGCCGACCGTCGCCCTGTTCTCGCCGGTCCGACTCGCCGATCGTCGGCGCGCCCAACCCTGACCATCCATTCCGGCCATTCCGGCCGCTGGGCCTAACCGTCTTTCGAGCCAGCCGACTCCGTCGGGTCCGGCTGGCTCGTCGCGGCGGGCGGGTCCGGCTCGCCGGACGAATCCGATCGATGGGCAGGCGGCCGCACGGTGGCCGCGGCCTCAGACGAAGCGGATTCCCCGACGGCCACGGACTCCCCAGCGGCCACGGACTCCCCAGCCACGGCGTCGGAGGGAGCGGGGTCGGAGGGGTCGGCTGTCGTGGGATCGGCGGTGGGGGGCTTTTCGCCGAAGGTGACGTCGACGCGTTGGAAGCTTTTGAACTGCTCCGCCTGGGCGTAGGAGGTGTAGGCGCGACGGTCGGAGTCGGTGAGGTCGACACGGTCGACGAACGGCGACAGCAGGGAACGCGGGAACAGTCTGTCCACCCGCACCGCGTTGATCTCCATCGCGATCACGATCATCACCGCGAGGAAGTACAGCCAGGTGATCAGGCCCAGGACCAGTCCGAACAGGCCGTACACCTGGGTGGAACCCTGCAGCTGGTGGGCGATGTAGTAGCCACCAAGGGTCTGCACGGCCTGCCATCCGGCGGCGGCGAAGACCGCTCCGGGCAGGATCTCCATCACCCGAACGGACCGGGCGGTCAACACCTTGAACCCGACGAGGATCAGGGCCGCGTTGCCCACGATGGCCAGGACCACCGCGAGCGCCTGCAGCCCGGCCGCGAGCCGGCCGAACGCCGACGCCCCGGTGATCACGGTCGACAGCACCGTGGTCAGGATGAGACCGAGGCCCAGCAGGCCGATCAGGCTCAGGCTGCGCAGCCGGGCGAAGAACGGGTTCGGTCGGGACCGTCGCGGCACCGCCCACACCGTGTCCAGCGCGTTGCCGATCGCGCGGGCCACCCCGAGGCTGCCGAAGATCGCGCCGATCACACCGATGGCGACCGCGGTGCCGCTGCCCTTGAGGGCCTGCACGTCATCCCGCAGCTGGTCGCCGATGATCGGGAACTGGCCGAGCGCGGAGTTCACCAGCTGCTCCTGCAGATGGTGATGGCCGTTCAGGACGAACGCGAGGCTCGTGGTGAGCAGCAGCAACAGCGGGAACAGCGACAGGAACGCGTAGAACGTGATCAGCGCGGCCAGGTACCCGCCCTGGTCGTCGGCGAACTTGTACAGCACGGCGATGACGAACCCGAGGCCGCGATGGCGTCGCTGAGCCCGGTCCAACCGGGCACCAAGCGCCATCCCGCGTCTCCCCCACCCCTGCGCCGTCACTGCGTAGTCCCCCGTCCGGGCAGGTCACACACCCGCCGGACCAGACCATGTCATCGGATTTGCGCCGTGGATACCCTGGCCTTCAGGCCGGGGAGGAAACGGCGCCCCACGCTGGAACGCATGAGCGAATCCTTTCAGTAGAGTAGAAGCATGTCCCGTTACCGTCTCTCTCCGACGCCTGGACAGGGCGTCGGACTCGAAGAGCATTGCGGGCATGCGCGGTATGTGTGGAACCTGGCAGTCGAACAGCGGTCGTGGTGGACCCGCTATCGGGGAAAGCCGCCGACCCACCTGGAACGCTGCCGGCAGTTGACCGACGCGCGAGCAGGGTTCGACTGGTTGAAAGCCGGGTCGCAGACCATCCAGCAGCAGGCGTTGCGGGATTTCGACCAGGCTGTGCGGAACTTTTTCGGTGGGTCGCATCGGCGGCCGACGTTCCGAAAACGCGGCCAGTCCGAAGGCTTCCAGGTCGTCGGGAAGAACGCTCGGGTCGAGAAGCTGAACCGGCGATGGTCCCGCTGCTGGGTACCGAAAACCGGTTGGGTGAAGTTCCGTGTATCGCGGAAGGTCCCTGATGTCAGGTCCTACCGGGTGACCCGGGACCGCGCCGGCCGCTGGCATGTGGCGTTCGCCGCCGTGCCCATGCCAGTCGACCCGCCCGGCACGGGTGAGGTGGTGGGCGTGGACCGTGGGGTCGCCGTGTCCGCGGCCTTGTCGACGGGCGAGCTGCGGACCTGCCCGGGGCCGCTGCCGACCGAAACCGAACGGCTGCACCGGTGGCAACGCCGACTCGCCCGCGCCACGCGGGGCAGTAACCGTCGCGGGCGGATCCAAGGCCGGATCGCCCGGCTGAAGGCACGGGAAGCCGACCGGCGGAAAGACTGGGTCGAAACGATCTCGACCGATCTCGCCCGGCGGTTCGACGTGATCCGCGTCGAGGATCTGCGGGTGAAGAACATGACCCGCTCGGCGCGCGGCACGGTCGAGAAACCGGGGAAACAGGTCCGGCAGAAAGCCGGCCTGAACCGGGCCATCCTCGCGAACGGCTGGGGACTGTTCGTCCGACGCCTGGAACAGAAAGCCCCCGGCCGGGTCGAGAGGATTCCGGCCGCTTTGACGAGTCAGCGTTGCTCGACCTGCGGGCAGGTGGCGTCCGGGAACCGTGAGAGCCAAGCGGTGTTCCGGTGCGTCGCCTGCGGGCACACGGCCAACGCCGACGTGAACGCAGCTAGGAACATCGCGGCCGGACGGGCCGTGACCGCGCGGGGAGGCACCGGGTCGCCGGAGCCCGTGAACCGCGAACCCCAACACCGCGCACCTCCTCATCTGACGGGTGTGTAGGAGCTGGAATCTCCCGCCTTCAGACGGGGGAGGACGTCAACCCATCAGTCCCGCCGCCCGGACATCATCGCGGGTCGCCCGATCGGGCGATGCCACCAGATGCCGTTCTCGTCGAGTGACTTTTCATGATCATGAAGCGAGGCGATGTCAACGGCGTTGATTATCTTGAGGCCGGACGGCCCTGGTGCCAAGTCGAAAATGACTCGGCACCAGGGCGCACCGCGATCGGTTCTCAGGGCGTCACGACTTCGACTTGAACTCCTGGCCGGCGCGCGTGCCGCCGTCGACGAGGATGTCGACGCCCGTGAGATACCCGGGAGCCTCGCTCGCCGCGAACGCCAGCACCGCCGCGATCTCTTCGGGCTCGCCGAAGCGCTTGATCGCCGAGACCTTCAGGAGATCCGATGCTCCATGGTCGGCTTCGAGCTTGCCCATCGCCGTGTCAAAGCTACCCGGAGACACCGAGAGCACTCGCGCTCCCTTCGCACCGAAGGCGGCGGCGAGGCGACGGGAGTACCACTGGACGAAGTTCTTGCTGAAGCTGTAGGCAAGGCCGGAGTGCAGCTTCTTGCCAAAGACCTTCGAACGCCGCACGATCACGCGCACGAAGGGGCCGGGTCGGTCTCCGCCAGTGGGAACGACCTGGTGGGAACGAGGGCCTTCGGGATGCTGTGACCGGCGACGGAAGCCACGTTCACGAGCACGTCGCCCTCGAGGTACGCGCGCGACACGTGCACGGTGCCGATCGCGTTGATGCGGGCGACGAACTCGGCCGACCCCATCTGCGGGCTGACACCGGCGGCGTGCACGACCGCACGGACATGGTGATCGCCTTCGGCCGCGAACGAGAACAGCGCGTCGACCGATCCGCGGTCCGTGACGTCACACACCGATCCTGCCGCGTCGATCCCCTCTGCTACGAGTGTCGCGACGGCCGTGTCCAGCCGCCCCTGGTCAAGGTCCGCCAGCACGACGCGGTGGTCCTTTCCGAGAATGCGCGCGGTCGCGAGCCCCATTCCGCCGGTACCCCCGGTGATCACAGCTGTGCGGGTCACGTTGTCTCCTCAGTGGATATTCGTACGATTCGTAGCACGGGTCGCCCGATCGGGATGATGCCGCCAGCAGCACCCGGACGTACCGCGCCCAGCGCATGGCCAGCCGCGCGTCCGGCCCAGCGCCGCTTTGATGATCGACATCGCGGGAGCTCGCCAACACCGTTGATTATCTTCACAGCGGCCGGCGAGAGGAGCTGCTCCGCGTCGGACAAGAACCGGCAGCAGGAACGGCAGAACCCGAATCCCGCCGCGAGGGCGGGGTGACCATGGTGGACGGCCTGTCGGCCAGAGCAGCAACGGTGACAACCACGACTGCCCGGGCAGACCGCGGCCCATCGGTGGCCATCTTGCTCCAGCACGAGGCGGACGTCCTCTGCCCGCCGATCCGTGGGTTGCGCACCCGCCGCCGCCTCGGCGGCCTGCTCCCGGTGCCGACTCGTTCCTCGTCTGGGCCCCCGTACCACGCGGCAGGCTTACCCGGCCTGGGCCTGCGGGATCGCCGTGACCCGGACCTCGTGCAGGACGGAGCTGATCGCGTCGATCTCCGGGTCGGAGAACCTGTCGATCAGATCCTGGGCGTAGGTGGTCTGATGGGTGATCACGCGGGCGAACTCGCCCTGGTACTCGGGGTAGCTCAGGTCGAAGCGCTCGGCGATGAAGTCGCGTGGTCCTGGTTCTTCGCGAAGATGATCGTCTTGCCGATCCGGTCACCGCCCGCGACCCGTAGCCCACGGGTCATCAGGACCTCGAGCCCATCGTGTCGTGCCGAGCCAGACAGCAGCCGTGGTCGCCAGCTGATCGATAGGCCGCCGCCCTACCCACCGAGGTAGGGGACCGGACGAAGAAGCGGTCGCCACCCTTGACCATCCCAGGCCCTTAGACCGACGATGATGTCGAATCTTTCGCGCATGTTCGAGAAGGATGGCCTCATGCGGCTGACGCTGCTCGGTACGGACTCGCAGGCGGGTCAGTGCCCGACGCTGTACGCGACGGACCGTGACACCTATGTCATCCAGGGGTGGACGGTGACGGACCCGGAGGCGTTGGCGGACCTGAAGGACGTGTTGGAGGGGGAGACGTTCGTCGAGGTGCCGAAGGCGTTGCTGCGGTTCGCCGCGAACGATCAAGGGGTGGGTGTGCGGGAAGAGGTGGACCGCTGAGTCTGCTGGTCGGCGCGGAATTTGACCGGCTGTTCCGGAGCTTCGAGCACACCGCGTTTCGACTGGAGGCGCGGGACGACTACCAGGTGTCGTACGAGGCCGAGGCGTTGGGCCAGTTCATGGCCGGCGAAGGGGTTAATCTTGGCTGGTTTCAGGATTGGCTGGCCATGATCCGCGGTGCGGCGGCCGAGGGGCGGCGGTTCGCTCGGGTGCGGATCGTCACGGTGCCCTTGAGTGACTACAGCCGGTTCGGGGTGTTTTGCTCTCAGTTCACCAACGCGGCCGGCGAGGACATCCGCTACCTGCCTCGCGACCAGGCTGCCGACCTGCCGGACTACGACTACTGGCTGTTCGACTCCCGGCTGCTCGTCCGGATGCACTTCGCCGACGACCTGACCTTCCTCGGTGGAGAGGTCATCACGGACCCTGCGACCGTGATCCGGCACAACTACTGGCGTGATGCCGCCTGGCACCGCGCCGTCCGACGGGATGACTTTGTCGCCGACTAGATCGACCGGGGCGACCAGCGTCGACGAGGCGCGTCGCGCCTTGGGGTTGCGGCTGCGTGAGATGCGCAAGCGGGCCGGGGTGACCGGCCGGCAGCTCGCCGAGTCCGTGTCCTGGCCCGCGTCGAAGATCTCGAAGTTGGAGAACGGTCGTCAGACCCCGACCGACGAGGACATTCGGGTCTGGGCCGAGGCGACCCGGGCCGAGAACGAGATCGAGGGGCTGCTTGCGTCCCTGCACACGCTGGAGCTGCAACACGCCGAGTGGCGCCGCCAGCTCTCCTCCGGGTTGCGTCAGCACCAGGGCGAAATCGCCGATCTCGATGCTCGGACCCGGTTGTTCCGGGCCTTCGAACCGACGGTGATCCCCGGGCTCCTGCAGACCGCGGAGTATGCCCGCGCGCGGTTCGCCGAGACAGTGGCGGTGTTCAGGGTGCCCGGCGGAGTCGACGACGCCGTCCGGATCCGGATGCAGCGTCAGGAGATGCTGTACCGCTCCGACAAGCGGTTCCACTTCGTGCTCACCGAGGCCGCGCTGCGGTACCGGCTGTGCCCGGTCGAGGTGATGATGGCCCAGCTCGACCGGCTGGTGTCGCTGTCGACGCTGCGCAACGTCCGGTTGGGGATCATCGGCTTCCCGACCCGGTACGTCGTCGCGCCGGCGCACGGCTTCTGGCTACTCGACCAGGAGCGGGTCATGGTCGAGACCTTCTCCGCCGAGCTGAATCTGGCTCAGCCCCAGGAGATCGAGCTCTACGGCGGAATCTTCGAGCAGCTCGCCACGGCCGCCAGTTACGGCGGCACCGCACGGGCGATCATCACCCGTGTCCTGGACGACCTCGCCGCCGAGCTCACCGACGATGGCGCCTAGTTTCGCGTCCAGATCATCCCACTCCCAGTTCTGAGAAAGTTCGAGAATCTTTCTGTTCACGCACGCGCGAGACTCCTACTCTCCGACTCAGACCGACCACCACCGTGCCGGACCGCAGCGTCTGGAGGGGTCCGCATGAGCATCGTGAGGAGCACCGCATGACCGTCCTGGCAGAAGCCCCCGTGAAGAAGGGTCGGTTCCTGGTCCGACCCGACCTGTTCGACCGGCTGACCGACCGCATCGCCGTCGAGGCCGCAGGTGACCGCGACCTCGCGGTCAGGATCATGGACCAGACGCTGGCGTTCCTCGCTGCCAGCGCCGCAACCCCGGACGCCCGCCTGGTTCCAAGCCGCCTCGTCGATATCGGCTGGCACACCTTCCTGCTCTACACCCGCGACTACACCAACTTCTGCCACCAGATCGCCGTCCGGTACATCCACCACCTCCCCAGCAGCCCCACCGGGGAGGCAGCCGACACCGCCGCTGAGCGCATGCGTACCCTGGCCGCGATCACCGCAGCCGGATACACCCTCGACGCCGACCTGTGGCCTCTCGCTGTCGAGGGCCGACACGGCGAGTGCTCGGGACGAGGGAAACTGTTCCGCCTCCGGCAAGGACGGTAACGAGAACGAGGAAACCCGAATCCCGCGGCCATAGAGGGAGGATCTGACCGTGGTGGACCGCTGGGACTCGCTTCCCGCTGTGGTGCGCCAGGCCGCCGGGCGTCACCTGGGCACGGTGGACTCCGTAGTGGCGGTGCCAGGCGGTCAGAACAACGACCTTGCCGCCGTCGTCCACACCCGCGGCGGGGCGGTGTTCGTCAAGGCCGTCCGCGGAATCTGCCGACGGATGCGCTGGTTGCGCAACGAGATCACGGCCGGAACGCTCGCCCCCAGCGTCGCCCCGGCCGTGATCTTCGCCGAGGACGTCGAAGCGGACGGCGAGCCATGGCTCATCGTCGGCTTCGAATATCTGTCTGGCCGGCCTGCGGACCTCTCCCCGGGCTCGGCCGATCTCGCTGTCGTCGGGCAGACGCTGGATCGGATCAGCGCCCTGCCAGCCCCAGGGGTACGCGGCCTGCACGAGCGGTGGAGTGTCCGGGACTGGTGGAGTCGTCTGCGTGCCGTCGCCCCGCATGTTGTAACCGGCGTCGACGTCGACCAGATGGACGGATGGGCCTCGCTCGCATCCCAGGCCGTACGGGGCGACCGCCTTGTCCACACCGACCTGCACGCCGACCAGTTCGTCATCGACGACAGCGGCGACGTCCACGTGATCGACTGGGGCTTTCCCGGTGCCGCGGCCAGCTGGGTCGACCGGGCTTTCCTGGTCATCCGACTCATCCAGGTTGGGCACACCCCGCACGACGCCGAAGCATGGGCAGCGACCCGTCCAGGCTGGCCGACTGACGGCGCCACGCTGACCGCGTTCGCCGCACTCGTCGCCGGCCTGTGGACCTACCGGGAAGCCACCGAAGGGACCGGCGGGCCATGGGTTCACGCCGCCCGCGACTACGCCGCCTGGCGAGTCGGCATATCACATTGAGATCTCTGCGGAGTCGCCCTCGGCGCCGATAAGCGCGATCTCGACCTCGGCTGCC
>NZ_CADCWS010000094.1 GCF_902806475.1 Candidatus Frankia nodulisporulans
GTGGCGGGTGTGTGGCACCCGTCCGGGCCGTCGCGGGATCTGTGGACGGGTGCGTCGCGGCCCGGGCCGATATCGTGGGGGTGCAGGCCCGGCGCAGCCACGAGGAAGTGGGTCCGATGAGCGTGATTCGGGTGGAACCGCGCGGCGGCCGTGATTTCGACGTGACGGTCGCGGAGGAGACCCCGCCCGGGGTGAGCGGGTTGTCCTTCAGTTATCGGGTGCGGGCTGATGACGCGGTGCTCGCCGCGACCGGTACCGCGGCCGATGATGAACCGGCCTTGTTGGCGTTGGTGCGGGTCTCGTTCGAGTATCTGCTCGCCCGCGAACCGGCGGGGTCGATTCTGTCGTCGTTCGAGCTGTCCGTGATCGGCCGGTACTTCCCCACCTACCTGGCCGACATCGCCGATCGCGCGCCGCGATGACCCCGCGGGTGAGCGAGGCCACCGCCGATCGCGGGAGCGCCGTCGGTACTGGGTGTCCGGTGCTGGGCGCGGGGCGTCCGGATGGGCGGGTGCCGGCCGGCGAGTTCGACGCGTTGTTGGTGGTCTCCTTCGGCGGGCCGGAGGGGCCGGCGGATGTGTGGCCGTTTCTGCGGAACGTGACGGCGGGGCGTAACGTCCCCGAGGCACGTCTGGCTGTCGTCGCCGAGCAGTATCGGATGTTCGGCGGCCGTAGTCCGCTCAACGACCAGAACCGGGCGCTCGTCGCGGCGCTGCGCGAGCAGTTGCCGGACCTGCCCGTCTACTGGGGAAACCGAAACTGGGCGCCGTACCTGACGGACACCGTCGCCGAACTGGCCGCGGCCGGGATGCGGCGGGTCGCGTGTTTCGTGACGTCGGCGTTCCCGTCCTATTCGGGATGTCGTCAGTACCGTGAGGATCTCGCGGGGGCGTTGGCGGCGCTGCCGGCGGATGTGCCGGTGCCGGAACTGGTGCCGTTGCGGCTGTTCTTCGACCATCCGGGATTCGTCGAGCCGATGGTCGACCACAGCGTCGCGGCGATCACGCAGCTACCGGAGCCGGCCCGGGCCGACGCGCCTTTGCTGTTCACCGCGCATTCACTGCCGTTGTCGCAGGCTCGTGCCAGCGGCCCGCACGGCCATGCCTATCCGCGGCAGCTGCGCACGGTCGCCGAACTCGTCGTCGCGGGTGTCGAGCGGCGCACGGGTGTCCGCCATCCGTTCGAGATCGTCTACTGCAGCCGCAGCGGTCCTCCCTCGGTGCCCTGGCTCGAGCCGGACGTCGGTGACCGGCTGGTCGAGCTCGCCGGGCAGGGCGCCGCGGGCGCGGTGATGGTGCCACTCGGGTTCGTCAGTGATCACATGGAGGTCATTCACGACCTGGATGTGGTCGCCACCAGCCGGGCCCGTGACCATGGTCTGGCCGTGACCAGGGCGAGTACGGTGGGGACCGACCGACGGTTCGTGGCGATGGTGGGCGAACTGCTGGCCGAGCGGGCGGATCCTCGCGCCCCACAGCGTTCACTGAGCGCGTTCGGCCCCTGGCCGGATGTGTGCCCGCCTGGATGCTGCCAGCCCGCGTCGCGCACCCGACCGGGAGCGAGCGCGGGTGAACAGGTTGGTGGGCGGCCGGAACCGGTGATACTGATCGGCGACGACGCAACCAGTCCGGCGACGCCGGCCGGCGACACGCGGCCCCTGCGCACCGGACGAGGGCAGGGACAACGGTAACGGAGCGATCGGAGATATGCAGCGTTTCGTGTTCGAATCCCCGGAGCGGTTCGTGGTGGGAACGGTGGGGCAGCCCGGCGACCGCAACTTCTTCCTACAGGCCGCCGGCCGCGGCCAGATCATCACGGTCGGCCTGGAGAAGACCGAGGTCACGGCGCTCGCCGAGGGGCTGAACACGCTGCTCGGCCAGGTCGGCCAGACCCAGGGCATCTCCCTGCCCGCCGCCGCCGACGTCGAGATCGACCTGGCCCCGTTGGACGCTCCGTTCCAGGAGGACTTCCACCTCGGCCAGCTCACCGTCTCCTGGGACGGTCAGCGTGTCTTCGTCGAAGCCGCCGGGCTGTCCGGCGGGGAGCCGCGGCTGCCCGACAACGAGGACGAACTCGACTCGCTTCGGGTGGGTCTGTCGATTCGTCAGGCCCGCGCCTTCATCGAACGGGCCCGCACGATCGTCGCCGCCGGCCGTCCGCCGTGTGTGCTCTGCGGCCGCCCCGACGACCCCGGTGGCCACTTCTGCCCCCGACTGAACTGACGCCGCGAGCGTCAACGCTGAGCCGTCGCCGCTGAGCCGTCGCCGCTGAGCGCCCACGCCCGCGCGGCTCGAGCGGGCGTGGGCGCTCAGCGGCGACGTCGGGCGGGCGGGTAGGCGGGGTCGAACGCGTCGTAGGCCGCCTCGTAGGCGCGGCGCACGGCGGCGGACAGCGAACGCAGCGCCGCCGTGCGGTGGGCGATCTCGCTGGCGGTGACGGCGGCGCCGTCGTCGCGGGCGGCGAGATCGAGCAGCGTGGAGAGCCGCTCCGCGCGGGCCAGCAGGGCGTGGGCGGCCGGCGGATGGCCGGGGCCCAGACCCGGGCCGGGTTCCTCCTCGCCGCGGTCACGCAACAGCGCGAGAACCTCCGGGCGGGCGCTGGCGATGTCCAGGGACAGCAACGCCGCCGTCGTCGAACGGATCGCGTCGGACAGTTCGTGTTCGGCGGCGCGCAGCCCCGCACCCGACGGGGGGACCCGCGCGGCCCGCAGCACCCGCCAGTGCACCGACTCCAGCCGACCCTCCAGCGCCGGCCCGTGGACGACCACCCCGGGCACCAGCAGCAGCGGCGGGTTCGGCCCGAGGACGAGGATGGCCTCACCAGCGGTGATCGCGTCCCGGTTGACCTCGGGGGGGCCGGGCAGGCCGCTGGCGTCGCCCGGCGCGGGCAGGACGAGCCGGAGCCGCTCGGCACCGGCCGCGCGCAGCGCACCGAGGCCGAGTACCAGCGGCTCGTCGCCGAGGGTGTGCGGGGCCGCCTCACCACCGAACGCGCAGTGTACCTGGGTGATCACATCGTCCAGTCCGACCAGCCCAGCAAGCCACGCGTTGCCCCAACCGGTGAGGACGCCGGACCGGGGCGAGGCTGACAGGGCGGGAAGCACACGCACTACGGTAGGCAATCGTGGGCCGCTCAGGCGCGCCGAGGGTGGCTGAGCGCCAGATTTTCGTGCCGGAGTGCCTCCCACGGCCCGATCAGCCCATTACCGGCCGGTTTCACCGATGGATGTCCGGGTGCCCCCGCGGCGTGCGGCGTGTCGTCCGATGGCCGTCGTCCGCCGGCCAGGCATCGCCCGAGCAGCCACGGCATCCCGACCTGCACCAGCCACAATCCGTGCCGCAGCGTGCCGGGAGCGGCCGGGGCCGCGTCCGGTGCTCCGGCGAGGCCGACGCCGAGGGTCGAACCGGCGCCGTGCGCGCGGGCGGATCGGCCCGTTTCACCGTGCCCCTCGATGCGGGGTACCCCGGCAGGTGGCCTCCCGACCGTGAACGGGCCCGCGGCCGGCGGCGCCGCGGCCTGGCTGAGCCGGTGGGTGAAGGCCTCGGCGATGAGCTGATGTCCGTGCGGGCCGGGGTGGACCCGGTCGACGTCGAAGGTGGATCGCCGGCACACCGCCGGATGATGGCCGAGGTCGACGACGAGCACCCCGGGATCGTGGCGGGCGGTGGCCCACACCGCGGCGTTGAGCCGGTCGACCCGTTCGGTGAGCAGCCGGGCCAGGGGAGCGGGCAGGCGCAGCAGCCGCCCCGGGTCGGGCATCGTCGCCGTCAGCACGGTCGCCCCCTCGGCGCGCAGCCGGCTGACCGTCCAGACCAGGTCCTGGCGTAGCCGCAGGGCGTCGAACGAGGGCTTGAGCACGTCGTTCATGCCGGCGACGACGGTCGCCAACTGCGGTGCGCACTCGAGCGCGGCCGGTAGCTGGCGCAGCCGCACGTCCCGGGCGGTGGCACCGGTGGTGGCCAGGTTTGCGTAGTCGATCGTGCCCGGCGGGCCGAGCAGGTCGACGAACCGGGCGGCGAAACCACGTGGTGGCGCGGTCCCGCGATGCTCGCGGCCCATGGTCACCCCGTCCCCGAGGCCGACGGTGATGCTGTCACCCAGCGCGACGAACCGTGCCGTGGCCATCCTGACGCCCACCGCTGGGCCCTCAGGCCGCCAGCGGCGGTGCGGGTGGCGCGGGCGTCGGGGGTGGCGGTGCGGCACCGGTGGCGGCAGCGGTGGCGTGGGGGGTGCCGGCGTGGCAGGCGAGGAAACCGGCGATCGTCGCGGCCCAGGTGAACTGCTCGGCGCGGGCACGGGCGGCATTCCGGCGGGCCGGCGGGGCGGGGGCGGCGAGCAGGTCGCGGACGGCGTCGGCGAAGGTGAAGCCGCTGCCGGCGGCGACCAGGCCGACGCCGGGGGCCACCAGTTCGGCGACGGCACTGGCATGGTGCGCCACGATCGGTGTGCCGCTGGCCAGCGCCTCGAGGGCGGCCAGACCGAAGGTCTCCACCGGTCCGGGGGCCAGCGCCACGTCGGCGCTGGCCAGCAGGCCGGCCAGGCGGGAACGGTCGGCCACGAAACCGAGGAACGTCACGGGCAGGCCCGCGGCGTGGCGTTCGAGGCGGGCCCGGGCCGATCCGTCGCCGGCGATCACCAGCCGCACCGGCACCCGCCGACGGACCAGTTCGGCGACCGCGTCCAGGGCGAGATCGACCCGCTTCTCCGGCGAGAGCCGGCTCGCGACCACCAGCAGCGCCTCCTGGTCGCGGGCGAACGCGCGGCGCAGCGTCCGATCACAACGGTCCGGGTGGAAGGCGTCCAGTTCGACGCCGAGCGGGATGTGACGCAGGTTCGGCGCGTGGATGCGGACGAACTCGGCGGCCGCCCACGCCGTCGTCGTCACCACCGCGTCGAAGTGCGCGGCCAGCGCGGTGTTCGCCCGGTCCGCCGTCGCGGTGGTCGGCAGCATGCCGCGCAGCGACCGGGGAGTCCAGGTGCCGAGCAGCCGGTCGAGCCGCTCGTGGCTGACCACCAGCGAGCGCACCCCGTTGCGCCGCGCCCACCGGCCGAGCCCGGCCAGCGTCGCCCGGTCGTGCACCTCCAGCCGGTCGGGTGCCTCGGCCTCCAGCAGCGCCGCCACCCGCCAGGGCTGACTGATCACCCGGTAGCCGGTCGAGCCCAGCCGGGGCGCCCGCACCCGTACCACCCGCGCGTGCGCGAGCTCCTCGACGCTGTCCCGCTCGCCGGGCAGGATCTGGATGACCTCGTGCCCGGCGGCGGTGTAACCCGCCGCGAGCTGACGCAGGGTCGTCCGGATACCGCCGGACGCCGGTGCGACGAAGTTCGCCGCCTGCACGATCCGCACGCCGACCACCTCTTTCTCCTCGCACGCCCGGCCCGGTCCGGACGGGTCCCGTCCATCCGCTGCGGCCCACGTGCTCCGTCCTGCGCGCCGGGGAACCGTCCGGGTTCCCGACCCGGCCGCCCCTGGCCCGTCCACTCGTCGGTGTCGCCCGTTCAGCCCAGGACGTCGCGGTAGTGACCGAGCAGTTTGTCCCCGATCGCGCTCCACCCGCAGCCGGCCACCGACTCCTGCGCGGCCCGCGCCATCGCCGCGCGCCGCGCGGGATCACCCGCGAGCAGTGCCACCTGGCCGCGTAGCGCCGCCGGGTTCCCCGGGGTGTAGTGCAGGCCGGTGCGGCCGTGCTCGACGACGTCCAACAGGCCGCCGGCCGCGGGCGCGACCACCGGCACACCGGATGCCTTGGCCTCCTGCGCCGCCTGGCAGAACGTCTCGTGCATGCCCGTGTGGACGAACACGTCCAGGCTCGCCACTGCCGCCGAGAGCGCGTTCCCGCTGCGAAATCCCAGGAACGCCGCGTGCGGCAGCTGCCGCTCCAGGGCCGGGCGGGACGGCCCCTCGCCGACGACCACCAGCCGGGTACCGGGCAGATCGGCGACCGAGGCGAGCAGGTCCACCCGCTTCTCCCGGGCGAGCCGGCCGACATAGCCGACGAGCAGCTCCCCGTGCGGCGCGAGCTCCGCGCGCAGCCGCTCGTCGCGGTGCCCCGGGTCGAACCGCTCCAGATCCACCCCTCGGCTCCACCGGGCCACCCGCTGCACCCCCTGGCGCAGCAGCGCGTCCACCGCGTCCCAGGACGGCGCCAGGGTGCGCGCCGCGTGCCGGTGCACCGTGGCGAGCCAGTGCCAGATCGTGCGTTCGGCGGCACGAAGCCCGTAGCGGGCGGCGAACGCCGCGATATCGGTCTGGTAGACGGCGACACTGGGCACCCCGAGCCGACGCGCGGCGAGCACCGCCTGCGCGCCCAGCCCCGCGGGCGCCGCGACGTGGACGACGTCCGGTTCGAACTCGCGTAGCGCCGCCGACATCGCCGGCCACGGCAACGCGAACCGGAACGCCGGGTAGCCCGGCAACGGTGCCGACGGTGCCCACACCACCGGCGCGTCCGCGTGCGACCGGGCCGCGGTGCGCCGCCGCGCCGGCGCTGGAGCCGGTGCGATCACCATCGCCTCATGCCCGTGGTCACGCAGATGTTCCAGGACTCGGCACACCGTGTTCGTCACCCCGTCGACGTGCGGGAGAAACGACTCGGTGATCACGGCTACGCGCACACGAGCACCGTGACAGTGCCTGACGCTGTTCCGCGGACGCACAGCCGACCGCCACATGAACGTTCCGGCACAGCTTGGTGCCCCCCGCCGATGGGCGTGGCGTGTTCCACCTGGGCATGGTTCTCCTGTGCGGGCGACAGAGAGGATATTGGGACGGGACGTGACCGCCGGGTCCGGGCTCGGGTTGCGGTGGGGCGTCCCGTCGGGTGCTGTCACAGCGGGGCCTGCCAGCGGCGCCGGTGGTGACAGCGGCGGCGACGGCGGGCGGGGAGAAGGCGGCGAGGTGCGCGGGTGAGGTTCAGGCAGGAGCGGTCGGTGCTCATCACGTCCGCCGGGCAGTCACGACAGTGGGAGATCCACCGTCGTGAGCTGCGGTATCTGGCGTCGATGGGCTTTCGGGTGGTGTGCTTCCTGCTCGCCGTGCTGGTGTTCCACGGCTGGCTGCGTTACCTGCTGGTCGGCGTCGCGGTGATCCTGCCCTGGGTCGCGGTGGTGGTCGCCAACGGTGGCCCGGCGCCGGAACGTGGCACGCCGGTGACCTACGACCCGGTGCGGGCGGCGCAGGAGGCCCCGGCGGCGATCGAGGCGTCCGCCCATCAGGTCGTCGACAGCGACGGCTGGGTGGACGAGGCCGGCTGGGTCCATACCGGCCCGTCCACCGGCGGCACCCAGGCCACGGGCCAGACCGAGGATGGTTCCCGGGCCGCCGGGCCGGATACGACGGGCGACGCGGGAGTCCACCAGGGCATGGTGTGAGCGAGGGCATGGCATGAGCGACGACGCCAGCCCCGACAGGGGACCTGCCAGCGCCGGGGGCGCCGCCGGTGGGATTGTCAGTTTCACCACCGACTACGGACTGGCCGACGGATTCGTGGCCGCCTGCCACGGTGTGATCCTTCGGGCGGTCCCGACGGCGAGGATCCTCGACATCACCCATCTCGTACCGGCCGGGGACGTGCGGCGGGCCGCGACCGTGCTGGCGCAGACGGTGCCGGCGCTGCCACCGGCGGCGGTGCATCTCGCCGTCGTCGACCCCGGGGTGGGCACGGCGCGCCGGGCACTGGCGCTGCGGGCGGCGCACGGGTGGCTCGTCGGGCCGGACAACGGGCTGCTGATCGCGGCGGCCGACCGGCTCGGGGGCATCGTCGCGGCGGTGGTACTGTCGGTGGCGCCCGACGTTCCCGCGACCTTCCATGGCCGGGACGTCTTCGCCCCGGCCGTCGCCGCGCTGCTGGGCGGGCGCGCCCTGCCCGACCTCGGTGAGCCATGTGACCCCGCGACCCTGGTGCGCCTCCCGTCCGCGTACGCGCGGCTGGGGTCGGCGGGTGGGCTCGACGCGGAGGTCGTGCTGGTCGACGGGTTCGGCAACGTCCAGCTCGCCGCCGAGGGCGGCTGCCTCGCGGAGGCGGGTCTCGTCCCCGGCGCCCGTGCGCTGCTACGGCGGCTGCCGGCCGGACGTACCCCGCCGACCGGCCCCGCGCCGTCCACCTCCGGTCAGCGCCTGTCCGAGGCCGGACGCCTGGTCGCGGTGGGGACGACCTTCGGGTCCGTCCCGTCGGGTGAGGTGCTGGTGTACGTGGATGCCGCCGCGATGGTGGCGATCGCCGTCCGGGACGGCGACGCGGCCAGCCGGCTGGCACTGGTGCCCGGCGACCGCCTCGCGCTGCGTCCGCTGGGCCCCCCGGACCTTTAGGTCGCCTCTCGCGATCCGCGAGAGGCCGTCGAGGGCCCACCCAGGACCCCCTGGGCCTCGCCGGAGTCGCACGGCGTCGCACGGAGCTGGCGTGGGTTCCCAGCCGTCGACGACGCCGCGTCACGGTGCGGACGTGGTGTCCGGCCGGGCCTGCGGCCGGTCGGAGGCGGTGGGGGCGTCGTCGCGCAGGACGGTGGCCTCGATCAGACCGTACGGCCGGTCCGGCACCTGATAGACGATGTCCGGGTTGTCCAGGCCAAACGGGGACAGGTCCACCAGGAAATGGTGCTTGTTCGGCATCGAGATGCGAATCTCGGCCACCTGCTCGACGGCGGTGAGGGCCGCCTCACCCATCCGGTAGAGGGTCTGCTGCAGGGCGAGACTGTGCACCTGGGCGAAGGTGGTCACCAACGCGTCGCGGACCCGGCCGAAAAGCGGCCCGAAGTCCAGATCGGTTGTCACATAACGCCACTGGGCGGTTACCTCGGTGGCCAGAATGCGGTCTGTTGTCTCGGTGAGTGTGGTGTACCGGTCACGCGGAAATCCGTGGAACTCCGAACCGGTGGACTTCAGCACGACCAGCCCGGCGAGTCCGGAAACGA
Source organism: Candidatus Frankia nodulisporulans (assembly GCF_902806475.1). Lineage (GTDB taxonomy): Bacteria > Actinomycetota > Actinomycetes > Frankiales > Frankiaceae > Frankia > Frankia umida. The sequence continues at coordinate 8,911 of NZ_CADCWS010000094.1, forward strand.
CGCTGACCGACGGTCCGTCGACGGTGACCACCGTGGTCCGCCGCTCGCCGCCCGGCTGGCTGAATGCGTGGTCGTGCGGGGAGCCGTCCACGACAATGCGTTCCCAGGCGAACTGCTCGATCTCGACGCGCGCCCCGTGGATCCAGGGGAAGGAACCGACGAAATGCCGCCCCAGGCGTAGGGCGAAATCCTCGATCTGCCCTGTCCCGTACTCCCGGGCGAACGCGTACACCGTGTTCTTCTGAGCGTCGGTCGTGAGGATGTGGGAATTGTCGCCGAGCAGGTGCGCATCGTCAAAATCGCCGCGGAGGGCGGTCGAGACGTTCAGGTCGGTGATGTGGTGCACCGTACGGGAACGGTCGATCCGTACGAGGCGTACCTCCGCCTTTCCGAACTGGTTCGGTCCGAGCACGATCGCCATCTGGTCTCCCTCATCTCGCCCCGGTCACACGGCGCCGTACCCCGGCCCGTCCACCGAGCGTGCCGCCGGCCCTCATCCCCGGCGCGACCGGGGCCGTCCCGACCGCCGCCCCGCGCCGTCGTTGCCGCACTGTTTCCGCCGCGTCATCCGCGTCATCCGCCTTCGGTCGGCGGTCCTGGACAGGCAGCCCCGGCCGGACTACCTCAGACGGGCCCGTCCGGCCGGTCCGGCGAGAAGGGCCGGGGGCGGCCGTCCCCCATCTCCGCATCACCCCGCCGCGGCACCCTCGACCGGTCGTCGGCGGAACGTCCACCGGATGGTGGATCTCACGCGTGGTGCGCGGGGTGGCCCGGTGCGGACCGGATGGTCATCCGGCGCGCAGTTTCCCGGTGGGAATCCCGCCGCGCCGACAGCGGTCCCGAGCTGGGCCGGTGGGTATCGAAACGGACATCGGGTGATCGTGTGACAGTTGCGCGTGACGTCGCCTGATGGTGGTGGGTTGTGTCACCCATGGCGTGGGATGTGTGTGGGTCGCTGCATTCGGGCAGTCCAAGAATTGATGTATCCCCGGGCAACTTCGTTCGACCGCCGTGCGTCGGAACGGGTGAAGGGGGAGGGGCTTATGGGGAATACCCGGAGGGGGCTACCCTCCGTATTTATTCGCCCTACGGCGAGTAATTGTCGTGGAGATGACGCACAGCGTTTCGTGATCGACGGGACGGGGCGGCGACCCCTGGGTACGGTTCAAAGCAAGGTTTCCGTCCGGCAGTGGCGCCGGCCGTGTTCTTTGGAAGAGGGCGTTGAATGTCTCGCTCGGTAATGAAGCCCTCACGTGCGTCCCGGGGAGGGTGGGTGCTCCCGGGGCGCCGGCGGGCGGCCGCGTGTGAGGCGCCCGCGTCCGGCATGGCCACCGCATCCGAACTGACCGCCGCCGTTCGCTCGGGCGTTCCCGGTGTCCCGTCCGGCTCGAAGGCCGTGACCGTGGCACTGAGCCGTCCCGGCCGGCGGGCGGGGCGCCGGTTCGGGGCCGCGTTCGGACTGGTCGCGGCGTTGGGGCTGGCCGCCTGCTCCTCGGGTAACGGCTCGTCCACGCCGGCCGGGGTCGCCGCGCCACCGCCGCCGGCGGCCAGCGTCACGGTCACCCCGGGCGATGGTGTCGACGGGGTCGCCGTCGGCGATCACGTCGTGGTGCGGGCCAACGCCCCGCTCGCACAGGTCAGCGTGAACCGGCAGGCCAGCACCACGGAGAAGACCGACGCGGGTGTCGTGCTCGGCGACTTCTCCGCCGACCGCAGGACCTGGACCTCCAACCAGGGGCTGTTCGCCGCGTCCCGCTACGACGTGGCCGCCAGCACCACCGCGGCCACCGGCATCACCGGCACCACCGCCGTGCGCTCGAGCTTCGAGACCGGCACCCCGGAGCGGGCGATGCGGGTCTCCTGGGAGCCGGTCGCCGGGCAGACCGTCGGGGTGGGCGCGCCGATCAGTCTCACCTTCAACGCCGCGGTGACCGACCGGGCCGCCATCCAGTCGCGGCTGGCGGTGCGCACCGACCCACCGGTGCTCGGTGCCTGGCACTGGGTGACCAGCCGGCTGGTGGTGTGGCGTCCGCAGCAGTACTGGACCCCGGGCACACAGGTGCACGTGGAGGCGAACCTCGCCGGTATGGACGTCGGTGGTGACCGCTTCGGCGTGAAGGACCGCGCGATGGACTTCGTCATCGGCTCGGCGCAGATCTCCAAGATCGACGCCGCCGCCCACACCATGCGCGTCTACCGCAACGGCACCCTGCTGCGCAGCTTCCCGGTCAGCCTCGGCAAGCCGAGTACCCCGTCGATGGACGGTCCGCACAACGTCCTCGGCAAGTCCGCCGAGGTGATCATGGACTCGGCGACGGTCGGCGTCCCCAAGGGCGACCCGGACTACTACTACGAGAAGGTCCAGTGGGCGGTGAACTACACCAGCGGCGGGCAGTACGTGCATTCGGCGCCCTGGTCGGTCCCGAGCCAGGGACGTGACAACGTCTCCCACGGTTGCGTGAACGCCTCACCGGCCGACGCCGAGTGGTTCTACAACCTCAGCCGCCTCGGTGACATTGTCGACATTTCCAACACCGGCCGTCCCGCCGACACCAGCCAGCTGGGCAACTACTGGTCGGTCTCGTGGGCCGCCTGGAAGGCAGGCAGCGCACTCCCGGTCTCCGACCAGCCCGAGACCGCTGCCCCCCCGTCCAACCCGGCGACCGCTCCGGCGACCGCCCCCGCACCCGCCGGGGGCGGCGGACCTGTCCAGGGCAGCGCCCCAAGCCCCGGCGCCCTGTCCGCACGCGGCACCTGACCAGGGCGTTCGGCCCCACCGTCCGGGTCCGTCCCTCCGTCGTCCGGTCCGAACCAGCCCTGTCCGCCGTCCGAGTCCTGGACGGCGGACAGGGCTGGCATCGGGCGCCGGCCGCACCGATCCGCCGCCCGCGCGCACACCTGGCAACGGTGACGAACACTCCACATGTCGGCGAATTTCCCCCGGATCGTCCCATGGGGCGGCCCGTGACAGCCTGGGTCGGCCCATGCTGTTGAGTGGAACCATGACGACTGTGCGCCCACGAACCGCCCGGGATACGCCGGGCGCCGGCAGGACCGGCGTGGGCGTGGTGACGGTCGGCGGGAGCCGGGCGGGCATGGCGGTGCACGCCCGGAACGCGGACCGAGGGCGACGTTCGAGAGGTGCACTGTGAGGCGCTTGCGAAACCAGACCACGGGTCTGCCGGTCTGGTGGGTAGAGGTGCTGATGCTCGCCGTGTTGTACTACTCGTACACCGGTACGCGATCGTTCGCCGACGCCTCCGCGGCGGACGCGATTCGGCTGGGGCACGACCTGCTGCGGCTCGAGACCTGGCTGCACATCGACATCGAGCTGTCGCTCAACCGGTGGGTGCAGAGCGTTCCGGTGGTGGCGGTGCTGTGCTGCTACTACTACGGCACGCTGCATTTCGTCGTCACGCCGAGCCTGCTGATCTGGACGCACCGGCGCAACATCGGAAACTACTCGCAGATCCGCTGGACGCTGGTCGTCACCACCCTGATCTCCCTGCTCGGCTTCTTCCTGTTTCCCACCGCTCCCCCCCGGCTGCTCCCCGGTGAGCCGTTCACCGACACCATGGCCCACTTCGAGGCCTGGGGCTGGTGGACCGGCACCGCCAGCGCCGCCCCGCAGGGCCTCGAAGGCATCACCAACCAGTTCGCAGCCCTGCCCTCCCTGCACTGCGCCTGGGCGCTGTGGTGCGGATTCCTCCTGTTCCGCTACGGCCGCCGCCGGATCACCCGTGTCCTCGGTCTCCTGTACCCCGCGGCCACGGTCTTCGTCGTGATGTCCACCGCGAACCACTACCTGTTGGACGCCGCCGCCGGATGGGCCGTCCTCGGCTTCTCCGCCGGCCTGGTCGCCCTCGCCCTCGTCCTCGTCCTCGCCCGCCGCCGGGCCAGCCGCACCGCCGCTTCCAGCGGGCCCAGCGCCGCGTCCAGCGCGGATTCCGTCACCTCCGCCAAGGGCTCGGACGGCACGACCCAGGTGGACGGCGCGGTGCTGTCCGATGGCACGGCCACCTCGAAGGGCACGGCGACCTCGGGTGCTGCGGCGGTGTCGGGCGAGGGCTCGGACGCCGAATCCGAGGCCAGCATCGCCAAGCAGCCCGATGGAGCCCCCGTCCGCTGACCGTCAGCAGCCGCCCGCCGACGGTCGGAGCCACTCGCCCGCGGGTGGGGCGTGGTGTCGGTTGGGTTGTCCCTACGTGTCCGTCCCCGCACGTCCGTGGCGGGCGGACGCGGCAGTGGGTTGCGCCGTGGTGGTGGATGCGTGGGTGAGTGGTGGTAACCCGGGCGGGCGGGTTGTTCGCCCCGCCGTGTCCCTGCCGTGGGCGATGTGCGATGGTTGTGCCTGATCCCGCCTGGCTTGATCCGAACTCGGCTCGCCTGGCCCGATCCCGCACTGCTTGGCCCCGTATGGCCTGACCTCGCGTGGTGTGACGCCACGCGGTCCGATCTCGCACGGAGTCCGTTCGATGACCCAGTCTCTGGCCGCGCGTATGAACCGTCCTCGACCGATCGCCTTCGCCGTCTCGTTGTTGTTGGCATGGCTGCTGCTGGCTCTGATCGCGTTCGCGTTGCGTCGCGGGCCCATCCAGGATGATCTTTCTGCTCGGGCGAGTGCGGCGGTCAGGGCGGTCGGTGGGGTGCACGCGCAGGTGCGCATCGAGGGGCGGGAGGCGGTGGTGACCGGGCGTTTCCCGAACGCGGCCGCGGCCGAGCAGGCGCGGGCGTCGGCCGCCGTGTCCGGCACGACCTCGGCTCGACTCGGGGCCGACGTGGTGATCGCCACCGAACCGGCTCGGCCGCTGGTGCTGGCCGTGACGGGTGGGGTCCTCACGGTCACCGCGACGGTGGCGGACCGGGAGAGCCGGGACGCGCTGCTGGCCGCTGTCGCCGATGCCGCCGGTAAGGCCGGCAAGGCGGAGGTGCGGGGGCGGATCACCATTGATCCCAAGGTCGGCGAGCCGTCCCTGGCAGCGGCGGTGCAGGGCGTCTCCGGCGATCATGCGGTGGCGCTGCGAGGGTCCACGGTGGAGCTGACCGGACGGGTGGCCGACCCCGCGGCCGGGCGTCGCCTCGAGGCGACCTCCCTCGACGCGGCACGAGCCAGCGTCCCCGGCGTGACAGTGCAGAACCACCTGGCCATCCCGGCGCCCGCCGGGAAGCCGTCCTACGGTGGTGTGGGGTCCGGTGGCGCGGCAGGTGATGGCGCGACGGAGGTGCTCGGTGCGGTGCGGGCGGCGCTGGGGGAGGGGGGCGTGACCTTCCCGGTGTCCGGTGCCACGCTCAGCCCGGCGGTGCGGGTCCGGCTGGATCGGGTCGCCGACGTGCTGCGTGGGGGTGATCTGACGGTCCTCGTCGCCGGGCACACCGATGCCACGGGGCCGTCCACCGTCAACCAGGCGCTGTCGGTGCAGCGGGCCGAGGCGGTCGCCGACTACCTGGCCGGGCGGGGTGTGCCGCGCGAGCGACTGAGGGCAGCGGGCTTCGGCGCGCTGGAACCGGTCGGTGACAACGGCACCCGGGCCGGTCGGGCGGCGAACCGTCGGGTCCAGATCGCGGCGGCACCGACCTCCTGAGTCCGGTCGAACGGGTAGCAGCGCCGCGGATCCGGTGTGACTGCCGC
>NZ_CADCWS010000095.1 GCF_902806475.1 Candidatus Frankia nodulisporulans
CCGACGAGGTCGAGCGTGCCGACGGACACGTACGGTCGCACCTCCGCCGTGCGCGACAGCCCGCCGACGTCGGTGACCTTGGTGACCTCACCGATCGGCACGCCGGCGACGTAGTCCAGGCTGCCGAAGGTCGTGAGCCGGTCACCCTTCTGCACCCGGAACGACGCGTCGTACACGGTGAAGACCAGGGTGGACGGGCCCTGCCCCCCGGCCACCGCGCCGAGGAGCTGGGTGCGTTCGAGCCGGGCACCGATCCGGCTGTTCGGATCGCAGACCAGTCGCACGACGGCGGTGTGGGCGGTCACCGACGCGACCGTGCCGACCAGGCCGTCGGCGTTCAGGACGGTCTTGTCCGTGGCGATGCCGTCGTCCTTGCCGGCGTTGATGGTCACGGTCCAGTCGGTGCCGGTGACGTCGCCGATCGCGATCACCCGGGCGGGGACCATGGTGTACTGACCCTTGTTCGCCAGCAACCGCAGATCGGCGAGCTCCTTACCGGTCTGCGTGATCGTCCTGTCGTCGGCGAGGTCACGACGCAGCCGGGCGTTCTCCTGGGCGAGCCGGTCGGCCCGGTCGTGATAGCGGTTGGGGTGGGCCAGCGACGAGACGGTGTGGCCGATCGGCCGGAACACGGCGCTCACGCCGTCCTCGACGCCGCCGAGCGCGCTGTGCACGACGCCTCGGGCGCCGGTCGCCGAACGTCCCGTCTTGTAGTCGAGGGTGATCAGCGTGAACGCCGCGACGAGCAGAGCGACGATCACCAGGCGGGATCGCCTCGTGTCACGCCCCACAGCAGCCTCCGAACGAGCTCTCAGGTCCCACACCGCGATCGCGTACGCGCCGCGATCGGGCGCGCGGGGACACCACCCATCGTTTTCATCGGACGACCGACCTCGCCGCGATGTTCCCGGATCGGACCGGTCGTTGCCCGCCGGGGCGGGACCGCAAGGCGGATTCTCCCCGTGGCCCCACCCGGAGGTGCTCCCCCAGGGGGGTGACCGGGCGGTGGACGCCGGGTGCGCCGCGGGTCCGGCGCTAGCGCCGCGGCTCGGAGATCAGCACCTGCTGCAGCGCCTCGAACTCCTCGACGCACTTGCCCGAGCCCATCGCCACCGAATGCAGCGGGTTCTCGGCGATGTGGATCGGCATACCGGTCTCGTGCCGCAGCCGCTCGTCCAGACCGCGTAGCAACGCGCCACCACCGGTCAGGACGATGCCACGGTCCATGATGTCGCCGGAGAGCTCCGGCGGGCAGCGGTCCAACGTCACCTTGACCGCGTCGATCACCGCGTTGACCGGTTCCTCGATCGCCTTGCGGATCTCCTCCGCGGACACCACGATCGTCTTGGGCAGGCCGGTGACCAGGTCGCGCCCGCGGATCTCGGCGCTGGGCTCGTCGGGCACCTTGAAGGCCGACCCGATCGCCATCTTGATCTCCTCCGCGGTGCGCTCGCCGAGCATCAGCGAGTACTCCTTCTTCACGTAGGAGATGATCGCGACGTCGAGTTCGTCACCGGCGGTGCGGATCGACTGGCTGGTGACGATGCCACCCAGCGAGATCACCGCGACCTCGGTGGTGCCGCCACCGATGTCGACCACCATGTTGCCGGTCGGCTCGTGCACCGGCAGGCCCGCGCCGATCGCGGCGGCCATCGGTTCCTCGATGATGAACACCCGGCGGGCACCGGCCTCGTAACCGGCGTCCTTGACCGCCCGCTGCTCCACACCGGTGATTCCCGAGGGCACACAGACGACCAGACGCGGCTTGGCGAAGTGACGCCGACGATGCACCTTCTGGATGAAGTAGCGCAGCATCCGCTCGGTGGTCTCGAAGTCGGCGATGACGCCGTCCTTGAGCGGACGGACCGCGACGACGTTGCCCGGCGTGCGGCCGATCATGCGCTTGGCGTCGGTACCGACGGCGAGAATGCCCGAGGTCTTCGTGTTGATCGCGACCACACTCGGCTCGTTCAGGACGATGCCGCGCCCCCGCACATACACCAGGGTGTTGGCGGTACCGAGGTCAACGGCCATGTCACGACCGAGAAACGACAGTGAGCTGGACATCGTCGGTACCGACCTTCCCGGGGGGATGCGGTCCTGGCCGCCTTCGGCGCGGCGACGCCGGTGGTCACCGGAACCGGACAACCGCGTGAATCACGTACAGGGTTCGTTGCTCGGGCAGGGCTGGCCGCCGAGCCTGCCGCGATGCGTGCGACCGACCGGCACAGCCGGCCCGCGCGACCCACCGAACACGCTCCGGGCGAGTATCGCAAGGGTAGACCGCCGTGCGGCCACCCGCCGTCCCGGACGGCGGTCAAACCACTCGTGTCACGGTTGCGCCGGATCGACCCGCTGGATACCCAGGCGTCAGAAAGAACCTACACAGCGCGGTTTTCCGAACAGGTGCCGCATGCCGGGCCCAGCGACCATGGCGGGCCGCCGTTCGAGGCCGGCCGGACAGGCTGACCTCGAACGGGTACCAACGTCAGCTCAGGCCGGGGAAGAACAGGTCGATCTCCCGCTTGGCGGACTCCGGCGAGTCGGAGCCGTGCACGAGGTTCTGGCCGATCTCCGTGGCGAAGTCACCACGCAGCGAGCCGGGAACGGCCTTCACCGGGTCGGTCGCGCCGATCAGGCCGCGGGAGGCCTCGACCGCACGGGGACCCTCGGCGACGAGCGCCACCAGCGGACCGGAGGTGATGAAGTCGACGAGCTCACCGAAGAACGGCTTGCTCGCGTGCTCGCCGTAGTGCGTCTCGGCGACCGAACGCTCGAGCGTGCGCAGCTCGAGGGCCACCAGGCTGAGCCCCTTGCGCTCGAGCCGGCCGACCACCTCACCGACGAGACCACGGCTGACGCCGTCCGGCTTGACCAGGATGAGGGTGCGCTCGGCGGACACGGTACTCCTTCTCGATCATCGACATCGTCGTCAGTGGAGCCCGTGGGCCCCACGTCAACTTACAGGGTGCCGCAGACATCACCATGCCCGAACCGGGCCGCCTCAGAAGCGCAGCAACGCCCTCGCCCGTCCCACAACGGGCGCCGAACCCAGGACCAGCACCCCGGCCCCACCGAGCTCGGATTCGGCCTCGGCGAGGCGAACCGCGTCGTCGAGGGCGTCGTCGAGCCGGGGGGTGACCTCGATCCGGTCGGCGCCGAACACCCCGCCGGCGACGGCGGCCAGATCGTCCACGGGCAGGGCGCCCGCCGTCGCGCCGTCGGTGAGCACCACCGCGGCCAGGACCGGCTCCAGCACGGCGAGCATCCGAGCCGCCGTGGCCTCGTCCCCCTCCACGGCGACGACGGCGACCAGGGAGTCGAAGCCGAACGCCTCGTGCAGGGCCTCGACCACGGCGGTGACGGCGGGCGGGCTGTCGGCCACGTCCAGCACGATGGTGGGGCTGCGCCGGACCACCTCGAGCCGGCCTCGGCCGTCCACCTGGGCGAGTGCGGCCCGCACGATGTCCAGGTCAAGCTGGTTCTGCCCACCGCCGAGGAACGCCTCGACCGCGGCGAGCCCGACCGCGGCGTCGTGGGCCTGGTGCGCGCCGTGCAAGGGCAGGAAGAGCTCCTCGTAGGTACCGCCGAGCCCCTTCAGCGTGATCATCTGGCCGCCGACGGCGACCCGGCGGCCCAGCACCCCGAACTCCATGCCCTCACGCGCCACCGTGCTGCCGGCCAGCGCGGCCCGGCGCAGCAACGCCCGGGCCGCCGGCAGCGCCTGCTGGGCGAGCACGACCAGCGTGCCGAAACGGATCACGGTTCCCACCGGCGCGGCGACCCGGTCGAGCCGCGGCTCGTCCGCCTCCCCCGCGAGGTCGACCGACCAGCCACCGGCGGAACCGCCACCGTCCGAACCGCCATCCTCGGACCAGTCATCACCCGACCGGCCGGCGCCGGACTCGCCACCGTCGGACCCGCCGCTGTCGGCCCAGCCGGCGTCGGACCAGCCGGCGTCGGACCAGCCGGCGTCGGACCAGCCGGCGTCGGACCAGGCGGGGGCCACCGGCGTCACCGCGGCGACCGGCACGTCGAGCAGGTCGGCCAGGTCACCGAATCCGCCCGCACCGGGCAGCTCGGAACCGGGGCCGCCGGACTCGATGACCGCGAGGTCGACCGGGGCGTCGGCGAAGGCGGCGATCGCGACCGCGAGCAGCAGTTCGCGGGCGCCGAGGTGGCCGTCATCCTCCACCAACGGCAGGTAGGGCTCGATGTCGTCGAAGGCGCGTTCGAGCACGTCCGCCGGAATCCGGGCGCCGCCCAGCCCCACCTGCTCGGCCGGGCCGAGCCAGTCGGGCGCACGCAGACTGCCCGCGCGGACACCGAACCCCTCGAGCAGGGCGGTGATCACGGCGAGGGTCGAGCTCTTGCCCACCGAACCGGCGACGACGATGCTCGGGAACGACCGCTGCGGCTGGCCCAGCAGGTCGAGCAGGCGGCGTAGCCGCTCGAGCCCGGGCTGCGCCGTGACCCCGGCCCGTCGCGCGTAGGCGGCCGCGAACCGGGACGGACCCGACCAGGCCACCTGACCCGGGGACGCGGGGGAACCTGAGTCGGGCGTGCTACCGGCATTGACCGTGGCGCCTGTCACGTCCCCGATCCTACGGGGGCCGATCCGGCCGGGTGTGCTGCGGCACGTTCGCTCTCCGGACGGTCCGAACTGTTCGTCCGTGTTGCCCAAGTCGCTACTGTCGAGGCCGGTCAGTCGGGGTCCGTCGGTCCGAGGTCGGGGCGGCGGACACCAGTGCGGCAGCGCTCGGCGCCGCGGGGTCAGGGAGGCGAAGTCAGCCGGTGACGTGGACATATGCGGCGGCGTGTCAGGCGTTGAACGAATCGGTCGACCTGGAGAAACAGGCGATCACCGCGCAGCCACCGGTGCCGAGCCTGGACCGTATGCGCGAACTGGCCCGGCGCCTCGGCGATCCGCAACGCCGGTTCCCGGTGATCCATCTGACCGGCACGAACGGCAAGACGTCCACCGCCCGGATCACCGCGTCGCTGCTCGGCGCGGCGGGGCTGCGCGTCGGGCTGTACACCAGCCCGCATCTGGAACGGGTCAACGAGCGGCTCGTGCTCGACGGCCAGCCCGCCGACGACGAGGCGTTCGCCCGTTGTGTCGGCGCCGCGGTGGACGCGGCCGCGCCGATGACCGAGCGTCCGACGTTCTTCGAGCTGCTCACCGCCGCCGCCTTCGGCTGGTTCGCCGAGCGCGCCGTGGACGTGGCGGTGGTCGAGGTCGGCCTGCTCGGCCGATGGGACGCGACCAACATCGCCGACGGACGGGTCGCGGTGGTCACCAGCGTGGGCGCGGACCACCTAGACTACGCCGGCAGCCTGGACGGGGTGGCCCAGGAGAAGGCCGGCATCGTCAAGCCCGGGACCCGGCTCGTCCTCGGCGACGTCGCGACCCGGTTCGACCCGGTGTTCGCCCGCACCCCGGCCGCGGACGTGGTGCGCCTCGGTGCGCAGTTCGCCTTCGACAACGGCCGCCCGGACCCCGCCGGCGCCGGCCGCCGCGGCGATCCGCGCACACCCCTGGCCCGCTACGACGATGTGCTGCTGGCGCTGCACGGCACCTACCAGCATACCAACGCCGCCTGCGCCCTCACGGCCGTCGAGGCCTTCGTCGGTCACCGGCTGCCCGCCGACGTCGTCGAGGCGGGCCTGGCCACCGTCCGGGCGCCGGGGCGCCTCGAGATCGTCGGCACCGATCCGCCGCGGGTGCTCGACGGCGCGCACAACCCGGCCGCCGCCGCGGCGCTCGCCCGGTCGCTGGCCGAGGAGTTCCCGGGCCAACGGTGGAACGTGGTCTACGGGGCGCTGCGCGGCCACGACTTCGAGGCCACCCTCGCGGAACTGGACCCCGACCGGGTCGCGGCGGTGCTGTGCTGCGAGCCCGCGTCCCCACGGGCGATCCCCGCCCAGGAGCTGGTCGCCGCGGCGGGACGGCTCGGCCTTCGGCCGGCACTGGCCCTGGCGGATGTCGCCACCGCCGTGCGCCACGCCCTGGAACAGGCGGCGCCCGCCACGGCGATCCTGGTGACCGGGTCCTTCTACCACCTCACCGAGGCCCGCCGCGTGCTGACCAGCACGCGCTGACCAGCACGCGCCGCGCCGCCGGACACGTGGTCGGACGCGGCCTCGCGCCTGCGTACGGTGCCCGCGCGTTCCCCTACGGGGCCGTGCTGTGCGGTGCTCGTACGGTCAGGCGGACTTCTCCTGGCGGGGGGCACGCTTGGAGGCGACGTCCCGGGGCACCAGCGTCGGGTTGACGTGCTCGAGGACGACCTCGCGGGTGACGACGACCCTGGCCACATCCTTGCGGCTGGGGATGTCGTACATGACCGACAACAGCACCTCCTCCATGATCGCCCGCAGGCCACGGGCGCCGGTGCCGCGCAGGATCGCCTGGTCGGCGATGGACTCCAGCGCGTCGGAGGTGAAGTCGAGGTCGACGTTGTCCAGATCGAACAGACGCTTGTACTGGCGGACCAGCGCGTTCTTCGGCTCGGTGAGGATGCGGATCAGCGCCTCGCGGTCGAGGTTCGACACGCTGGTGAGCACCGGCAGCCGGCCGATGAACTCGGGGATCATGCCGTACTTGAGCAGGTCCTCGGGCATGATGTCGCCGAAGACGTCGGCGGCGTCCGGGTCGTCCTTGCCGTGCAGCACGGCGCGGAAACCGAGGGACTTCTTGCCGATCCGGGATTCGATGATCCGGTCCAGCCCGGCGAACGCACCACCCACAATGAACAGGACATTCGTGGTGTCGATCTGAATGAACTCCTGGTGCGGATGCTTGCGGCCACCCTGCGGCGGCACGCTCGCGGTGGTGCCCTCGAGAATCTTCAGCAGCGCCTGCTGCACGCCTTCCCCGGAGACATCCCGGGTGATGCTGGGATTTTCGGACTTACGCGCGATCTTGTCGACCTCATCGATATAGATGATGCCGGTTTCGGCCTTCTTGACGTCATAGTCAGCGGCCTGGATGAGCTTGAGAAGGATGTTCTCGACATCCTCACCGACATAACCGGCCTCGGTGAGCGCGGTCGCGTCGGCGATGGCGAACGGGACGTTGAGCATCCGGGCGAGGGTCTGCGCGAGCAGGGTCTTGCCACAGCCGGTCGGACCGAGCAGCAGGATGTTGCTCTTGGCGAGCTCGACCTCGCCCTTACTGCCGTCGCCGGTCGCGGATCCGCTGGCCTGCACCCGCTTGTAGTGGTTGTAGACCGCGACCGACAGGGTCTTCTTCGCCGTCTCCTGGCCCACGACGTAGCCGTCGAGGAACTCGTAGATCTCACGCGGCTTGGGGAGTTCGTCCCACTTGAGCTCGGAGGACTCCGAGAGTTCCTCTTCGATGATCTCGTTGCACAGATCGATGCACTCGTCGCAGATATAGACGCCAGGGCCGGCGATGAGCTTTTTCACCTGCTTCTGCGATTTGCCGCAGAACGAGCACTTGAGCAGGTCACCGCCATCACCGATGCGTGCCACCGAGGACTCAGTCCCTTCGTCCAGACGATGGTGTCGCCTGCGTGTCAGGGGCGGTTGACACCGCCCGGTCGTCGCGTGTCTGCCTGCAACCATCCCCGTGGGGACGGTACCCCGCCGAGCGACCCGGTGAGTGCCCTATCGCTCGGCTCATACCGGTCAGCCTACGGTCACCTGGGCCGACCTCGCGCGTCCACACCGTCCCGTTAGGCCAAGGCGTCACGGACTGGACCCGCTGACCACGTTTGCACCCACCCGTGTCCCGGCGTCGCAGGTCTGCCACACCGGGACACGACAGGCGCACCGCTCAGCTCGTGGTGGCGAGCCGGGAGGACTTGCGGGTCTTGATGACCTCGTCGATCAGGCCGTACGCCTTGGCCTCCTCGGCGCTGAAGATCTTGTCCCGCTCGATGTCCTTGCGGATCGCCTCTTCCTTGCGGCCGGTGTGCACGGCGAGCATCCGCTCCAGCAGCGACCGCATCCGCAGGATCTCGCGGGCCTGGATCTCGATGTCGCTGGACTGGCCCTCACCCTGGGCGGACGGCTGGTGGATGAGGATCCGGCTGTTCTCCAGGGCGAACCGCTTGCCGGGCGTACCGGCGGCGAGCAGCACCGCGGCCGCGGAGGCGGCCTGGCCCATGCAGATCGTCGAGATGTCGGGTCGGACGAACTGCATGGTGTCGTAGATCGCGGTCAGCGACGTGAACGACCCACCCGGGGAGTTGATGTAGATCGAGATGTCGCGGTCCGGGTCCTCGGACTCCAGGAACAGCAGCTGCGCCATCACGTCGTTGGCCGACACGTCGTCGATCTGCACGCCGAGGAAGACGATCCGCTCCTTGAGCAGCTTCGAGTACGGGTCCATGCCGTACTCGCCGCGGGACGTCTTCTCGATGATGTTCGGCAGGACGTAGCGGCCCTGCGGGGCCATCATGGCGGCCTGGCGGGCCTGGTCGGACCGCATCTGCTGGTAGAGCGTCTCGTGGTACATGGTGGGTGCCTCCGGGAAGCGGATGACGACGTGCGGTCCGGGTGAGGGGCGGCCAGTGGGGGGCGGTGGCCAGCGGCGGCCGGTGGGCCGCTCAGCTCACCGGACCCTCGCTGGGGACCTGGCGGGCCTGCTGGACGACGTGGTCGACGAAGCCGTAGTCCTTCGCCTCCCCGGCGGTGAACCACCGGTCACGGTCGGAGTCGGCCTCGATCTGCTCGATCGGCTGGCCGGTGTGGAACGCGATCAGCTCCTGCATCTTCCGCTTGGTGTAGAGCATCTGCTCCGCCTGGATGGCGATGTCGGAGGCGGTACCACCGATCCCACCGGACGGCTGGTGCATCATGATCCGCGCGTGCGGCAGGGAGTAGCGCTTGCCCGCGGCCCCCGCGCACAGCAGGAACTGGCCCATCGACGCGGCGAGGCCCAGCGACACGGTGGCGACGTCGTTCTCGACGAACTGCATCGTGTCGTAGATCGCCATCCCGGCGCTGACCGAGCCGCCCGGCGAGTTGATGTAGAGGAAGATGTCGCGGGTCGGGTCCTCCGCGTTGAGCAGCAGCAGCTGCGCGCAGATCGTGTTGGCGATCGAGTCCTCGACAACCGAGCCGAGGAAGACGATCCGGTTGGCCAGCAGTCGGTTGAAGACCTGGTCGTCGAACGCGGGTCCGCCCTGGCCGGGCGAACGGAGCTCCGAACCCGAGACGGGCAGGCGCGGAACTGCGAGGTTACTCACGGTCAGCTCCTCGGCTTCCTCACATGGGGCGGCTGATTGACCGGCTCGACACTATCTGTGACACGCGCGAGTTCCGGTCCTTCCGGCTCGATGTTCGCGCTGGGCGTGAGGACCGGCCAGTCCAACCGCCCCCTGGCGACGCCCCGCGGCACCCGGCGGGACCCGTCGGCACCCGGCCACGTTCGGCGACGCGGTGACCCCTGGTCGCGTCGGTGCCGGCCACGCCCGACCGTACGGGCCGCTCAACGACGATGGCCCCCGGGATGTATCCCGGGGGCCATCGGTGACGCAGCGGCCGTTCGGGCGCCCGCGGGGCGCCCCTGCCGTGCGGGGCGGAACTCAGATGTCGCGGTCGCGAACCTTGCCCTTGGCCGCGGCCGGTTCGGCGGAGGTGGACTCGGCGGAGGTGGCCGCCTCGGCCGACGGGGCGCTCTCGTCGCCCTCGACCGCCTCCGCCGCGGGTGCGTCGCCCTCGGCCTCGTCACCCTCGGTCGAGGCGCGGCTGGGCAGCGCGAGCTCCACCCGGCTGCCCTCGCCGTCCACCACCGCGACACTCTCCAGCAGCAGGAACAGGGCCTTGGTCCGCAGCACGTCGGCCATCAGGGCCTGCAGACCCTCGCCCTGCGCGAGCTGCTGGGCGAACACGTCGGGCTGCACCCCGGAACGCTGGGCGCGCATGATGACCTGCTCCATCAGCTCGCCCTGATCGATGCCGATCGACTCGGCGTCGATGACGGCGTCGAGGATGAACTGCGAGCGGATCGCCTTGCCGGCGTTCTCCCGCACCTCGGCGTCGAACTCCTCGGCGGACTTCTCCAGGGTGGCCAGGTAGCCGGCCCGGTCGGTGCCCAGGTGCTCGAGCTCGTGGGTCAGCCGGTGCTCACGCGCCTCGAGCTCGCTGGCCAGCAGCGACTCGGGGACAGGCACGTCGACCCGCTCCAGCAGCGCCTCGAGCAGCTTCTCCCGGGCCTGCCCGACCTGCTCGGCGCGGCGGGTCTGCTCGAGGCGACGGGCCACGTCCGCCCGCAGCTCCTCGAGCGTGTCGAACTCGCTGGCGATGGTGGCGAACTCGTCGTCGAGCGCCGGCAGGTCCTTCTCCTTGACCCCGCGCACCGTCGCGGTGACCTCCGCCGACTGGCCGACCTGGTCACCGCCGAGCAGTTCGGTGGTGAAGGTACGGGACTCGCCGTCGGCGGCACCGATGATCGCCTCGTCGATGCCGGCGACCAGGTTCCCGCTGCCGACCTCGTAGGAGAGGCCGGTCGCCTCGGCGCCCTCGACCGGCTCGCCGTCCACCTGGGCGGACAGGTCCAGGGAGACGAAGTCGCCGTCCTGCACCGGACGCTCGACCGGGGTGAGCTGGGCGAACCTGTCTCGCAGGCCGACGAGCTGCTCCTCGATCTGCTCGTCGGTGACCTCGGCCGCGTCCACCGTGATGGACAGGTCGGAGAACTCCGGCAGCGTCAGTTCGGGTCGCACGTCGACCTCGGCGGTGAACACCAGCTGGCCGCCGTCGGCGAACTCGGTGATGTCGACCTCGGGCCGCGACAGCACGTCGACCTCCTCGGCCTGGACGGCCTCGGAGTACAGCTGCGGCAGTGCCTCCTGGACGGCTTCGTCGAGGATCACGCCGCGGCCGAGCCGCTGGTCGAGGATCCGCGGCGGCACCTTGCCCGGCCGGAAGCCCGAGACCCGCACCTGGCGGGCGAGTTTGCGGTAGGTGGCGTCGAGCGAGGGCTTGAGCTCGTCGAAGGGCACCTCGACGGTGAGCTTGACCCGGGTCGGGCTGAGGGTCTCCTTGGTGGCCTTCACGGCGCGGCTGTCTCCTGGTACGACGTCGGACGGGATGACACGCCGAGGCTATCGGGCTGTCGGTCGGGGCGGGGAGACTCGAACTCCCGATCTCCTGCACCCAAAGCAGGCGCGCTAGCCACTACGCTACGCCCCGTGGCGTCGCCTCCCCATAGTACGGGGTAAGCTGGCCTCGATCACCTCGATCACCTCGCGGGTGTAGCTCAATGGCAGAGCCCCAGCCTTCCAAGCTGGCCATGCCGGTTCGATCCCGGTCACCCGCTCCACCCGTCCTCCCCTGGCCAGGGTGCAAATCCGGCCAGGGGCGAAGATCCTGACGGCCCATCATGATCGCCCACGGGCCATCCACGGGCCATTAGGCCGGGATAAGTGCTCCCGCAGCGCCGTCATCCGGGTCGTCTTCCGCGCGTGTCGCCGGGGGTTCCGGACCCTCCTTCTTGCCTATCAGCGCGGCACTGATGGCATCCGCAATCGCCGCGTCTGCCTCGGCGGATGCGTGCTGATAGATCAGTGCGGCGCGGGGCGAGTCGTGCCCCATGCGCGTCATCAGGTCCCGCAGACTTGCCCCCGTCTTCGACGCGAGCGTGTTACCGGTGTGACGTAGGTCATGAAAGTGCAGCCCCGGCGCTCCGACGGCAGCCACCCCGGCCGACCACCCGACCAGTTTCCGGAAGTTCCCCCGACGCAGCAGGACGCCCGTCGGGCCCGTGAACACATATGCCGATTGGTCATCAGCCACGAACTCGGCAAGGTGGGTGCGGACGGCCGGCAGGACGGCGGTCGGGAGGCTGACCGTCCGGAGACCCGCACGGGACTTGGGCGGGCCGATCACAACTCCCTGCCCGGGAACCTCTACTGCGGCCTGCCTCACCCGCACCGTGCCGGCGTCGGTGTCGATGTCGCATCGCTGTAGCCCAGTGACCTCACCCCAACGCAGGGAGGCGAAGGTGGTCACGAGCACCAGCGCGCGGTAGCGGCCACCGAGCTTGTCGGCCAGGTCGAGCACCTGCGGGATGGTCAGGACCGGGCGTTCCGGAGCGTGCTCCCGGTCCGCACCCGGGATGCGGCACGGGTTGGTCTTGATGATCTCGTCTTCCCGGACGGCGGTCATCAGCACAGCGCGTAGCAGGCGGTACGCCTTGGCGACGGTTCCCACCGACACGCCGTTGTCGAGCAGATTGGTACGCCATTCCCGAATCATCGCCGTGGTGAGCCGGCCGATCGGCACACCGCCGATGTCGGGCTTGATGTGCCGCCGGAACAGCCCGGTGTAGAGCTCCACCGTCCTGGGGCGCAGGTTCGGACGCTGCCTGATCCACCGCTCGCCGTAGTCCGTCAGCGTCACCTTGCCGCGCTCGGGATCGATCCACTCCTTGCGCATGATCTCGCCTTCGATCAGCGTCAGGTACCGCTCTGCCTCGCTCTTGCGGGCGAAGGTGTCCGGGGCGGTGCGCATCTGGCCGTCGGCTCCCGGATAACGCACCTGGTAGCGGCCGGACTCGCGGCGGCGGATGCTGCCGAAGCGGCGGCGGGCGGGCATCAGCCGACGCTCCGCAGGTTGCGCCAGACCTCGGACGTGGTCAGGGGTTCGACCCGGCCGGCGGCCACGTGGGCGTCCACATCGGCGGCAATGAGCCGGATGGACCTGCCGACCCGGTGGAAGGCGATGCGGCGGTCTGCGACCAGACGTCGCACGTAGCGGACGCTCATGTTCATGCGGGCGGCGGCCTGGTCGACGGTGAGCACGACGCCCAGGGGGGTCGGCGCGACGTCGATCGGCGCCGGGGAAGAGACCACACGGGTCCCGTGGTCTCGCTGTTCCAGGACGGGATGAGGGGTCACGATGGTGTCGCCTTCTTCCGTTTCGAGCGGGTGGGGGTGGGCGGCCCTGGCGGGTGCTTGGCGGTGTTTGCCGGGGTCGCCGTTGACGTTCGGGTGGGTGGCGGGTGCGGGTGGGGCCCTCATGTGGGGACGCCTTCGTCGCGGAAGGCGCCGGTGATGGCGGCGGTGATGTCGCGGTCGGTCTGGTCGGCGTGGTGGCCGGCGTCGGTGAGGGCGGTGATGGCGTCGGTGAGGTCGAGGTGGCCGGCGGCGACCAGGCGGGCGACCCCACGGGCGGCGCCGTAGAGGGTGGTGCGCCGGCGTCCTTCGGGGGCGCGGTCGATGGCGGCCAGGTGCGCGGCTAGGAGCGCGGCAGGGTCTGAGATGCCCCCTCCCCCTGGTGCGGTGCCGTGCTGGCCGGCAGCGGGGCGTCGTGTGCGGCCGGGGGCGACGGGCCGGGGTTCCTCGGGTGGGGTGCGGGCGGCGGTGACGAGGGCGGGGGGCATCTCGACTACCGGCCGGGTGCCGGTCCACTGGTAGGTCAGGCCGGTGGTCGGGTTGCGTGAGGGTGGGGCGACGACCAGGCCGCCGTCTGCTTTGAGGTCAACCCCGGGCAGCAGCGGCCGGGAAGGCAGCGAACCGCCCGGGTGCTGGTAGTACAGGTGCCATCCGCCGCCGCCGGTGCGCACGGCCGCGGTGGGGGTCATCAGCGACCGGTCGAGGGTGCCGCCGTTGCGGGGGTCGATGTCGATGATGGCCAGGCCGGAGGCGGTGCCGGTGCGGATGGCGAGCATGCCGGTGGGGACGGCGGCGAGCATGGCCACGATGCGGTTTCGGTCGCAGGTGGCGGCGTAGAAGCTGTGGCAGGTCAGGCAGCGGCAGGCGTCGGGATCGTGGTCGGGTCCGGCGGTGCGGCAGGCGTCGCAGTTGGCGACGGGACGCTTCGAGCGGCCCAGGACGAACACGGGCCATCCCCGGTCGGCGTAGCCGGCGGCGGCGGCGAGCATCGCCGGGCGGCTCACCGGGGGCCGCACTGGCGGCGGGAGATGCTGGTGAGGGGAGGTTGCCGACCAGCAAGCCGGTGACTGTCAGTCAAAGTCGCAGAAGTCGCAGAAGTCGCAGGACTCCCGGACTCCCCCGGGCGACCAGGGACGATGGGGTGCGCGGGCGGGTCCGAGCGGGCTGCGGTGAGACTTTTGAGACTTTCCCTCAGCAAGCAAGGACTGCGGAAGGTCACCGGCGGCGCGGGGGCAGCCAGGTCCTCAGCGACAGGCGGGGCCGGGGGGTGTGCTCGTGCGGGGGTGCGTGTGCGGGTGCCCGGGGCGTCCCTGGCGGGTGGGTAGCCGGTCATGGGCGGTTGTCCTGCCCGCCGTCGATGTCGGCCATGATCGGTCCTCTCGGGCTACGTTCAGTGACTAGTTGGCGATTGGTTTTCGTGATCGTTCGGGGTTAGATCGCGGGCGGCGGGTTAGATCTTTAACTCCGCCCGCCTGG
>NZ_CADCWS010000096.1 GCF_902806475.1 Candidatus Frankia nodulisporulans
CCGACTCAAACGACCGGTCAATAGTGACTGCACTAGAAATTTTTGATCAACTACCATGGCGTCATGACGCCGACCGAACACGAGCGGATCACCACCGCGCTACGGGCCGCCATCGTGGACGGCACCTATCCCGAGGGCACGAACCTGCCCCACCTCACCGAGCTCGTGGAGCAGTACGGCGTCAGCCATATGACCGTCCGCCGCGCTATCGAGCAGCTGGAGACGGAGGGGCTCGTCTGGGCACGCCGTCGCCACGGGACGGTGGTCCGACCGCTCCCCTCCGCACTACGTAGAACGGTGCGATCGCGCCAGATGCACCGCGACGACTTCGGCTACTACTCCGACGCGGAGTCGGTGGCATGGCGGGCGCTCGGACCCACCGTCGTTTCCTGGGCGCCGCCGCCGGCCGACGTCGCCGGGCTACTCGGCGTCGAGTTGACGACGAATGTCCTTACCCGAGCCCGTCTTGTCGGGGCCAGTCCGACCGAGCCGCGGCAGATCGCGACCAGCTACCTGCACCCCGACGTCGCCCGCGGCACGGTTCTGGAGCAGGTGAGCACTGGTCCCGGCGGGATCTACGACCGGATCGAGGAGATGGGCCACGGTCCGCTCAAGTGGCGGGAACGGATCTCCGCTCGGGCGCCCAGCGCAGACGACGCGCGAGCGCTGCGGTTGTTGCCGGGTGTGCCTGTCCTGCACGTCGCCCGGGTATCCACGTCGTCGGCCACTGATCAGGTGGTCGACGTGACCGTGTTCGTGATGTCCGCTGCGCTGTACGAGGTGGAGCACTCGGTCAGCCGAGCTCCCTCGGCTCGGTGGCCGGTCACGCCGGCTGGGGTACCGAACGTCCCCTTCAGCCAGCCGGATGACGCTGGCTGAGCTCGCCGTCCACCGGAGCCGGACGAACCATCGGCTTCGGTGACTGAGTTCGCACGCCTTCTGGACTTGCCGGGTGTGGCCGCAGCTCGTGTGAGATGTGTCAGGGATGGGCGCGGATGATGTTGATGGTCTGCTGCGCTTCGTCGTGTACTTCGTCGCCGGCGCCGGCCTGTTACTGACGCTCATCCTCTGGACCAAGGTCGGGATCTGGGCCGGCTCCCCGACAATGATCGCAGGCACCGCAGCGGCCCTGCGCCTCGAATTCATCCGGCACCAGCGACTCCTCCGAGACACCGCCCAAAAGATCGCATCCGTAACAGCGGACGAACTGGTCGGCCTCGTGGAGACACTGCTCCGTGCCAGTGGTTACGCCATCGGGTCATGCGAACGAGCTCCTGACGTCAGCAGCGGTGCCGAGGTCATAGCTCGTGCTGTCAACCAGGAGACTGACCTGGAGGTGCTGATCGCCGTTGACCGTGGCGACACCGCTTCGCAGGAGGTCGTCAATCTGGCCACCCAGAACCGGATCCTGCTGCTTGATCTCCCTGCCTTGACGCTGTGGGCCCGAGGTAGGCCGCTGCCGACCCGCGCCCACCGCATCCGCCGTCCCGAGTAGCGGCGCGCGCCCCTCGGCCGCTCGGACGATCTCTGCGGCCAGCGGGCGTGCGCAGCATCCTGACTGGTCTCACCGCGCGCGGCGATCGCACCTGTGCGACGGGTGCGATACATGCGAGGGCGATCGGCATGTGCGACGTCTCGCACAGGTGCTACTCGTGTTCGCCGGTGAGACGTCGGCGGGCGTCGTCCTGGTGCTCGAGGGCGACGGCGAGCAGCGCGGCGAGGACGGCGTGCTTGGGCTGGCGGGTGGCGTAGTGCAGGTCTTCAACGGCGGCCGCCAGGGCGGCGGCGCTCGCCCGTGGCATGTACCAGGAACGACGGTCCATCGCCGGCGCCAGGGGGGCCGTCCGGGGCGCGCGGCGGCGCTGCGGTATCGGCGGGGCGGACGGGGCAGCGCCGTCCTCGGTCTCGCCGGTCTCCACGGCCGGGACGGGCTGCGAGGCGGCCGCGCGGCGGCTACGTAGCAGCGCGGTCAGGTCGTCCGCGCCCGCCGGCGGCGGCAGCTCCTTCGGGTTCACGTGCCGCTCACGATCGCGGCGGCCAGGTCCCGGTAGACCGCCGTCGGTTCGGAGTCCGGGGCATAGTCGGCCATCGTCTTGCCCAGCCGCCACGCCTCGTTCACCACGACCGCGAGCGGCACAATCCCGAGGACGGGCAGCCCTTCGAGCTGCTCGATCTGCTCGATCACCGTGCGGGCGAGAGTGGTCGGCGGCCGTCGCAGCAGCGAGACGACCAGCCCATGCAGCAGCAGCGGGGTTTCGCGTAGGTCGGCGTCGACGGCGGCGACCTGGGAGAGCAGCAGCTTCAGGGCACGCAGGCTGGAATCCTCGGCCTGCACCGGGATCAGCAGCCCGTCCGAGGCGGTCAGCGCGTTGTCGGTGATGATGTCCAGGCTCGGCGGGCAGTCGATCACCACGTGGTCGTAGGCGTCGACGATCCCGCCAAGGACGCGGGACAGCCGGTGTTCCCGTGCCCGCATCTGGTCCAGCGTCCGGCCGACCGTGAACATCTCGAGCGTGTTCGGGATCGCGTCGAGCGCGCCGCCGGCCGGGGTCGTCGAGTGGGTGACCACGAGCTCCGCGGCTTTTCCGGTCCACTCCCCCGTCAGTGCCGCCGCGAGCGACGGCTGAGGCCCGTCGGGGGTCGGGATCTTCAGAGCGTCGGTCAGGTGCCCCTGCGGGTCGAGGTCGACCAGGAGCGCCCGGTCGCCGGCGGCGGCGATCGCCCCCGCGACGTGCACGGCGGTCGCGGTCTTCCCGACGCCGCCCTTCTGGTTCACCACGGCTGTGATCGGCATGGCCGCACCGTAGCGCCGGTGCGAGACGTGCGATAGATGCGACGTGTGCGAATCATCAGCGCACGTCACGCACTCGTGCGAGACGTAGCACAGATGCGAGATGTGCGACGTAGCCCTGTCGGTCAAAACGTACGTTTTCAACGCCAGGCGGCGGCGGTCGCGTCTGGTGGGGGTGGTTATTCGGTCATTTCCATGAGTTGGCTGAGGGTGCGGTGCAGCGGCGCGTCCGCGGCGGCCTGTTCCAGGGCGTCCATCCCTCGGGACAGGGCCCGGGCGGCGTCGCGGGCGTCCTGGGGGCCGCGCCGCGGGTTGGACGCGGTGTGTTTGGCGCTGGTCATCCCGGCCAGGGCTGCGGCGACGGTGCGGATGGTACGGACCAGGGCGTCTCCGGCGCCGATCTGGTCGTGGCGGGGGAACGGGCCGGTGAAGTCCAGTCCGGACAGGACCATCGCCAGCCGGGTTGCCCGCCATTCCAGCAGCGCCCACTCGTCGTCCTCGGCCGCACAGCCGGCGCCCGCGAACGCCATCAACGCCACGTTGCCGAGGTCTGCCGGTCCTGCGCCGGCCTGACGGGCGGCGTCCTCGGCCCGGGTCGCGTGTGCTTCGACCGCGCCCACCAGCGCGTGCGCCAGGCGCGCGGCCACCAGCTCAGGCCCCACCCCGTCCGCGGCCGCCCCGGGCAGGTCAACCTCGACCCGCATCCCGAACCGGTCCAGCAATCCCACGAGCTCGTCCAGGCTCAGCACGCCTGCCATCGACCCTCCCCCCTGCCCGCGGGGGCGCTCTGCCACCGCCCCGGCACCCTACAAATCCCCCCGGCGTCACCGACCCGGCCGGGGCAGCCAGAGGGGCCCCGTAGACGCCAAAAGGGCCGGGAACACCGCGATGGTGGTCCCGGCCCCGGGGGTCGCGGCGGGCTCGTCGGCCCGCCGAACCACCGCTCACGGTAGGCCGGATCACTGCCGGGCGGGAGGTGTCCTGTCGTGGTCGCTGGCCGGTCCCGGTAACCGTCCCCGGGCCTGGACGGGCCGGCAGCGACCGTCACCAGGTATGCGGTGGGGCAGGTGCATGGGCCTGCGGTTGGGTGTGCGGATGGGCACGATCATCCCCGCAGGCATCCCGTGTCCTGTGACGATCGTGATGATCGTGGGTATGCTGCGTCCCATGGATGCTGTGACGACCGTGATGACCGATCCGGCGACGTGCGGGTGTGGCTGTGGCCGCCCGCGGCCGGCGCCGCCCGCGGGCGGGGGCCTGGCCCCGGTGTACGCCTCCCGCGCCTGCCAGCAGCGTGCCTACCGCCGCCGCCAGGCCACCCGCCCCGCCCCCACCACGGCGCCGGTCGACCCGCCGGCGGTGGCCGAACTGGTCCGGGATATCCGGGAGTTGGCGGGCGTGCTGGATGCCGGTGGCACGGTCCCGGAGGGTCTGACCGGTGCGGTCCGCGCCGGTGTGCGGGATCTGCTCGCGCGCGTCTCCCCGACACCGCCCGTCTCCGGGCCGGCCGAGGACCAGGACCGGTCATCACGTGATGACCGTGGCAGTGTTCCGCCTCCCGCCGCGGTGGCCGCGCCGACGCGGGCACGCCAGCGCCAGCGTCGAGACCGGCCGGTGGTCGTCGTCAACGCTGACACCGGGCTGGCCCGCGAGCTGGACGAGACGACGTCCGCGGCGGTCCGCGCCGTCCACGGTGCCGGTCCCGGCGATGTTCTGGCCCTGACCCGTCACGGGGAGGGCGGCGGCGAGTGGGAGGTCACGCTCGGTGGGGTCCGCCTGGGCTGGGTGCATCGCGCCCAGGGGCCACGCGGCGGGCGTGGCTGGCAGGCCGTCAGTCTCCAGCTGACCCGCGGCCGGACCGTCCACCGCGCCCGTGACAGCGCCGCGACCGAGGTCGCCGCCGATCTCGCCCGGCTGGCCGACCGGGCCCGCCGCGCCACCCTGCGCACCACCTGACCGTCGCGGGGGATGGTCTTAGCGGGTCGGGTCGGCGTCGCCCTGGCCCTCGTCGTCGGCGAGTGCGCGGTAGACGGTGCTGCGTCCTCGGCGGGTGACCGCGGCGATGCGGTCCATGGGCACGCCACGGTCGCGGGCCGCCCGCGCGGCCGCCCACATCGTCTCCTCCGCCGCGTCGGCGGCCGCGGCCAGTGTCGCCAGCGCGTCGAGGGCGCGCTGATCGTCCGGGGTAGGCGTCCAGGTGGGCCGGCCGGGGCGGCGGGGGTGATCGGTCATGCCGTCACCCTACCGAGTTTTTGTGTCGTTCCGGTACACCAACCCATCAAATTGGCGTACCGTGATGGAACACAAACACCCGTTGGCGTGAGGAGCTGCCGTGGACATCGCCATCCCCGGACTGACCCGGCAGCAGTCCCACGCCCTGATCCGCCTCACCCGTGAACTACTCGCCGCCGGCGCCGAGGGCGGCACCCTGCCCCGTGGTGCCGTCCACCCCCGGACCCTGCGCGTCCTGACCGACCGTGGCCTGGCCTGGGCCGGGCCGGACAGCGCCGGCACCACCCAGGCCGGCCTGGCCGCCGTCACCGAGGCGCTGCGGCCGCTGCTCGCCGGCCGGCTCGGCCGGGTCCAGGCCGCCGCGGACGCCAGCTGGCTGCCCCAGACCGCCGGCCTCGCCCTGGCACCCGAGTACGGCGGCTGGCATGTCGCGGTCGTCCACCAGCCCCACGGACACCGGCCGGCCGGCGCCTACGGCCCGTACGTCACCGTCCTGCCCGCCCGCTACCACGTCCGGTAGCCCACCAGCCCCGGGCACATCCCGTGCCCGGTCCCACCAGGAGGATCATGATGTCGCTCTTCAGGACGCCGACCGCGTTGGATGTCGCACTCGACGGGATCGCGGCCGATCGGGCCAAGACCGCCGTCCGCAACGCCAGTGGTCCCCGGCGCACGGTGCGGGCCGCGGTCGCCGCCGGCGCGGACGCCCGGTACCGCGTCACCCGCGCCCGCAACGCCGCCGCCGACGCGGCCGCGGCCGACACCACCGACTGATCTCGTCTACGCCACACCCGGGCGCGGCAGGTCCGACAAAGGCCTGCCGCGCCCGGTAGCCCCCACCAGTCACCCCGGCAGGAGACCATCAGCATGGACACCCTCATCGGCGCCGCCGTCGCCCTCGTCGGCACGCTGCTGGGCGCCGCCGGCCAGTGGGCGGCCGGTCGCAGCGCCCGCCGCGCCGCGGACACCGCGGCCCGTACCAGCGCCGTCGCCGCCCTGGTCGCCGCGCTGGCCGCGCACCGCAGGGCTATGTGGATCCGGGAGGACGCCCGCCTGGGCGGCGCCGACCCGGACAGGGTCGCGGCGCTGCGGGCGGACAGCCACGCCAGCCGCGACGCCATCACCGCTCCCCTGACCACCGTGCTGCTGCTGGCCCCCGGCCTCGCCGAGGCCGCCCGGACCGCGGCCGCCGCGACCTACGCCCTGCGCCACGCCCCCGCCCGGGCCGACCTCGCCCGACTGCGCGATGCGGCGCTCGCCGCCGAGGCCGCCCTCGTCGCCACCGCCAGCACCACACCCTGACTCGCGGATCACCCGCCCGATCCTCCAGGAGGACCTGATGGCCAGCCGCATCAACAAGATCGTCCAGGCCCACGCCCAGCGTGCGGCACTCGAGCGGCAGATGGAGACGGTGACCGGCGCCGCCCGGCGCCGGCTGGAGCGCCAGCACCAGGCCCTGCTCAACGACGCGACCGCGCTGACCCGCGACGCGATCGCCGACGGCATCGACCCCAGCACCGTGCAGTTCGCCCTCGAGGTCCACGGCCACCGTGAACCCAGCACCGATGCTGCCCGCACCGGCCGGGTCCTACGCGACACCCTGCGCGGCCCGGACGGCCGGCAGCTCATAGCCGGGCTCGCCCAGGACGACAGCGGGGTGATCCTCGCGCAGGCGGGCATCGTCGGGCGGGAGCTGTACGGCGGAGACGGCACCACCGCCGGCCGCTGACCCCACGCCCATCCCGATACGCGATCCCCCGAGGAGATCCCATGGCCACCATCCACGACCACCTGCGCGACGACCATGCCTACACCCCGGCCGATTTCACCGCCGCCGCCGAACTCGGAGGGAGCCTCATCGAGGAGCATGCTGACGACCACGACGCGATCAGCTACCTGACCAGCCGTGGCCAGGCCGACGAGCGGACCACGGCCATCACCGAACGGCACCGCCGCGGCCGCCGGCGCTGACGGCGTCACCCCCACGGCCCCGGCGCGCCCTGCCGGCCGGGGCCGTGCCCTATCCCCCCTCGCCCCCAGCCACATCCAGGAGACAGATCCATGACCCTCACCGAGGCCCGCGCTCTGATCGGCACGGACCGGCTGTGGCTCGCCCCCGGCACCGGGCGGACCCTCGGCAAACTGCTCGTCGGCGTCAGCGTCCTCGATGCCCGTGTCTCCTACGGCCGCCCGCAGCTACAGGTACAGCCGCTGTCCGGGCGGGGCCGCCGCTGGGTGGATGTGGACCTGACCCAGCCAGTGGAGGACTGACCCGCCCGCGGGGCCGGCTGTCATCTGTCAGGAGCCAGACCCCCCTCCTTTTGGCCCTCCAAAAGACCCTCCTTTTGGCCCTCCGGCACTACACGGAGGGGATGCCAGCATCTGCTGGCACTGCCCAGCGGGGCTGTAGATCCCTCCGCCTGGCGCCCAGACTCACCGGCAGGATCGATATTTCACGCCGGCGGCCCCGCCGGGTCCTGGGCGCGTAGGCCGTGCTCGTCCCGGGTCCAGACCGGATACCAGCGGTCCAGCAGCTCGTCCGCACAGATTCTGATCTTGTCGGGAAACGGTCGTTTACCGACAAGATCGGCTATGTTGACGGGCTACGAAGAGTGACCGAGCCGCTTCGCCACGGCTGCGGCGAGATGATCAACATCGATCCGCGATGTTGTGTCCACGCGGATCACCTTCCGCGCGCCTGTGGCGTTCAGTTCCCTCAGGATCGCCACCGCCTTGAGCAGATCGGTCGCGGCGGTGCCACCGGCGAACGTCACCGCCTCCAGGACCTGCGGGGTGAACTGCCGCAGGTACCCGTACGAGCCGTCCAGCGCGGCCAGGTGACCGTGATCGCGTGGCAACGGGGGCAACGCGGTGGCCTGCGCGGACCGCAGCCGCTCCCCCCCGACCTTCTCCCCACGGATCAGCGCGCCGACGTCCTCGTCTGGCACCGCGGGACCGGCGACGATGGCGAGGATCGCGTCCAGCAGGGCCTGGCGGTCCTCGCCGGCCTTGCCGCGTTCGGCCAGCTCATCGCGCATCCTGTGCGCGGCCTTGCTCTCCCGCGCCGAGACGGCCTGGTCGAACAGCTGCACGACCTCGTCCAGCACCTCCGTCGCCGACTGGGATAACAGCGTGAGCAGGATCGGGTAGCGGCGCTCTGCCTCGCGGCGCTGCAACGCCTGCGCGGTCAACCGCCGGCCCACTGTCGCGAGGAACCGGCGCCGCTCCGCCGGCAGCGCGGACAGGTCCAGGGTGTGCGCGCCCAGGCCGCGCAGGAACTCCAGCTTCGAGACCTCAGCCTTCACCGCTGCCGGCGAGGCCTCGACCGGCCCCGTGGCCAGCCACCGTAACCGCGTCATACCGATGGCCGGATCATCCACCAGCAGGCCGTCCAGGTCTGCGCACCGCTGGTCGGTGAACTCGTGCGCCAGCCGGTCGAACGTCTCCCGTCGGGCTTCCTCCCGTGCGTGCGCGACCCGCTCGATCACGGTCACCGGACCTGGCCGGATCACTCGCGCCGAGATCAGGTACTCACATGCCAGCCGGAACAGCAGAACCGGCGAGTCGTGCTCCAGTGCCCGTGCCAGCAGAAACTCGTCGAGCTCCTTCAGATCCAGCGGCGTCGGCACCCGCCACCCCAGATACCGCGCCACCGACCGAAGGTGCCCGGTGCGGGTATTCGCCCGCTTGCCATACGACCGGATGTGATCGGGATCGACGTCAAGCCGCTCGGCCAGCCGTACCACCGCCGCCCGTGGCGCGGCCGCCACCTCGTCGGGCACGAATCCCAGCCACCGCAACGTGCACAGGGTGACAGCCAGCCCGAGACGGTCGGCCGGTCCCCGGCCCCGACCAGGATCAACGAACGCGACATCCGCCGGGGTCAGCGTAAAGAACCGGAACAGCTCCTCCCGGCCGATCTCCGGGAACCTCCGCAGCGCCTCCAGTTCCTGGTCCGCGAACACCCGCGTCGCCACCAGCAACCTCCCGCCGGACCCCGAAGATCCGGTTCAGGAGCCTACCGAGCCATATCCGCCCGATTTTCGGCGGATGCTACGGCAACCCCCTCAGGGGCCCGCGGACATGGCGTCCGCGGGCCCCTGTTCGTTGTGTACTGCATACAGTGATGCAGTACCTACTGATTGCAGGTGGGGTGGTGTGACGGGGTGCTACCGGTGCTGCGATCATGGGTGTGTGCGGGTCTGGTCGGTGGTGAATCTCAAGGGTGGTTCGAGCAAGACGACGTCGGCGGCGTTCGTGGCGCATGCGGCCGCGGAACGCGGGTTGTCGGTGTTGCTCGTGGATGCGGACCCGCAGGGGTCGGCGCTGCGATGGGGGGAGCTGGCCGGGTGGGAGCTGCCGGCCGTGGCGCTGGCGTCGCGGGACCTGCACCGGCGGTTGCCGGGGATCGTGGGCGACCGCTACGAGCTGGTGGTGATCGACACTCCGCCGATGGAGGATCACCGCGGCATCGTCGTGGCGGCGATGCGGGCGGCCGGCGTGATCGTGGTGACGCTGGCACCGACGATGATCGAACTTGACCGGTTGCCGCCGGTGTGGGCGGCGGTCAACGAGGTCACCGCCGGCGGTGACTCGCCGGCGGTGGCGGCGCTGCTGACCCGCACGGTGCCCCGGGCGACGTCGACGGGGGTGGTGCGCGACGTCATCACCTCCGGTGGGTATCGCGTCCTGGGCGCGACGATCCCGCGGCGGGAGTCGTACGCCCAGGCGTACGGGGCGCCGGTGAGTGTCGGGGCGGGCCCGTACGCCACGGTGGCCGGTGAGTTGCTGGACCTGGCCGCGGGCGGATGACCCCTCCTCGGTCGCGGCGGGAGGACCTGGCCGCGCGGGCGGCCGCGGTCACCACGCACGCCAACCCCGACCCGCCGGCGGACGAGTCGGACGGCGAGCCTGCGCCGGCGACACCGCGGCGGGCCCGCGGCGGCGCCCCGCCTCCCCGGACCCGGCCGGTGCGCATCACGGTGGACCTGGCGCCCGTCGACCATCGGGCGCTGAAGCGGTGGGCCGACGACGCGGCGGATGAGGTGGGTACCGCCGGCGTGGCCCTGGCCGACGTCGTGCGCGTCCTGCTCGACCGGCTCCACGCTGACCCGGCGCTGCGCCAGGCCGTCATCGAAGGACTCCGCGAACGGCGATCATGAACCACTGCGGTACTGCATGCAGTAATCGGTAACGCAAATAGCAAGTCCACTTGCCATGATCGATGATGGCAACCAGACTTGCCATCATGACGACGGAGAGCACGCCCACCACGTGGGCCAGGGCCACGCCGGCGGCGCCACCCTGACCGATCTGCTGGCCACCTGGCAAAGCTGGTCGCACGACAACGTCAACCGGCGCGCGGGACTGCCGCTGGTCGCCGGCGCGGCCGGTCCGCTCGACGCGCTGAAGGCGGGGGCGGAGCTGGCCCGGCTGCTGACCGGGTGGCGGTGGCAGGCGATGCGCGACGCGCGGGAGCAGGGCCGGTCGTGGGCCGACATCGGCGCGGCGCTCGGGGTGACCCGGGAGGGTGCCCGCCAGATCTACCTCGAAGCCATACGCCGCCAGGAACAGCACGTGCCCGACCACCACCCCACCGCGGCCGCCCGTGCCGTCGCCGTCGCCGGCGCCGAGGAGAGCTGATGTCGATACCACCGACGCCGATCGAGGTTCGGGAGCTGGCGGCCCGGATGGCCGTGCTGGCTGACGACCTGACGGCGCTGTTCGCCCGCGCCGACGCCGGTAGCCCGACCCGGCTGGCCCTCACCGCCGTTGACCACGCGGCGTCACCCACGGCTGATCATTACGTGACGATCTGCCCAGGCTTGATCGTGTCGGGGGAGGGCGAACTGGATATCGGGGGGCGCGACGAGGACTCGCGGGTTCGCGCTCACCGCGCAGCATCCGGCGCGTCCGTCCGTCGTCCTGATGGAGTTCAAAGATTGCGTGGTTCCCTGCTTGCTGTATTCCGCCTACGAGATAATGATCTGGCTTGATCGAGAGAAGTTCATCCACCTGATCATGAGGATGCAAGCTGCCGGCGGCAATTCGGACGAAAGGTGCATTGTGAAGACTCGGGCAGCAAAGGCTCTGGCCGCAGCTGTTGTCATCGGCGGCACCCTGTTCGCGACAGGGGGCACCTCGTTCGCCGCGGGCGAATCGCCGAATGGAGCGTTCGTGCATGCCACCGGTATAGGCGCAACTGCTAAGGCGGCGAAGCACGATGCCAGGTCTCGCGCGAAGGCTCGGTGTCAGTCGGGGAAGGTGACCACCGGTTCTTACAGCGTGACCCACCGCTTCACGAATGGGAGCTGGGTGTCCACCTACGGGGGCAACTGCCTATGAAGATCTCGTCGGCGATGGCGAGGAGGGGGCGGAGGCCGACCTCATGCAGAAGATCAACTTGCGGGGTGTCGACAACAACGTTGACTAACACCCCCCGCTGATCTTGTTCGGTCGTCTGACGCCCCGCCGGACCGACTCTCGGTGGGGCGTTGGCGTGCCACAGCATCTGTCGCAGAGGGGCCGGCTATCTGTCGCATCGTGCGACGGATGCGACAGATAGACCGCCCCCCTCCTTTTGACCCCTGGAGGGGGTTTTCGCGGTTCCGGGCGGTCCTACCCGCCGACACGGCTTGATCCCCGCGCCGGAGCGGCGCTGGGGACCCCCTGGCTAAGGGGCCACAGACCCGCCGGGGGTCATGGTGAAGGCGCCGTCCGCCCCTGCAGGGGGGCTGAACCCGGTAATGCCGAGGGGGCTGCCTGGTCTGCGCCGGCCGGCTGCCGGCGGTGCCGCTGGTGGTGAAGAACTGGATGTCAGTGGGGCGTCCGAGCCGGGTTTCCTCGCGCGCGCACGCGTAGGGCCCCCTCCGGCCCCCCTGCCTGCAACCTGCAACCGTGCAGGTCAGAGGCGGTTGCAGGGGTCAACCAGCTAGCCCGGGTGCAACCAGTGCAACCGGGGGCTGCAACCACCCCCGAGCAGGCGGCGCAGATCCCCTCTGACTCGGCCGCCGTGCGGGTCAGGCGGGATGGGTTCGCGGCTAGTCGGGGGCGGGTAGGTATTGCGTGGCGATCTCGGACAGCTGGTAGCCGCCGGTGGCATCACGGATGATCCATCCGGGTTCGGGGACGGCGATGGGCTGGTCGGGTGGGATGCCCAGGACGCCTCTGCCGGTGACGGGATCGGCGTACAGGAGCAGCAGCAATGCGGCGAGGCGCCCCGCGGCGTCGGTTTTTTTGAGGGGTTTCGCGGCGATGGTTCTGGTGATCCATCCGGATACGCGGGTGCGGATGTGCTTGCCCATTGGGGGGTTGGTCAGGCCGGTCAGGCCCGGGGCCTGGACCAGCGTGGCTTCGATCGGGTCGGCGTGCACGACCTTGCTGACATCACCTGTGATCCATCCGCCTGCGACCAGCGTGTCCAAAGCGGCCTGGGGGTCGGTGTAGCGCTTCATGTCAACGCTGGTCAGGTTCGCCTGCCCTGCGGCGGCTGCCCGCACCGCGATGATCAACGCGAGGAGTTGAGCCTCGCGGCTGACCTTCATGCGGGTGACGAAGGCGAGGAGTTGGCGTGCAGCGAGCGCCTGAGGGGCGGTCAGCCGCGGCCGGCCCGGGCCGGCTTTGGGAGGCGTGGAGATGGTGGCCATGGGGCGCTGTATCACCGTGAGTCCTTAGGTTTCGGGGGAGGGGCGGGGCGGCGCAACGCCAAACCCCCCTCCAGAGACTGGAGGGGGGCGGCGGTCCGCCCGCCGGAGCCGGCGGTGCGGGTCTGTTCCTGTAGGTCA
Source organism: Candidatus Frankia nodulisporulans (assembly GCF_902806475.1). Classification (GTDB taxonomy): domain Bacteria; phylum Actinomycetota; class Actinomycetes; order Frankiales; family Frankiaceae; genus Frankia; species Frankia umida. The sequence goes on from NZ_CADCWS010000096.1 coordinate 12,808, forward strand.
GCCGGCGTTTCTGTCCGACGGTTCTCCGCTGCTCCGGGGACGGTAGTTGGCGGCGGCGGCGAGCAGGTCCGAGTAGTACACGCCGCGCTCGCGGCCGTATGCCCGGGCCCCGGCGCCGAACTTGCTGAGCGCGCGTCCGAGGGCGACGAGGGAAAGGTCGCCGAACGCGGCCGGGTCGCAGGCCTTGAGCGTAACGATCAGGTCGGCGGGGGTCATCGCCGGGGCTTCGTGGGCTTCTAGCACGGCGAGTACGGCGGCCGGGAGTCCGGCAGGGGTACGAGGTTTTCTGCCGTGCGGGTGTCCTCGCCGTCCTCGGCGGCTGTCCAGATCTCCACCGAGTCTGGGAGTGTGACGTTGAGGTCGACGCCGGCCAGGGACAGGGAGGCAGTGTCGAGCTGGGGAAGGCCGGCGGCCTGCCGTTCTTGGGCTCGGCGCTCCGCCTCGTCTTCGTCCACCCCTGCGAACCGGTACGGGATTGGCTCGGTGTGGCGGCCGGAACGAATGTAGCAAACCGAGGCGTCGCGGGGGTTGTCGCCTTCGGCGGGCTTGAGGCGGTGGGCTGCCCATCCCTCCGCGATCGCTCCGGTACCCATCAGCCGGGTGACGTCTTGTCCCTGGCAGGGCAGCGCGATTCGCAGGGGGACCGACGCCGGGTCGGCGGCACCGAGGAAGTCCTTCGACGCGCCCTGGGCGGCCATCAGGACTGTGACCGCGCTCTTGCGTCCGGTTCGGATGATTTCTGAGACCAGGGGGACCAGCGCCGGGTGGCTGGGGGAGGGCTGCCAGTTCCGGCCCATGCCCAGCTTCTTGAACAGCCGGGGCCGTGCTTTCGCGATGCTCAGCGCGTCGCGTAGCAGGATCTCGGCGGCGGCCTTGCCCGTTGCGCGGCGTTGGATCGCGTCGCCCATCGGATCGAGACCGGCACCGGAGGAGCCAAGGTCGATATCCGAGACTGCGACGTCTTCCCATGCGGTCAGCGCCTCGGCGATGCCCAGCAGGGCTGTTGACTTGCCGGACCCGGGTCCGCCGACCAGGACACCGTTCGTAGGGGAGCCGCCGAGATACGGCAGAAAGGGGCAACGGGCGGCTGTAGCCCGGTAGCGGGCGGCGCCGGGTCGCTCGGTAGCCTGCCGGTCACTGTCGTGGTGCGGGGTGGGCCGGTGGCATCGATCGAGCGGACGGCGTATCCGCGGTTCAAGCGGACGATCTCGTCGCGGGAGCTGCACGACGCGTTCACGGTGACCTCGGCCGAGGTCGGGTGGGCGGTGGAGCGGACCGCGACCGAGCAGCATCGCCTCGCGTTGCTGGTTTTGTTGAAGTGCTACCAGCGGCTGGGCTACTTCCCGAGCCTGGCCACCGTTCCAGCGGATGTCGTCGGGTATGTGCGCGGCCAGCTGGAGCTGGGCGAGTCGGTGGCCGCCGAGCATGATGCGCCGCGCACCGCGAA
>NZ_CADCWS010000097.1 GCF_902806475.1 Candidatus Frankia nodulisporulans
GTCCCGCCGCGTACTTCGCACGCACCGGCCTGCTTGTCCTGCCGGGGCTGCTCTCGCCGGCGCAGGTCGAGCGATGCTCCACCGAGATCGACCGGGTCGTCGCGGACCTGCGTCCGATGCCGAACGTCCGGGTCATCGGCAAAAGGAGCCCGCGGGACCCGTCCTACGACCTCGAGGATCTGCCGGACGCGACCGGCCGCACACCCGTCCGCAAGATCACCGGTTTCGGTCAGCTCTCCGACGTCCTGTTCCACTCCCTGGTGGCCCAGCCGGCCCTGCTCGCGGCGCTGCACCTGGTGCTCGGCCGGCGCATCGAGCTCTACCACGATGCCCTCATGCTCAAGTCCGCGCGGGTGGGGCAGGAGAAGCCCTGGCATCAGGACGCGGTCTACTGGCCGTTTCGACCGATGCGGCTGGTCAGCGCAATGATCGCCATTGACCGGGCGGCGCCGGAGAACGGCTGCCTGCAGGTCGTGCCCGGCTCGCACCGCCAGGTCGCCGAGCATCACAAGGTCGACTGGGAGCTTCAGGTCGACCCGGCCGGGCGGGAACGCGACGCCGTCTACGTCCCGCTGGAACCGGGGGACTGCCTGATCTTCCACAGTCTGCTGCTGCACGCATCCGAACACAACACCTCAACCCTGCGCCGCCGGGTCTCCATTACCAGTTACAGCCCGGGTGACCTGCGGATTCTTGATCCGACCCTGGCGCCACCCGAGCTGCTGAGCATGAGCAGCCGTCCCGACCGCGAGCAGGAGAGCGATGCGGATACCGAAGTCTGACGAACTGTCGTTGTCGCTGTCGGGTACGGCCGCGCCGGAACCGAGTGTGGCGGTCGACCTGGCCGGGGACGCCGTCGACCGGATCGACGTCGGCTGGTGCGAGTTCCGCTTCACCGGCCGCACCGCGTTGCGCACCGCTCGGATCCTCGAGCTGTGTGACGGCGAGACGACCATTGAGGAGATCGCCCGGCGGCTGGCGGCGCCCGAGGCGACCGTCGGCGCCACCGTCACCGCGCTCTACACCCGTGGCATCCTGCGTGACACCCGTCGGGCGCAGGTGCCGGCCGGGCTGTTCGCCGAGCATGCCGTCGCCCGCGGCCGGACCCTGCGCACCGCGATGAGCAGCGAGGTCGAGCTGCTCGGCGCGCCGCCGCACCGCCGGTTCCTGCTCGGCACCCTGGTCGAGACCTACCATTTCGTCGCGTCCGCGCCGGTGCACCTGGGTGCTGCTGTCGCCCACGTCGCCGACGCGCAGGTGCGCGAGGCGCTCGTCCGGCTGTTCAACGACGAGGCGGACCACGGTCGTACGCTGCGCGCCGGTCTGGTCGCCGCGGGCCTGTCCGAGGAGACGATCGAGGGCAGCGCGCCGCTGCCCGCTACCCGCAGCGTCATCAACTTCCTGCGCACGCTCGCAGCCACCGATCTGCTTTCCTACGCGGTCTGCGCGGCCGTCAACGAAAGCCCGAAGACCGACACCGCGATCAAGAAGGGCTGGGACGAGCTGATCGCACTCGACCTGCTGCCGGCCGAGGCGCTGCTGCCCTTTCGCGGTCACGAACTGGAGGACGAGGAATCCGGTCACACCGCGATCGCGCAGGCCGTCTTCGCCGAACGGGCGACGCTGTCGGCGGCCGAACAACGCCGGATCTGTGCCGAGCTGGAATCCTTCATCGCCGTCCAGCACGGCTGCTATCGGGAGATGAAGGAGTTCTACGGCGCCGAGGCAGGGCCGGTCGCATGGGGCGTGTGATCGCGGGAAGCCGGTGATGGCGGACGCCACGGTCACTGCCGGCGCCCCGCGGCGGATCAGGCTCGACGCCCCGGCCGACGGCGATGCGGACCTGGGCGGCGATGCGGACCTGGGCGGCGAGGACGGTTCCGAGGTGCTGTACCGGACCAGCCCCCAGGTCGCCGTCGTCGGCTTCGGCGGGTCGTACACGGTGCTGCGGGCCACGGATGTGCACACGGCCGTCGTGCTGCGTTCCCCGTCGAGCGCGACCCTGGATCTGCTCACCTACTTTCGCCGGCCTCGCAGCCTCCGCTCCTGGCTCGCGCGCTGGGCACCCGAACGTCGGCCGGCCGCGTCCGCCTCGCTGCGCCACGCCGTCGACCGTGGCCTGCTCACCGCGGATGGCAGCGCGGATGGGGCGGATGGGAACCCCGGGCCGGCGACCGACGACGTGCTGGCGGGGCTGCTGGCCGAAGTGGTGCGCCTGCGCGCTCGGCTCGCCGCCCGTCCGGTGGACACCGACGCCGCTGCGCCGCGGGCCGTGGAAACCGGGCCGGCGACCCGGCCGGCACCGGTCCCGTCGGCACCGGCGTTGCTGGTGCCGACGCTGCATTTCCTGGTCCGGGATGCCGCTGACCGGCTGGCCGCGGCCGAGCGCCAGCGGACGACGAGGCAGGCCGCGGCGCTCACCGGCACGGGCGCGGCGGGTGCGGCGCTTCGGCTGCATCTGGGCTGCGGGGAGCACCGGCTGCCGGGTTGGGTGAACGTCGACCTCTACCACGAGACGGCGGACCTGCGGGCGGATGTGCGGCTGGGGCTGCCCTTCGACGACGGTGCGGCCGGCGCGATCTACCTGGCCCATCTGCTGGAGCATCTCGAGTATCCCGTCGAGGCGCTCGACGTGCTGCGGGAATGCCGCCGGGTGCTGGGCGACGGCGGACTGCTGCGCGTGGTGGTGCCGGACATCCGGTCGTTTCTCGTCGCCTACGTCGACAACGACGCGGAGTTCTTCCGCCGCTTCGAGCAGCGCTGGGAACGGGCTCCGGCACCGACGCTGCTGGCATCCTTTCTGCACTATGCGGGGGCGGGGGAGTTCCCGTGGGTCGCCGACCGCCACCGGTTCGGCTACGACGAACCGACGCTGACCGACCTGCTGCACACGGCCGGTCTCACCGCGGTACGCCGGTGCACGGCCGGGGACAGCCTGATCGCCGACCCGGCGCTCGACTACTCCTGGGCGAACGAGCTCACTGTCTCCGACCGCCCCTTCTCCCTGATCATGGAAGCGGAGGTGGCGCGGCGGTGAGCAGCGCGCAGCCGTACATCGTCGGTTTCTCCGACTCGGTGCACGACCGGTCGGCCTGTCTGTTCCGCGGCACCACGCCGCTGGTCGGGATCGAGGAGGAACGGCTCACCCGGCAGCGGTACGCACTCGACTTCGCCGGCCGCGACCGCTGGGACGCCGCCGTCTACCGCGAGCTGGACCTGGTCGGCGGCACCGCCGGGTTCCACGACGCCCGGATGCGCCGTCTCACCGACTACTGCCTGGCCGCCGCGGGCATCGACGAGTCGCAGGTGTCGCTGTGGATCGGCAGCTCGCTGCACACCGCGTTCCCGTTCGCCGACCGCGCCGTCTACCTCAACCATCATCTCGCCCACGCCGCCTCGGCGTTCTTCGGTTCCGGCGCGACCAGCGCGGCCATTCTGATCATGGATGGCTACGGGGACAGCACGTCCGGCGATGCCTTCGAAACCATGTCGATCTACGCGGGAACCGAGGCGCGTATCGACACCCTGCAGCGTGTCTCCGGCGTCAAGGCCGACATTCACATGGCCAACTCCGCCGGCATCTTCTACCGGATCGCCACCCTGCTGTCCGGGTTCAGCGTCGTCGACGAGGGCAAGGCGATGGGCCTCGCCGGGCACGGCGAGCCGCGCTACCAGAAACACATTCTCGAACACATCAGTTTCGGTGCGGACGAGGTGGAGATCGACAACGACCAGATCTGGCGGGCGATGCAGCCCTACCGGTCCACGGAGCTTGCCGACCGCGCCGACATGGCGGCGAGTTTCCAGGCGGTCCTGGAACAGATCGGCGTGTTCTACGCCCGCCGGGCCCGGGAGCTCACCGGCAGCGACACGCTGTGCATGGCCGGCGGGGTCGCGTTGAACTGCGTCGCCAACCAGAAGATTCTCGAGCAGGCCGGATTCTCCCGGGTCTGGGTTTTTCCCGCCGCCGCCGACAACGGGATCGCGATGGGCGCCGCCTACTACGGGGCGCACGTCCTGCACCGTGGCGGGCCCGCGTCCGGTCTGGCAACCCCGTGTCTGGGCCGCGGCTACCCGCGTGAGCAGGTGCTCGCGGCACTCGAGGAGATCACCGGGCTCGCCACCGTCGAGGAGGTCGGGCTGCGGGCGTGTGCCGAACGGGCCGCGCGGCGGATCGCGGCCGGTGAGCTCGTCGCCTGGTTCCAGGACGGCTCCGAGATCGGCCCCCGGGCGCTCGGGCACCGCAGTCTGCTCGGTGATCCGCGCACCGTCGACATGCGGGAGCGGATCAACGCCGCGGTGAAGTCACGGGAGGCGTTCCGTCCCCTCGCGCCGCTGGTGCTCGAGGAGGAGGCCGGTGACTGGTTCGACTGCGCCCGCTCGCCGTACATGCTGTTCACCCCGGATGTCCGCCCGCGCACCGCGCAACTCGCCCCGGCGATCGTGCACGCCGACGGCACGGCCCGGGTCCAGACCCTCGCCGAGGCCGACAATCCGGCGCTGCACCTGCTGCTGCGCGAGTTCCGCCGGCACACCGGCCTGCCGCTGGTCATCAACACCTCGTTCAACCTGCGCGGCGAGCCGATCGTCGAAACCCCGCTGGACGCGGTGCGGGCCTTCGCGGAGGCTCCCATCCCCGTCCTGTGCATCGACGGCTTCTGGGTCACCAAGGCCGCTGGCGTCAGGTCCGATGGCGCCAGGTCCACTGCGGGCGGGCCGGACGATCCCGGGCCGGACGGGGCCGGGCCGCTCGGCAGGGCCGGGTGATCGGGCGGCGGGCGGTCGGACGCTCGGGGCTGCGGTTCAGCGCACTGAGCCTCGGCGGGATGACCCTCGGACACAACGCGGCGTTCGGCGCGATCGGCGCGGACGCCACCGAGGCGGCCCGGATCGTCGCCCGTGCCCTCGACGCCGGGATCGACACCTTCGACACCGCCAACGTCTACGGCGAGAGCGAGCATCTGCTCGGCCGGCTGCTCGCGTCCCGCCGCGACGACGTGGTGCTGTGCACCAAGGTCCGCTTCCCGACCGCCGTCCCCGACAGCGGTGCCGGTGGCGCTGGTGGCGCTGGTGATGGCAGTGGGGGTGGGGCTGCCGGTGGTGGGGCACCGCCGGCCAGCAGCTACGGGCTGTCCCGCGGCGCGGTGCTGCGGGCGGTCGAGGGGTCGCTGCGCCGGCTCGGTACCGACTACCTCGACGTCCTGTGGCTGCACATGCAGGACCGTTCGGTGCCGATCGCCGAGACGCTGGCCACCACCGACACCCTCGTCCGACAGGGGAAGGTCCGCTACGTCGGACTGTCGAACTTCATGGCCTACCGGGTCGCCGAGGCGGTGTGCGTCGCCGGCGCCCGCGGGTACGAGGCGCCGGTCGGCCTGCAACTGCCCTGGTCGGCGGTCGGCCGCGGGGTGGAACGGGAGCTGGTGCCCGCCGCCCGCCACTTCGAGCTCGGTGTCGCCGTCTACAGTCCGCTGGCCCGCGGCCTGCTCAGCGGCAAGTACGAACGCGGTCGCGAACCCGTCGACGGCAGTCGGCTCGCGCTGTGGAAGGAGGAGCTCGCCGGCCACGACACCGACCGCACCTGGGCGGTGCTCGCCGCGCTACGCGGCATCGCCGCCGACCACCGGGTGCCGGTGGCCGCGGTCGCGCTCGCCTGGGTGCTGGCCCGGCGTCCGGTCGCGAGTGTCATCGTCGGGGTGTGTACCGCCGAGCAGCTCGAGCAGAACCTGGCCGCGGCCCGGCTGCGGCTGAGCCGGGAGGAGACCGCCCGCATCGACGCCGTCTCCGAACCGGACTGGGACTATCCCGAGTCGTTCATCGGCCGCTTCGAGGCCTGGTGATCCCACGAACGCAGGGTGGGGGCGCCGCCGACCCGCGACCGGGTTCGATGCCGCCACGGACGCCGCGCTACCGCCGCGGGACGCACTCGCTGCTCGCCCGCGAAACCGCCCCCGCCGCGGTCGGCCTGTGGCTCGCCGAACTGGACGCCGCCCCACCACCGTGCGTCGTCGACGCCGTCACCGACTACGTCACCGGCGGCCATCTCGGCTACGGCGACGCGTTCGACCTCGCCACCGACAGCCTGCGCCGCTGGCTCGCCGACCAGCACGACTGGCTGACCGAAGCCAGCCGCTCCGGTGCGGTCCACGCCGTCGCCGTCACCATCCTCGCCCTGACCGACCCCGGGGACGCGGTCGCCGTGCTCACCCCGTCCTACCCGCCGGTGCTGCGGGCGGTGGGCGAACTCGGGCGCCGGCTGGTGCCCTGGCCACTGCTGGACGAGGACGCCGGCCACCGCCACGACCTCGACGCGCTTGATGCTCTGCTCGCCCGGGACACCCCCCGGCTGCTGGTCCTCACCAGCCCGCACAACCCGACCGGGCGGGTGTTCACCGCCGCCGAGCAGCACGCCCTCGCCGCCCGCGTGGCCCGTCATCCGACGCTGTTCGTCCTGTCCGACGAGGTGTTCGCCGATCTGGTCCATCCCGGCCACCGACATCTCTGCTTCGCCCGTGCCGCCCGTGCCGCCCGTGCCGCCGGTGGCGGCGGGCTGGACGCGCGGACGGTCACGGTCCTGTCGGCGTCCAAGGCGTTCAACCTCGCCGGTCTGCGCTGCGCCGCGGTCCACGCCGGTTCGGCGGAGCTCTCCGGCCGGCTCGCCGCCGTGCCCGCGGCGCTCACCGGCACCACGTCCGTCGTCGCCGCGATTGCCAGCGCCGCCGCCTGGGACGGCGGCCACGACTGGCTCGCCGCGACCCGCGCACACCTCACCGCGAACCGCGACCTGCTGTTCGACCATCTGACCCGCTACGTCCCCGCCCTGACCGGAAGTCCGCCGGAGGCCACCTACCTGGCCTGGCTGCGGGCCCACGGTCCGCTCGCCGACCCGGAGTTCCCGGGCGCGCAGGTCGGGGCCGACGTGCGGTCGAGACTGCTGGCCGCCGGTGTCGACCTCGCCGACGGTGCGCCCTTCGGCGATCGGACGGGACGGCGGGTGCGCCTGTCCTTCGGCTGCCCGCCGGACGTCCTGACCGCGGCCCTCGACCGGCTCACGGTCACCTGCGCCGCCTGGGACGCGGCCCTCGCGCGCGGTGGGAGGTCGGATGCCGGTCCACCCGGTTGACCTGGCCGAGCCGGCCTGGCGCAGCGACCCGTTTCCCGGCTGGGCCCGGCTGCGCGCCGCCGGGCCGCTGCACCGTACCGTCGACGGGGCGTGGCTCGTCGTCGGCCACCGCGAGGTCGACCTGCTGCTGCGCACCGACCGGGTCGGCAAGGACCTGCGTCGTCTGCGCGGTTACGCCGACCTTCGCCCCTACGGCCGCGACGGCCTCGCGGAGCACTACATCGAACAGTGGATGGGCGTGCGCCTGCCCGAGGTCCATGCGGTGTGGCGATCGCTGGTCACCCCTGGCTTCACCCGGCGCTCGGTCGCCGGGTTACGCGAACGGCTCATCCAGACCGCGGACGACCTGCTCGCCGCCGCACCGGCGGCCATGCCGTCGGCGGTCGGCGGATCCTTCGATCTGATGGCGAGCTTCGCGCGACCGTTTCCGGTCGTGGCGACCGCGCTCGCGCTGGGCCTGACCGACGTCGGCGTCGAACGTCTCGCGGGCTGGTCCCGGGCGATCACCGCCGTCCTGGAGCCGGACGCGGAGCCGGCCGCCCGCCGCGGCGCCGAGACGGCGCTGGCGGACCTTGCCGACTATCTGCGCGTTCAGCTCGACGACCGACGCCGACGGCCCACCGACGACGTCCTCGGCCGGCTCACCGCGGGCAACACCGGGCCGGACGCGGCGTTCGACGACGACCAGCTGGTCGCGACGGTCCTGCTGCTGTTCCTGTCCGGCAACGACACCGTCGCCGGCCTGATCGGCAACGGCGTGCTGGCCCTGTCCGCCTTCCCCGACCAGCAGGATCTGCTGCGCGGCCGGCCGGACCTGCTGCCGCTCGCCGTCGAGGAGATCCTGCGTTTCGACGGGCCGGCCTGCATCGCACTACGGGCCGTCTACCAGCCGATCACCATCGCCGGCCACGACCTGGCCGCCGGCGACACGCTCCTGCTCGCCCTCGCCGCGGCCAACCGCGACCCGGGCGCCTTCCCCGACCCCGACCGGCTGCGCATCGACCGTCGCCCCAACCGCCACCTCGGCTTCGGTGCCGGCCCGCACGCCTGCGTCGGCACCGGCCTCGCCCGCACCGAGGCCACCCTCGCCCTCGCCGCCCTGCACCGGCACATCCCCCGGCCGAGGTGCGATCCGGCCACCGTCACCTGGTCCGACGAGCAGTACCAGCGCTACCCGCAGACCCTGATCCTCACCTGACCCGACAATCCGGCCCGCGGTCGCTGCGGGAGGCCGACACCGGCTGGCAGACTGCCGCTGAGGTACCGCAGGCGCGCCACGTACGGGAAGGACAACTCATCCCATGCCCCAGCTCGACGACCCGCGGTGGATGACCCGGGCGATCGAACTCGCCCACCGCTGTCCACCCGCCACCGGTGCCTACTCGGTGGGGGCCGTCCTCGTAGGCGAGGACGGCGAGGAGATCTCCTACGGCTTCTCCCGGGAGGTCGACGACGCGGTGCACGCGGAGGAGTCGGCTCTCGCCAAGATCGACCCGGACGACCCGCGGCTCGCCACGGCGACGATCTACAGCACCCTGGAACCGTGCTCCCAGCGCACCTCCCGGCCACGTACCTGCACCCAGCTCATCCTGGCGGCGAAGATCCCCCGGGTGGTCATCGCCTGGCGCGAACCCGGTCTCTTCGTCGCCGACTGCCAGGGCTACGAGCTGCTCACCGCGGCCGGTGTCACCGTCGCCGAACTGCCCGAACTCGCCGAGCGGGCCCGCGCCATGAACGCCCACCTGCTGCTCTGAAACCTCTTGTTTCTAGGCAATGAACACGATGAGCGAGTCGCACGGGACCACTTTTTCGAAAACAGCCAGATCGGCCAGCGGATAGCGCTTTCCGTCCGCGTCGGTGGTCTCTCTTATCTGTTCCTTTTCGCCAGCCGGGTTCGGGATCGAAGGTGAGAAAGGCCAACGGACTACTGGTTCTCAGGCGCCCAGGCGGATGTGGCGTAGCTGGACGGCGAGCTGGTGTCCCTGTCGGACGAGGCGCGGGGACGTGTCGGGGCTGAGGGTGAACCCGGCGTGGGTGGCGATGTCGTCCGCCACGGCGGAGATCGACAGGGTGTCGGTGGGGAGGTGGCGGGCGAACTCGGGGGCCCGCAGGGCGTCGAGGGAACGTTCGAGCTGGCGACCGCTGTAACTGCGAGAGGTTTCTCCTCGCCGGTGGATGCGGCGGATCATCGTGTCGTGGTCGGCGAGAAGCGTGACCTGCACGACGCGGTGCCCGGCGGCGCGGGCGGGGGCGTGCAGGCTGGCGAGCAGGGCGAGGCGCTCGGCGCTCGTCGAGCCGGGTTCGGGGGTCAGCAGGACCAGCCGCTGGCCGGGGTCGTCCTGCAGCCGCAGGATATCCTCGGCGAGAGAGAGCTCGCCGAGGAGCGGATGGCGGAACTCGCGCCGGCCAGGCCCACAGTCGCGCACCCCGTGGCGTGCCCAGGTGGACGCGAAGTCCGCGCTGTTGACGCACAGTTCGCCGATCAGCGAGGTGAGCGCCGCGTCGTCAGGATGCTGCCCGCTGGCCAGGCGCAGGTAGCTGACGACGTCCTCGACCTTGCGCCGCCAGTGGACGTACAGGTCGCGGGTGTGCGCGTCGAGCAGGATCAGGCGGGCCATGTTCGGCCGGATGGCGCACTGTGACGGCGCGGCGAAGTCCAGGTGTGAGGCGATCAGCGCATGCCCGAGCCGGTTCCAGGCGAGGACGTCGGTGCGTCGGCCGAGCACGAGCGCCGGGACGTCACGCATCGTGCCGATCAGCTGCAGGATGGCGGGTCGAACCCGTTCGGGGCGCGTCGAGCGTCGCGCGGCTCGGGCCGGCCGGGCGAGCGAGCGCATGTGCGCCTGCTCGTCGTCGCTGAGCAGCAGCACCCGGGCCAGGGAGTCCAGGACCGCGTCCGAGGCGTTGCGGCTCTGCCCCTGCTCGAGACGGGTGTAGTAGGTGACGCTGACTCCGGCGAGCTGCGCGAGCTCCTCGCGCCGCAGCCCGGGCACCCGCCTGCGGTCACCCGGCCGGCTCAGCCCGGCATCGGCCGGGGTGAGCCGAGCGCGGCGGGAACGAAGGAACTCGCCGAGTTCGGTCATGGCGGCTATTGTCCCCGACCACCTGGCCGGATAATCCGTCCCAGGGTGACCCTGCCATTGCCACCCTCGGCAGGGATGGTAATCGCAGGGGCGTGGCTATCGTGACGATCCGGCGGCAGTGTGCAGAGGCATGACCGAATCCTCCCTCGCCCCGCACACGGCGGGATCCGGATCGTCCGGACCTGGCCTGGCAGCCGACGTGCCAGCGGCCGGGTCGCAGCCGCCGAGCGCCGAGTCGCGGATGACCCGTCGCCAGCAGCTCGCCCTGGTGCTGCTGCTCGGTAGCCAGTTCATGCTGGCGATCGACTTCTCGATTCTGAACGTGGCGCTGCCGTCGATCGGGAGCGGCGTCGGCCTCGGCGACGGTGACCTGCAGTGGATCGCGACCGCGTTCGCGTTGCCGTCCGCAGGGTTCACGTTGTTGTTCGCCCGGGTCGCGGACCTTTCCGGCCGTCGCCGGCTCTTCCTGATCGGCCTGGGCCTGCTCGTGGTCGCGTCCCTGCTCGGCGGGCTGGCGCAGTCCCCGGTGGAGCTGCTCGTCGCCCGGGTCGGACAGGGGCTGGCCGCGGCGATCGTCGTCCCCGCGGCCTTGTCGCTGCTGGTCACGACCTTTCCGGACGGGCCGGTGCGCCGCCGCGCGCTGGGCCTCAACGGTGCCCTGCTGCCCGCCGGATTCACCGTCGGCGCGCTGGTGGGTGGACTGCTCACCGGCTATCTGAGCTGGCGCTGGGCGTTTCTGGTGAACGTGCCCGTCGCGCTGGCCATTCTCGTGGCGACGCCGCGGGTCATTCCGCTCGACCGCGGCACGTCGGGACAGCGCCTGGACATTCCGGGTGCGCTCACGGTCACCGCGGGTCTCGTCGCCTTCGTCTACGGGGTGTCCCGCGGCGGCGAGGACGGCTGGTCGGATCCGTGGGTGTGGGTCGCGATCGGCCTCGGCCTCGCCCTGCTGGTCGTCTTCTGGCGGGTCGAACGGTCCAGCCCGCATCCGCTGGTCTCGATAGACGTCCTGCGGATGCGCCATGTCGGTTGGGGTAGTGCCGGCGGCTTCGGCGTGTTCGCGCTGGGCAGCTCGATCGTGTTCGTCATGACGCTCTACCTGCAGCAGGTGCTCGGCTATTCGGCGGTCACCACCGGTCTCATCTTCGGGGTTCCCGGGGCCGCGGCGTTCACCGCGGGAATGATCTCGCCCCGGCTGCTCACGGTCATCCCGTCGAAGCCGCTGCTGGTGTTCGGTCTGGTCCTGCAGGGGCTGTGCGCGCTCGCGCTGGTGTTCGTCGGGCCGGACCGCGGTTCCCTGACGCTGTTTCTGGTCGCCTCGGTCGTCGGTTTCTTCGGGCACGCCTGTGGCATCGTCGGCTATCTGATCACCGCCACCTCCGGCCTGCGTGACGACCAGCAGGGCCTGGCCACGGGCCTGACGACGCTGACGCAGCAGGTCGCGCTGACCCTGGGCATCCCCGTCCTGTCGGCGGTCGCGAACGCCCGCACCAACACGCTGCGCGCCGACGGCGACCACTCGCCGGCCGATGCAGTTCTCGGTGGTCTGCACCTGGCGCTCGGCGTGAACGCCGCCGTCACCGCCGTCGTGGTCGTCCTGGTCACCGTCTTCCTCGTGCGCCCCGGTCGTCCCCGGCGCACGGACCGCGCGGACCTGGCGGATCTGAGGGACCTGGCGCAGGACCGCGTGGCAGCGTCGTCCCAGGGCGCCGGCCTGCCGGCAGCCGCCGGATCGGCCCCGGCGTAGGCGGATCAGCCGCCGGCGGTGGTCGACGACCGCGGGCTGCCGCCGTCCACCGCACCGGCACCACTGGTGATCAGGACGAAAGCGGCCAGGGCGGCCACGACGAAACCGGCGACCGCCACCGCCCCCCGGCCGCACGCCCCCTGTGTGCCGTGCTATCCGATCCGGCGGTGGATGTGGTGAACGAGACGGGCGATGCCGCGGTAGGGGTCCTGGGCGCCGGCCACCCACTCGGCGTCGACGACGGCGTCCACGTCCGGCCCTGGCGGAATGTCGCCGAGATGGTCGGTGAAGGTCCTGATGCCGTACCAGGCGAGTGACCGTGTCCCGGCGGCGGTGAGAATGTCGGCGACGTTCGCCGGATCGTCGCCGGGCGGTAGCGTCACCGCTGGTTGGCCGCCCGATCCGGCGGCGCCGTCAGGCCGGGCGTCCGCGGTGGTGCCGGTGGGGCCGGTGGGGCTGGGGTCACCGAGCAGCGCGGTGGTGTCCTGCCAGCGACCCTGTAGTCCCGCCCGCAGGGCGAGCGCCGGGCCGTTCTTACCGACCACGGAGATGATCCCGCCGGGCCGGGTGAGCTCGACCAGGACGTTCAACAGGGGCGCCGGCTCGGGGACGAACATGATGACGCCATGGCAGAAGGTGGCATCCCAGCCAGCCCCCACCAGGTGGACGGCGTCGCGTCCGTCTCCTTCGACCAGTTCGACGCGTCGACGGACCGACTCGGGGGCGTCGGCCAGCCCACGTCGCGCCGCGGCCAGCATGCGCGGGTCGGGCTCGCAGACGGTCACGTGGTATCCCCGCCGGGCGAACTCCAACGCCTGCACGCCGTTCCCACCGCCGATGTCCAGCAGCCGCGCGGGCGCGGGCGGCAGGTGCTCGACCAGCGCACGGGTGACCAGCCGCTGGCGGACGATCCCCCGCAGGGTCGCCGTGTGCGCCACGTAGTCGGCGGTGTCCGTGTAGTCCGCCGCTCCTGGCCCGTCGACGACGGCAAGCACCCGGGCCTCGCCGTCGGATGCCGACGGACGGCTCGGTGGAACGCTGTGCTCGAGAACGGGCGTGCTGAGGTTGCTGGCCGAGGACGGCTGCATCAGGTGGTGCTCCTTCCGGTCCCTGAAGACATGTCCTGTTCAGCGGTGCCGCGAACCTCTTTCGAGCCGTCCCCGGCATGCTCCAGGTCACGTGTCGGGCCCCGTCACCGCGACGGCTGTGCGTGTCCGGTCAGGGCGTCTGCCGTGGTGGCTCCCCGGCGAGTACCCGCGCCAGGTACGCACTGAAGAGGTCGCCGAGCCGGCGGGCAAGCTCGGCATCGTCGGCATCGTCGGCATCGTCGGCGTCATCGGCGTCATCGGCGTTGGCATCGTCCGCGTCGGCGGTGCCGGTGGCTGCCGCCGGCCGCAGGGAGCCGTTGCGGCTGAGCGTGACGAGGCCGTGCACGAGCGCCCAGCTGATGAGGGTAAGGGCGGGGACGTCCCGCGGTGCCGGCTCCGTCGGCGCGAGGTGGCGGACGGCGGAGCCCAGGATGCCGAGCGCGCTTGCCTGCGCCGTCTGCAGGACGGGATCCTCGGGATGCAGCTCGCTGGGCCGAAACATCAGGTCGAACAGCGCGGGGTTGGCGAGGCCGAAGTCGATGTAGGAGCGTCCGAGCCCGGCCAGGTGTTCCTCGGGGCTGGAGCCGTGGATCTGGCGAAGCTGCCCGGTCAGAGTGTTGAAGCCGTCGGTGGCGATCGCGGTGAGTAGTCCGGCGCGGTCGTGGAAATGGTGTTTCGGTGCCGCGTGGGACAGGCCGGCCCGCCGGGCGACCGCGCGCAGGCTGATCGCCGCATGGCCACGCTCGGTGAGTTCCGCCCGGGCCGCGGCCAGCAGCCGCTGCCTGGTGGTGGACGGGGACACGTTCGGCTTCTCCACGGAGGCGATACCACCACCGGTCGCTTGACAGTGTCAAGGAGCCTGATCAGACTGAACCCGACTGACAGTGTCAATCAGGCTGGTCGAGGGAGGACTCCCGGTGTATCACGCCATAGTCAGACGTATCGCCACCCGGAATTTCGAACGTGTCAACGACAAGGACTACGAGACCATCCTCAGGACCTGTACCGAAGACATTCGTCACCGCTTCGGGGGAGACCATCCGCTCGGTGGCGAGCGGCACGACAAGGACGCGCTTCGCCGCTGGTTTCATCGGCTCGGACGGTTGTATCCCACCCTGAAGCTCACCGTCCGCGATGTGTGGGTCAAAGGTCTGCCCC
>NZ_CADCWS010000098.1:0-12500 GCF_902806475.1 Candidatus Frankia nodulisporulans
CGGAACGCCAGAAGCGGATGGTGTGATCCTCGGAGGCGCTGGCCAGGGTGCGACCGTTCGGCGCGAACGCCAGCGACCGGATGGGGCCGCCGCTGGTGCACAGGGTCGCCAGCCGCCGCGGGTCGTTCGGCTGGGTGACGTCCCACAGCCAGCTGGACCCGTCCCTGGCGCCGCTGGCGAGCATCCGTCCGTCCGGGGAGAAGGCGAGTGCCCACACGCCGCTGTCCGCCCCGGGAAAGGCGCTGAGGCGCTGCGGGTTGGCGGGATCGGACACGTCCCACAGCCAGACCGACCGGTCGGTCCCGCCGGTGGCGACGAGGGGTCGCGTCGGCGAGAACGCCACCGACAGAATGCCGCTGGCCTGCTGGTCGAAGGGGACGGGCAGGGCCTGCGGCCGGGTCGGATCGGCGATGTTCCACAGCCGGGCGACATGGCTGGCCGGCAGTTGGGCGGCGGTGACCAGCAGCTGTCCGTCGCGGGAACCGGCGAGGGCGCGCACCGGGGAACCGTCCCGGGGCAGTTCACCGATGGTCGCCGGATGGGCGGGATCGGCGATGTTCCACAGCCGCGCCTCGCCGTCCTCGGCGCCGGTGACGACACTGCCGTCCGGACGGAACATCACCGACGTGGCCGTGTCCGCGCGGGCGGGCAACGTGAGCAGCGGGCGTGCCTTCGACCAGTCGGGCGCCCTGGCCGGATCGTGGCCTGGATTCGGACTGGGCACCGTGGCCGGCGGCGGGCCCGCACCGCCCGCGGTGGAGCCCTGGCCGCCGAGCAGCACCACAGCCGCGAGCACCGCGAGCACCGCCACGCCGAGTACACCCAGAACCGCCGCTGTCCGCGCCCGTTCGCGGCCCGGTCGCCCGCCTGGAGATCCCGTCGCGTCGTCCCGCACGGGTCGGGCACGTGCCCGACCCGCCCGGCCGCCCGCCCCTCGCCCCGCGCGCCGGTGCTGCCGGGACGGCCGGCGAGGGTCGACCGGTGGTGGTGGCGGCGTGGCGGGCGGCGGTGTGGCCGGCGGCAGGGTGGAGGCGTCCGGGGAAGTGTCGGTCGGTGCGCCCGGGCGCGCCACCGGTACCGCGGGCGGGATGGTCGTGGCCGTGGACAGGGCCGTTGGAGCGGGCCGTGCCGTTGCCGTGGGCCGTGCCGTTGCCGCGGGTAGAGCAGCCGTGGACGTGGACGCGTGGCCGCTCGTGACGGGGGCCGGCACTGGCGATGCGTCCTGTAGGGCGGCGCGGACACCGGGGGACAGGTGCAGGACGAGCCTGACCCGGTCGGTCCAGCCGGGACCATGACTCAGGGTGGCGGCCCGGGCGAGGGCGCGGGCGAACGCGTCGGCGTCGCGATGCCGCCTGGTCGGGTCCTTCGCGAGCGCGCGCAACACCACCCCGGCGATCGGGGTGGGTACTCCCGTCAGGGGCGGGGGCGGATCGTGCAGATGCTGCTCCCACAGGGCCTCGACCGACTGGAGCGGATCGAAGGGCGGTCGTCCGGTGAACAGGTGGTAGAGCAGGACACCGAGGGCGTACTGGTCGGTGGCCGGACCGATCCGGCCGCGGCGGATCTGCTCGGGCGCCATGTACATGGGGGTGCCGGAGACACTGCTGGCGGTGGCCGCGACCCCTTCGAAGATCTTGGCGATACCGAAGTCGGTGACCTTCACCGCGCCGTCGGCGGCGAACATGATGTTGTCGGTCTTGATGTCCCGGTGGAGCACGCCGCGGGTGTGCGCGTGCTGCAGGGCGGCCGCGACGGCCAGGCCCACGGCGGCGATCTCCGGCGCGGCCAGCCCGGCGCGGCTGTGGGTGAGGGTGCCGCCGGCGAGCAGCTCCATCACGACCAGGCAGAGCCCCTCGGCCTCCACATAGTCGTGCACACGCACGATGTGTGGATGGTCGAGCCGACCCAGCGCCCGTGCCTCGGCCGCGAACTCCAGGCGGACCGCCTCGGCCCGGTCCGCCTCCATCACCTTGATCGCGACCGGCCGGCCGATCTGCCGGTGCTGGCCGGACAGCACGAGCCCGAACTGACCCGAGCCCAGCCGACCACCGACCTCGTAGCCGGGCAGGGCGCGCTCGACCCGGTCCCGATCGACGATCACCGCTGTGTCGGGCGGGCATGTCGCCCGACCCTCGTCTCCCCCGTCATCGAGGCGTCAGCTTAGCGAGCTGCCACATACCGTCACACAGGTGTCGCACCCGGACGCGACCTGGCGACCCGGCGTGAGGGGGCCAGCGCCGGATCGGCCGGCTCGCACGGCCCCTCGGGGCGGGGCGGGACCTGTCAGAGCGGGGCGGGACCCGTGGCGCCGGGCCTCGACTTCAGCGAAAACGATTGAATGAACATGCGGGCGAGTGTATAAGTTCTCGTATGGGAGTGACGGCGGCGGTGGCGGGAGCAAGCGGCTACGGCGGCGGGGAGCTGCTACGCCTGCTGCTCGGCCATCCGGATATCGAGATCGGCGTACTGGCGGCGAACACCTCCGCCGGCCTGCCGGTGACGGACGTGCACCCGAACCTGCCCGACCTCGAAGGTCGAGTCTTCGCTGACACGCAGGCACTTGTCGAGAGCAAAGCCGACCTGATCTTCCTCGCGTTGCCGCACGGGCAGTCGGGAGCGGTGGCCGCGGCCCTGCCCCAGGGCGTCCGCGTGGTCGATCTCGGCGCCGACCATCGGCTGGCCGATCCGGCCGCCTGGGCCCGGGCCTACGGCGGTGAGCACGCCGGTAGCTGGACATACGGGATGCCCGAGCTGCCCGGCGCCCGGGCGCGCATCGCCGCCAGCACCCGGGTCGCCGCGCCGGGCTGCTACCCGACGGCATCCTCGCTGGCCCTCGCGCCGGTGCTGGCCGCGGGTCTGGTCGAACCGCGGGATCTGACGGTGGTCGCCGCCAGCGGCACCTCGGGCGCGGGCCGATCGGCCAAGGTGAACCTGCTCGGCAGCGAGGTGATGGCCGACCTCACCGCCTACAAGGTGGGCACCCACCAGCATCGTCCCGAGATCGCGCAGGCCCTGTCCGGGGTCGCCGGGGTGCCGGTCAGCCTGTCGTTCACACCGGTGCTGGCCCCGCTGCCACGGGGGATTCTGGCCACCTGCTCCGGCCGCGCGCTCCCGGGTGTCGATGCGGAGGTCGTCCACGAGGCGCTGCGCGCGGCGTACGCGGGGGAGCCGTTCGTGCGGGTGCTGCGGCCCGGGCGCTGGCCGCGCGCGGCCGCGACGCTGGGCGGCAACGCCGTCCACGTGCAGGGCACGTACGACGCCGAGTCCGGCCGGGTGATCGTGGTCTCCGCCCTCGACAACCTCGGCAAGGGCGCGGCCGGCCAGGCGCTGCAGTGCGCCAACCTGATGCTCGGCCTGCCCGAGACCACCGGGCTCACCGCCCAGGGCATCGCACCGTGACCACCCCCGTCAGGCGCCTGGGAGGGCAACTGTGAGCGTCACCGCCCCACGGGGCTTTCGCGCCGCCGGCGTGGCGGCCGGGCTGAAACCGTCCGGCAACCCGGATGTCGCCGTCGTCGTCAACGACGGCCCCCTCGATGCCGCCGCCGGCGTGTTCACCCGCAACCGCGTCCAGGCCGCGCCGGTGCTGTGGACCCGCCAGGTACTCGCCGACGGGCGGGCGCGCGCCGTGGTGCTCAACTCCGGTGGGGCGAACGCCTGCACCGGCCCGGCCGGCTTCGGGGACACACACGCCACCGCCGAACACGCCGCGAGCCTGCTCGGCATCGGCGCCGGGGAGGTCACGGTCTGCTCCACCGGGCTGATCGGCGTCCGACTGCCCATGGAGAACCTGCTGGCGGGCGTGACCCGCGCCGCCGGTGAGCTCGACGGCGACGGTGGCGCCCGGGCCGCCGAGGCGATCCGCACCACCGACACCGTCGCGAAGATGGCGGTCCGCACGTCCACGACCACCCCCGGCGTCACGGTCGGGGGAATGGCCAAGGGCGCGGCGATGCTGGCTCCCTCGCTGGCCACGATGCTCGTCGTCATCACCACCGACGCGGTGGCCGACGCCGCCACCCTGGCCGACGTCGTGCGGGAAGCCTCCCGGGTGAGCTTCGAACGGGTCGATTCCGACGGCTGCCTGTCGACCAACGACACGGTGCTCCTGCTCGCCTCCGGCGCCTCCGGGGTCAGCCTGCCCGCGGGCGAACTCACCGCGCTGGTCTCCGAGGCGTGTGTCGACCTGGCGCAGCAGATGCTGGGCGACGCCGAAGGTTCGACGAAGACCATCGCGATCACGGTCGTCGGCGCCGCCAGCGAGGCCGACGCCCTGGAGGTCGGCCGCGCCGTCGCCCGCAACAACCTGCTCAAATGCGCGCTGTACGGCAAGGATCCGAACTGGGGTCGGGTGCTCGCCGCGGTCGGCACCACCACGGCCGTGTTCGAACCCGACACGCTGGACGTGTCGATGAACGGCGTCCAGGTCTGCCGCGCCGGCGCGCCCGGGGCCGACCGTGATCTCGTCGATCTCGCCGACCGGCGGATCGACATCCTCGTCGACCTGCACAGCGGCACCGACGAAGTGACGATCTGGACCAACGATCTGACCGACGGCTACGTCTACGAGAACTCGGCGTACTCGACATGACCGACACCGCCGCATCGCCAGCCGCCGAGCCGGCCGGCACCGGGCCGGTCGCCGTCCCCGCGGGTGCTCGTGGGCCCGCGGCGACCGCCCGTGGGCATGCCGCGCTCGCCAAGACGCATGTCCTCATCGAGGCGCTGCCCTGGCTGTCGCGGTTCCAGGGCGCGACCATCGTCGTCAAGTACGGCGGTAACGCGATGACGGAGCCGGCGCTGCGGGCCGCCTTCGCCGCCGACATCGTCTTCCTGCGCTACTCGGGGTTGCGGGTCGTGGTCGTCCACGGTGGCGGCCCGCAGATCACCGCGCATCTGGCCCGCCTCGGCGTCGAGTCGACGTTCGTCGGCGGCCTGCGGGTGACCACCCCCGAAACGATGGACATCGTGCGGATGGTGCTGCTCGGCCAGGTCAACCGTGACGTCGTCGGCCTCGTCAACGACCATGGCCCGTTCGCCGTCGGCCTCTCCGGTGAGGACGCGAACCTGTTCACCGCGAAGCGCAGGCCCGCGATCATCGACGGCCAGCCGGTCGACGTCGGCCTCGTCGGTGACATCGTCAAGGTCCGCGCCGAAACGGTCAACGCCCTGCTCGACTCCGGCAAGGTGCCCGTCATCGCCTCGGTGGCCCGGGGTGTCGACGGCGGTGTCTACAACGTCAACGCCGACACCGCCGCCGCCGAACTCGCCGTCGCCCTCGGCGCGACCAAACTCGTCGTCCTCACTGACGTCGAAGGTCTCTACGCGGACTGGCCGGCCAGCGACGAGGTCCTCAGTGAGCTGACCATCACCGAACTGGAAGCCCTCCTGCCCACCCTCGCGTCGGGCATGATTCCGAAGATGGAGGCCTGCCGCCGGGCGGTGCGCGGCGGTGTTCCACAGGCCCATGTGCTCGACGGCCGGGTCCCGCACGCCCTGCTGCTCGAGATCTTCACCGACGACGGCATCGGCACCCTGATCACCCCGGGCACCGCCGTCGAGCCCACCGTCACCCCGGCGTCCGCTGCCAGCACCGAGACCGGAGACAGGCCATGAACGCCGATCTACTCGCCCGTCGGGACGCCGTGATCATGGCGACCTATGGCCGTCCGGCGCTGTCGCTGGTGCGCGGGCAGGGCACCCGGGTCTGGGACGACACCGGCCGGGAGTACGTCGACCTGCTCGGCGGCATCGCGGTCAGCGTGCTCGGCCACGCCCATCCGGCGATCCGCGCCGCCGTGCTCGCCCAGTTCGACACGCTCGGGCACGTGTCGAACCTCTACGCCAACGAGCCGCAGGTCCGCCTCGCCGAACGCCTCGTCGAGCTGCTCACCGAGCACACCCCCGGCGGCAGCGACAACGGCGCGGCCACCGGAGCCGGTGTTGGCGGCGCGAAGGTCTTCTTCGCGAACTCCGGTGCCGAGGCCAACGAGGCCGCTATCAAGATCGCCCGCCGGACGGGGCGTCCGGAGATCATCGCCGCCGAGAACTCCTTCCACGGTCGGACTCTCGGCGCGCTGTCGATCACCGGGCAGCCGGCCAAGCGCGCCCCGTTCGAACCACTGCTGCCCGGCGTGCGTTTCGTTCCCTACGGCGACGCGGCGGCGCTGCGCGCGGCGGTCGGCGAACAGACCGCCGCGGTGTTCCTCGAACCAACCCTCGGGGAGGCGGGTGTCGTCCCGCCCCCACCCGGCTACCTGGCGGCCGCCCGGGCCGTGTGCGACGACGCGGGGGCGCTGCTCGTCCTCGACGAGGTCCAAAGCGGTGTCGGGCGGACCGGGGCCTGGTTCGCGCATCAGAGCGCCGGGGTTCGCCCCGATGTCGTCACCCTGGCGAAGGGGCTCGGCGGCGGGCTGCCGATCGGCGCCTGCGTCGGTCTGGGCGCCGCCGCCGATCTGCTGCGCCCCGGCGACCACGGCAGCACCTTCGGCGGTGGGCCGATCGCCTGCGCCGCGGCGCTCGCGGTGCTCGACACCATCGTCGCCGACGGTCTGCTCGAGCACGCCCGTACGGTCGGGGACCGGCTGGCGGCCGGCATCCTCGCCGCCGCGATACCGGGTGTGCTGGGTGTGCGCGGGCCGGGCCTGTGGCGGGCGATCGAACTCGACGGCCCCTACGCCCCGGCCGTGGAGATCGCGGCCCGGCAGGCCGGCTACCTGGTC
This sequence comes from Candidatus Frankia nodulisporulans, assembly GCF_902806475.1. Lineage (GTDB taxonomy): Bacteria > Actinomycetota > Actinomycetes > Frankiales > Frankiaceae > Frankia > Frankia umida. Next base: position 6,723 of record NZ_CADCWS010000098.1, read on the forward strand.
AACGCGGCGGTGCCGACCGCGATTCGGCTCGCCCCCCCACTTATCCTCACCGATGCCGAGGTGGACGCCTTCCTCGCCGTGCTGCCGGGTGTGGTCGCCCAGGCACGTGAGGCAGCCGAGCTGCCCGGGGAAGGCTCTAAGGTCAGCGCATGACGGCCCGACACTTCCTGCTCGACACCGACCTGACCTCCGCGGAACAGGCCGCCGTGCTCGACCTCGCCGACGGTTACAAGGCCCGGCGGCGTGCGCCGGGCCCGGCGGACCGTCCGCTGGCGGGCCGCTCGGTGGCGCTGCTGTTCGAGAAGCCCTCGACCCGCACCCGGCTGTCCTTCGACGTCGGGGTCGCCGAACTCGGCGGTCATCCCGTCGTCATCGACGCGGCCAGCACCCAGCTGGGCCGCGGCGAGACCATCGAGGACACCGCCGCCGTGCTCAGCCGGTACGTCGACGCGATCGTCGTGCGGACCTTCGCGCAGGAGCGCCTCGAGCGGCTCGCCGCCGCCGCGAACGTCCCCGTCATCAACGCCCTGTCCGACCACGCCCATCCCTGCCAGGCCCTCGCCGACCTGCAGACCATCCGGGAACGGCGCGGCGGTCTGGCCGGGCTCACCCTGACCTACCTCGGCGACGGCAACAACGTCGCCCACTCCCTGCTGCTCGCCGGCGCCCTCGCCGGGATGCGGGTGCACGTCGCCTCGCCCCCCGGCTACGAGCCGTTCGAACAGGTCGTGCGGCACGCCAACGAGATCGGAGCGGCCACCGGCGGGGAGGCCCTGGTCATGCACGACGCGTTGGAGGCCGCCGCCGGCGCCGATGTGCTCTACACCGATGTCTGGGCCTCGATGGGGCAGGAGGGCGAGTCCGACAGCCGCTCGCTGGTCTTCCAGCCCTACCAGCTCGACGAGAAGGCGGTCGAAGCCGCCAAGCCCGACGTCCTGGTCCTGCACTGCCTGCCGGCACACCGGGAACTGGAGATCTCCGGCTCCGTCCTCGACGGCCCGCACTCGGCCGTGTTCGACCAGGCCGAGAACCGGCTGCACGCGCAGAAGGCCCTGCTGTCGCTGCTGTTCGCGGCCGAGGCAGGCGCGGGCGGGACAGGCACGGGCGGGGCGGACGCGGCGCGATGAACGCGGTCGACACCGGTCCGGGCGCCGGTACCGGGCTGCGGAGGGCGGCACCGCTGACCAAACACGCCCGGCAGGCCCGCCTGGCCGCGCTGATCGGTCAGCGGTCCGTGCGGTCGCAGTCGGAACTCGCCCGTCTGCTCGCCGCCGAAGGCGTGCAGGTCACCCAGGCCACGCTGTCCCGTGACCTGGAGGAGATCGGCGCGGCGAAGGTGCGGGGCGTCGACGGTGCGCTGGTCTACGCGGTCGAGGGCAACCTCGCCCCGGCCGAGACCGTGCGGCTGCCACTGACCCGGCTGTGCGAGGAACTACTCGTCTCCGCCGAGGCCAACGGCGACCTGGTCGTCCTGCGCACGCCCCCCGGCGCCGCGCAGCTGTTCGCCTCCGCGCTCGACCGCGAGGACTCCCCGGCGATCATGGGCACGATCGCCGGGGACGACACCGTCCTCGTCGTGTGCCGGGCCGCGCTGCCCACGGACGGCCCGGCCGCTGGACACGCCGGTGGCCCGTCCAGCGGCGGTGTGCCTGGCCGGGACGCCCCCTCACGGCGCAGGATGCCGGTGGGCGGCGTCGTCCCGATCGGTGGGCCGGCGCTCGCCGCCTATCTGCTGTGGCTCGCCGACGGACGGGGCCGAACCGCGGCACCGCCCGACCCGCAGCCACCCGCGCCGGCTCCCGCCGACCCGAACCACCCCGTCACCTAGCGGGTTCATCCCACAGCAGGTCCACCCCATAGCAGCTCCCACCGCACAGAAGGAGTAAGTCCCGTGACCGAACGCGTCGTGCTTGCCTACTCGGGCGGCCTCGACACGTCCGTGGCGATCGGCTGGATCGGTGCCGAGACCGGCGCCGAGGTCGTGGCGCTCGCGGTCGATGTCGGCCAGGGCGGTGAGGATCTTGAAGCGATCCGGCAGCGCGCCCTCACCTGCGGCGCCGTCGAGTCGATCGTGGTCGACGCCCGGACCGAGTTCGCCGAGTCGTTCGTCGCCCCGGCCATCCGCGCCAACGCCCTCTACATGGACCGCTACCCGCTGATCTCGTCGCTGTCGCGGCCGATCATCGTGAAGCACCTCGTCGAGGCCGCCCGCCAGCACGGGGCCGACGCCATCGCGCACGGCTGCACCGGCAAGGGCAACGACCAGGTGCGGTTCGAGGTCGGCGTGTCCGCGCTCGCCCCCGGGCTGAAGGTGCTGGCACCGGTCCGCGACTCGGGCATGACCCGGGACAAGGCGATCGCCTTCGCCGAGGAGCGGGGCCTGCCGATCGACGTGTCCAAGCGCTCCCCGTACTCCATCGACCAGAACCTGTGGGGACGCACCGCCGAGTGCGGCATCCTCGAGGACCCGTGGGCGCAGCCGCCGGAGGACGTCTTCGTCTACTCCGCGGACCCGACGGTCGCCCGCACCCCGGACGAGGTGACGGTGTCGTTCACCGACGGCATCCCCACCGCGCTGGACGGACGCCCCCTCGGGCTCGCCGACCTGGTCGCCGAGCTCAACACCCGGGCCGGCGCGCACGGCATCGGCCGCATCGACATGATCGAGGACCGCCTGGTCGGGATCAAGAGCCGGGAGATCTACGAGTGCCCGGCCGCGATCACCCTGCTCACCGCGCACCGTGACCTCGAGGACCTCACCCTCGAGCGCGACGTCGCCCGGTTCAAGCGGGGCATCGACCAGCGTTGGGGCGAGATCGTCTACGACGGCCTGTGGTTCTCCCCGTTGAAGCTCGCCCTCGACGCGTTCGTGGACGCGGCGAGCGTCGGGGTGTCCGGGGACGTGCGCCTGCGCCTGGCCGGCGGGGTCGCGCAGGTCGTCGGCCGGCGCAGCCCGGCGAGCCTGTACGACCACGCGCTGGCCACCTACGACGCCGGCGACCAGTTCGACCAGTCGGACGCGCGTGGCTTCATCGAACTGTGGGGCCTGCCGACCAAGGTCTGGGCGGCCCGTGAGCAGCGGCTGAACCCGTGACCTCGACCGATTCCGCCGCCGACGCCGGCGCGCCGCCGACGGGCGGCCCGCCGATGCGGCTGTGGGGCGGCCGGTTCGCCGGCGGCCCGGCCGAGGCGCTGGCCCGCCTGTCGGTGAGCGTCCAGTTCGACTGGCGGCTGGCGCCCTATGACCTGCTCGCCTCGAAGTCGCATGCCCGCGTCCTGCACCGCGCCGGGCTGCTCGAGAACGCCGAGATCGCCGCGATGCTGTCCGCCCTGGACGGGCTCGCCGACGACGTCGCGACCGGGGCGTTCCGGCCCACCGTCGAGGACGAGGACGTCCACACCGCCCTCGAACGCGGCCTGTTGGAACGCCTGGGCGCCCTCGGCGGCAAGCTACGGGCCGGGCGTAGCCGTAACGACCAGGTCGCCACCGACCTGCGGCTGTATCTGCGCGACCATGCCCGCCAGGTCGTGGTCCGGCTCACCGAGCTGTCCCACGCCCTGGTCACCCTGGCCGAACAGCACGTGGACACCCCGGCCCCGGGGATGACCCACCTGCAGCACGCCCAGCCGATCTCGTTCGCCCACCAGCTGGCCGCGCACGTCCAGGCGTTCGTGCGCGACACCGACCGGCTGCGTGACTGGGACGCGCGGGCCTCGGTCAGCGCGCTCGGCGCCGGTGCGCTCGCCGGCTCCTCCCTGCCGCTGGACCCACGTGGGGTCGCCGCCGAGCTGGGCTTCGACCGGGCGTTCGAGAACTCCCTCGACGCGGTGTCCGACCGGGACTTCGCCGCCGAGTTCCTGTTCGCCGCCGCGCTCATCGGGGTGCACCTGTCCCGCCTCGGCGAGGAGATCGTCCTGTGGACGACGCGGGAGTTCGGCTGGGTCGAACTCGACGACGCGTTCGCTACCGGCAGCTCGATCATGCCGCAGAAGAAGAACCCCGACGTGGCCGAGCTCGCCCGGGGCAAGTCGGGACGGCTGATCGGTGGTCTCACCGGCTTCCTCGCCACGCTCAAGGGTCTTCCGCTGGCCTACGACCGGGACCTCCAGGAGGACAAGGAGCCGGTGTTCGACGCGGTCGACACCCTCCTGCTGGTACTGCCGGCGCTGACCGGGACGGTGGCCACGATGCGGGTCCGCCGTGACCGGCTGGCCGCGGCCGCCCCCGACGGGTTCGCGCTGGCCACCGATGTGGCCGAGTACCTGGTCCGTCGGGGAGTGGCGTTCCGCCAGGCCCATGAGGCCGTCGGCCAGCTCGTCTCGTGGTGCGTGGCGCACGACGTCGACCTGGACGAGGTCAGCGCCGACGACCTGGCGGTGATCAACCCGCTGCTCACCCCGGACGTGCGTGGGGTGCTCTCGGTGTCCGGCGCCCTGGCGGCCCGCTCCGCCCCCGGTGGGACGGCTCCCGACCGGGTTCGCGAACAACTCGCGGCGCTGTTGCCCGTCCTGGACCGGGACCGTCGGTGGGCGATGGGCTAGCCGCGGCGTCGCATCCGTGCACCGCCGCTTTCTTCGACCGGCCCGTGCTGGCCGTCGCCCCTGATCTGCTGGGGGCGACGATCCGGCACGGGCCGGTCGTCGTTCGGCTCACCGAGGTCGAGGCCTACGACGGGGTGGACGACCCGGCCTCGCACGCGGCACGCGGCCCGACGCCCCGCTCGGCCGTCATGTTCGGCCCACCCGGCCGGGCCTACGTCTACCTGAGCTACGGCATCCACTGGTGCGTGAACATCGTGTGCGGCCCGCCTGGACAGGCCTGCGCCGTCCTGCTGCGCGCCGGTGAGGTGCTGGCAGGCCGCGACCTGCTCCGGCCCCGCTGGCCGACGCTGCCCGAGCGTGACCTCGCCCGGGGCCCTGGCCGGCTCGGACGGGTCCTGGCCGCCGGACCCACCATGACCGGCACGAGTGTCACCGGCGACGGCCCCCTGACCCTCTACCGCCCCGCGCTGGACGCCGACCCCGACCCCGACGCCGACCCTGGCGCCGTGACCCGGACCGCGCGTGCGACCCGCATCGACAGCGGCCCGCGGATCGGGATCCGCACCGCCACGGAGCGCCCCTGGCGGTTCTGGCTGGCGGATGACCCCACCGTCAGCGGGCCTCGCCGGCCGCCGGCCCGGTCCTGAACGGCCGGCCAAGCGGCGCCCCAGCTACGAATGCCCAGGTCACGGGCCTACTCGGGGCACCTGGGGGGATCTTGGCTCAGACCTCTTAGCCTCGCGTATCAGAACATCACTTCGAAGCGCTCCGACGGTGGTGTGACATGGGTCACACATCTGAGGCAGGGATTGATTTGACGCTCCCCGTCATCCACCCGTAGTGTTCTCTCTGTCAGCGAGACACGGCGGACGCCGAACACCACGGCCGCCCCTCGCAGACGGGAACCTCCTAGCGGGGGTTCGGGGATGGCGACTGCGAGGCGGCCCCTACTGGGGAGAAGCTGACGAGCGTCGCATCACAAACTTGGCAAGTCGGAACACAGTCGCACGGATGCGGACATCTTCGTGATGGTCGCCCGGTAAGCGCCTGCTCCTTGAGAACTCAACAGCGTGCCGATTGTCAGTGCCAATATGTACTGCCCCCTTTTTCATGGCTCTGGCTGGTTGTGTCCTGCTTTGTGGTGGGGTGTGGCTGGTTGGGGTTGTGGGGGAAATTCCTTTGGACACACTGTCATGGCTCTTCGGGGTTGTGGTGGTGATGTCGGGGTCTACTGGG
>NZ_CADCWS010000099.1 GCF_902806475.1 Candidatus Frankia nodulisporulans
GGGCCGCCAGGCCCACCGCGGGCGGCGCGGCTGGTGCGACCCCGACCGGAGGACTCCCCTTCGGGGGCCCGCCGGTCGGCGCAACCGGCCATCGCCTCGAACACCTCCGACAGCCGCGCGGGATCGAACGGGAAGCCCCATCCGGCCCGGCCGCCCCAGGCACCTTGTGAGCCCCATGGGCCCGACATCGCATGCGAAGTCATGATTTTTCCTTTCGGAGTGGTTGCGCCCCGCCCGGGCCAGACCCGCCGGGGCCGCGCTACAGAAAACCAACAACGACCATCTTGTCGCCGCGACGTACGCTCACGATATATCGCGATCGTACGTCTGGCAACCCCCGGGTCGGGGATCATCCGCCGCGGAGCCGACCGGCCGGCCCCGTTCGCGCGTGGATTCCGTAGGATTAGCCAGTGATCATTTCTGTGTCCGGGGAGAACGGGCACGACGGGGACCCTGTCACCCCGCTCGAGGCGGCCTTCGCCGAACGGGCGTGCGCGCAACGCGCCGGCACCGACGTGTTCATCGAGGGTGTGAACCTCGCCCTGCTCGGGCGGGTGGAGCAGTTGCGCATCCGGCCCACCAACGCCTCCGGCACGGTGGACGACGACGGCCCGCACGAGGTCCGCCTCGAGGCGGCCGACGACGGGCCGTGGACCGGCTGCACCTGCCCCGAGGGCGCCACCGGCACCTTCTGTCGGCACGCCGTGGCCGTCGCCCTGGTCGCCACGGGCTCGGCGGGTCTCGCCGAGGACGCCGAGGACGACGAGGACGACGAGGACGCCGAGGACGACGAGGACGACGAGGACGACGAGGACGAAGACGGCGCCATCGAGGAGAGCTCGCTGTTCGCCGACGATCCGGTGCACGCCGCGATGCGGGTGTTCCTGAGCCGGGCGCCCCGGGCGGAACTGGTCGAGACCCTGCTCGACGCCGCCGACGAGAACGACGCCGTCGCCGACGCCCTGTGGGAGGCGACCGTCGCCTGGCACGGCCGCCAGCACGGCGCGACCCCCTCCGCCTGAGCCGCGGCCGGGCCGGCGAGGCACCGACCCCTCGGCTGGCGGGGTTACTCGACGGTGACGGACTTCGCCAGGTTGCGGGGCTGATCGACGTCCAGGCCACGGGCCAGGGCAAGCTCGCAGGCGAACACCTGCAGCGGCAGCGTGGTGACCAGCGGGGCGAACAGTGACGTCGTCTCCGGCACCCGGATCACATGGTCGGCGTAGGGCTCGACGGCGACGTCCCCGTCCTCGGCGATGACGATGGTGCGCGCCCCGCGGGCCCGGACCTCCTGGATGTTCGAGACGATCTTGTCGTGCAGGTTCGCTCGTCCACGCGGCGAGGGGACCACGACGAGCACTGGCAGACCCGGCTCGATGAGCGCGATCGGCCCGTGCTTGAGCTCCCCGGCGGGGAAGCCCTCGGCATGCATGTAGGCCAGTTCCTTGAGCTTGAGCGCGCCCTCGAGCGCCACCGGATAGCCGACGTGGCGGCCGAGGAAGAGCACCGCCTTGGCGTCGACCAGCTCCCGGGCGAGTTCGCGGATCGGTTCGAGCCTCCCGAGGGTGCGTTCCACCAGTTCGGGCATCCGCTGCAGGCGCTCGACGTAGGCCGCGACCTCGTCGCCGTAGAGCACGCCCCGCACCTGGGCCAGGTACAGACCGACCAGCAGGCACGCCGCCACCTGGCCGAGGAAGGTCTTCGTCGAGGCGACGCCGACCTCCGGCCCGCAGTGGGTGTAGAGCACCGCGTCCGACTCACGCGGGATGGTCGAACCGTTGGTGTTGCAGATCGCGAGCACCCGGGCCTTCTGCTCCCGGGCGTGCTTGACCGCCATCAGCGTGTCGAGGGTCTCCCCGCTCTGGCTGATCGCGATGACCAGGGTCGAACGGTCCAGGACCGGGTCACGGTAGCGGAACTCCGAGGCCATCTCGACCTCGCAGGGCAGCCTCGTCCAGTGTTCGATGGCGTACTTGGCGATCAGCCCGGCGTGGTACGCGGTGCCGCAGGCGACGATGAAGACCTTGTCGACATCGCGGAAGTCCTGGGCCGAGAGGCGCTCCTCGTCCAGGACGATGGCGCCCTGCGGGGACAGCCGGCCACGCAGGGTGTCGGCCAGCGCGGTCGGCTGCTCGTTGATCTCCTTGAGCATGAAGTACGGGTAGCCGCCCTTCTCGGCGGCGCTGGCATCCCAGTCGACGTGGTAGCGCCGGTTCTGCACCGGGCGGCCCTCGAAGTCGGTGACGATCACACCGTCCCGGCGGGCCTCGACCACCTGGTCCTGACCGATCTCCATCGCCTCCCGGGTGTGGGCGATGAAGGCGGACACATCACTGGCGAGAAACGACTCACCCTCGCCCAGCCCGACGACCAGCGGACTGTTGCGCCGGGCCCCGACGACCACCTCGGGAAAGTCCCGGTGCACGACCACGAGTGTGAACGCGCCGGCCAGCCGCCGGCAGACCCGCCGCAGTGCCGCGGCCAGCGGATGGGACACCGCGGCCGGGTCCGGATCCGGGTCCGGGTCGCCGGCGAGTTCGACCTCGAGCAGGTGGGCGACGACCTCGGTGTCGGTCTCGCTGGCGAGTTCGTGCCCACCGGCCTCGAGTTCGGCGCGCAGCAGGGCGAAGTTCTCGATGATGCCGTTGTGGATGACGGCGATCGCACCGGTGCAGTCGATGTGCGGGTGGGCGTTCACATCGGTCGGACCGCCATGGGTCGCCCAGCGGGTGTGGCCCATCCCGGTCGTACCGGGCATCGGATCCGGCTCGGGGTTCTCGGCGAGCAGTTTCTCCAGGTTCGCGAGTTTGCCCGCCCGCCGAGCCGTCCGCAGTTCACCCGCGCCCACCACAGCGATGCCCGAGGAGTCATAGCCTCGGTACTCCAGCCGCCGAAGACCCTGCAGAGAGATGTCCAGAGCCGACTGGTCACCGACGTACCCGATGATCCCGCACATGGCGCTCAGCGTACGCAGGTGCCGCCGGCTCCACCGGCACTCCCCCACCTGAGCCGGGAGTGTTGTCCGAGTGTGATCTCCCGAGCGGTGTCAGCTGACGATCGCCAGCGACCCCTGGACGACGGCGGCCAGCCGGTGCGCGATCTCGCCGGCGACCCGGTCGCTCTCCGCCTCGACCATGACCCGGACCAGCGGTTCGGTGCCCGAGGGACGCAGCAGCACCCGTCCGGCGTCGCCGAGCTGCTCCTCGGCCTGCGCAACCGCGACCCGCAGCGCCGACGACGTGGTCACCTGGGCGCGGTCGACCCCGCGGACGTTGACGAGCACCTGCGGCAGTCGGGTCATCGCCTTGGCGAGTTCGGCCAACGGCTGGCCGCTCTCCGCGACCCGACCGAGCAGCCGCAGCGCGGTGAGCAGACCATCGCCGGTCGTCGCATGATCAGCGAAGACGACGTGACCGCTCTGTTCGCCACCGAGGACGTAACCCCCGGCGCGCATCGCCTCGAGCACATACCGGTCGCCGACGGGCGTGGTCACCACGGCGATCCCGGCCTCGCGCATGGCGTGGTGGAAACCCAGGTTGGACATCACCGTGACGACGACCGCGTTACCAGTCAGCTCGCCGCGCTCGGCCATGGCCAGGGCGCAGACAGCGAGAATCTGGTCGCCGTCGACGACCTCGCCGGACGCGTCGACGGCCAGGCAGCGATCCGCGTCGCCATCGTGGGCGATGCCGACGTCCGCGCCGTGCTCGAGCACGGCGGCGCGCAGGCTCTCCAGATGGGTGGCGCCGCTGGCCTCGTTGATGGCGGTGCCGTCGCCGTCGGCATGCAGCGCGATCACCTCGGCGCCGGCCTCGCGCAGCACCCGGGGGCCGATCGACGATGCCGCGCCCTGGGCGCAGTCCAGCACGACGCGCAGCCCGTCGAGCCGGTTCGGTAGCGCCCGCAGCAGGTGCTGGGCGTAGTCGTCCACGAGCGTGGGCACGTCGCGGACCCGGCCGACGTCACCGCCGACGGGGCGACGGGTGGGCGGATGGGCCATCCGTCGTTCGATGGCGTCCTCGACGTCGTCGGGCAGCTTCAGGCCGCCGGCGGCGAACAGTTTGATGCCGTTGTCGGGCATCGGGTTGTGGCTGGCGGACAGCATCACGCCGAAGGCCGCCCCGGTACCGGCAACGGCGTAGGCGACGGCCGGTGTCGGCGCGACCCCGATCCGGGCGACGTCGACACCCGAGGCGGCCAGACCGGCCACCACCGCGGCCTCGAGAAACTCACCGGACGGGCGGGTGTCCCGCCCGACGATCACCAACGGACGCGCAACGCCGGAGCGGCCGGCGGCTTCGCCGGGCCGCCCCAACAGTTCCGCCGCCGCGGACGCAAGCGCGAGGGCCTGCTCCGCGGTCAGATCGACGTTGGCGACACCCCGGACACCATCGGTGCCGAAGAGCCTCGTCACTGAGGGTCTCCCATGCTCGAAGGATCAGCGGAGACCCGTTCAGGCGACGGCGGTGTCGAGCCCCCGCACCCGCCCGCTCGTGGTGAGCCGGGCGGTGCGGGGACACGGGTCAGCGCTTGCTGTACTGCGGAGCCTTACGGGCCTTCTTCAGGCCGTACTTCTTGCGCTCCTTGACCCGGGCGTCACGGGTGAGAAAGCCGGCCTTCTTCAGAGTAGGCCGGGACTCCTCATCCACCAGGAGCAGCGCGCGGGCGACGGCGAGTCGCAGCGCACCGGCCTGGCCCGACACACCGCCGCCGTGCAGGCGGGCGATGATGTCGAACGACTCCGTGCGCTCCAGCGCCTTCAGCGGCTCGTTGACGAGCTGCTGGTGCACCTTGTTGGGAAAGTACTCCTCCAGCGAACGCCCGTTGAGCGTCCACTGCCCCGTCCCGGGCAGCAGCCGCACACGGACCACTGCTTCCTTGCGCCGGCCCGTGGCGCGGGGATTGCCCTGTACGTCGGTCACGACAGCCACGTCGCGTTCCTTCCTCGGTTGATGCGTGGTTCCCGAAGCCGGCGACGGCAGCGGCCTCGCGGCGCCACCCGAACCGGCCGGAGGAGGTCCGCGGTTACTGCGCGACCTGGATGATCTCGAAGGGGGTGGGCTGCTGAGCGTCGTGCGGGTGGGTGGGACCCGCGTAGACCTTCAGCTTCGTGCCCTGGGCACGGCCGAGCCGGTTGTGCGGCAACATGCCCTTGATCGCCTTCTCGACGATGACCTGGGGCCGCGTGTCGAGCAGCTCGCCGTAGGAGGTACTGCGCAGACCGCCCGGGAAACCCGAGTGACGGTGGTACTGCGCCTGCTCGCGCTTGTTGCCGCTCAGCGCCACCTTGCCGGCATTGATCACGATGACGAAGTCGCCGGTGTCGATGTGCGGGGCGAAAATCGGCTTGTGCTTGCCCCGCAGCAGTGTGGCGGCCTGGGTCGCCAACCGGCCGAGCACCACGTCGGTGGCGTCGATGACGTGCCAGACGCGCTGAACATCCGCGGGCTTGGGCTGGTACGTGCGCACAGGTCTGCCTTCTCGTTCGGACGACACTCCCTCCGCACGACCCCGAGGGGGCCGAACGGGCGGGACTCGTCAAGAATGTGGAGCGCGCAGACGGGACGTGTCACGCGCAGCAGTCTTTGAGGTTACCAGGCTGCCGGGAGAAGCCGTCTCGCGGCCCTCCACCCCCGCCATCCGGCGTGATCCGTGAGCCTACCGACCCGGACGCGTCGACGTCGCCGACGGTCGGTGTCGGACCGGTGTCGGGCCGGCGCCGGCCCGGGCACACCCGGGTATCGGCGACGCCCACGGACTTTCCGCTCGGACCGACGCACCGACAAACCCTGGCTATTCTGGCCGGGATGACTGAATCGGATGGCGGGGGCCAGGCAGGGCGCCCGATCCCTGACCTTCCAGGCCACGACTCGCCGGAACACTCCCCCTCGGGCTGGAGCTCCACCGCCTGGACCTCGCCGGATGCGGACCCGTCGGCCCCCGCGACGCCTCGCCCAGCCCCACCTGGGCCCACGTCGCCGGGCCCGGCGAGGTCCGACCCGGCGACGTCCGGTCTGGATCTGCACGGTCGCCACGTCACGTACGACGGGTGGGCGCCCCCGACCGACGATCCCCTGTTCGGTGGCCCGCGCAACTACGCGTTCTCCTTCGACCACCTCCCCACCTCGACCGGCCACCACCCCACCTCGACGGCGCCGTCCCAGCCCGCGACGGTCGATCCCTCCACCGCCGGTCTGCCGTTCACCACGGGCCTGCCGTTCACGACGGGCCCGGAGCTCGCTGGGGAGCCCGAGCTCACTGGAGGGCAGGAGTCCACCGCGGGTCAGCTGACCGCGGGAAGCGAGATATCACCGGCGACGATGCCGACGCCGGTGACCCGACCGGGTCCGACCCGCGCTGGCGCCGGCACCGGGTACGGCACCGCCGCGGTCCAGGAGTCGGCCGCGGATGGCTGGCCGAGCCGGCATGAACGTCCGGCGTCCCGGACCGGGGCCGGCGAGAGCGCGCCCCCCGCCAGCCTGCGCGCGACCGGGCCGACCTCGGGCTATCGCGGATTCGCGACGTCCGGGTCCGAGTCCGGTTCCGTGGCCTCCGGTAGCCCGCTGGGGTACGGCTCCGACGGCTTCGGCTCCGACGGAGGCGGCTCCTGGGGCGACGATCCGCGGGGCGGTGACCCGCGGGGTGAGGCGTCCGGCGGGTTTGGTCCGCAGGACGAGTTCGGTCCGGACCCCGACGAACCGGGGAGACGGCCTCCGCGGGCCTGGCGGACGCTGCTGGTCGTGGCCGGTGCCGTCGTGGTGCTGATCGCGGCGGTGGCCGTCGTGGCACTGCGCGGCGGGGACGACGGCGGTTCCCCGGGGGCGCAGCCCAGCACGGCGGTCTCGCTGGCGCCGATTCCGGCGAACTTCCTCGAGAGTGTGAGCACCGACGTCGACCCGATCCGCGCGGACGAGTTCTTCGCCGACGCCTCCATCGACCGGCATGGACGTCGCTATCAGCGGATCGCCACCCGGCTCGACAGCGGCTGCCCACAGCTGACCGGCCAGTTGACCACTCTGTTCGCCGGCACCCACTGCGCGCAGGTGGTGCGCGCGCTGTTGCTGAGCACGCCCGCGGCCGGCACCCGCCAGGTCCTCACCGGTGTGACGGTGTTCCGCCTCGACACGAGCACGACGGCGACCCAGGGCGCCCAGGTGCTCAACCAGGGCAGCGGGGGCATCGCACCGCTGCCCATCCCCGCGGGCAGCGTCAAGGACGCACGGATCACCGGCCCCGGCGGCAACAACTCCTGGCGCGGGGCACAGAGCCACGGTCACTACCTGGTCTACACCCAGGTCGCCTACGTCGACGGCACTGCGGGCGCGGCCACCGACGTCCCGCTCCGGGCCGCCCAGACCGACCTCGCCGCACTCGCCACCGAACCCATCGGTGACCGCGCCGTCCTCGGCCACGGCCCACGACGCTGACCCGGTCGGATTCACGCCGTCCGGTGTGGTGACGGCTCAACCAGACGGGGTGGTGGGGACGCGTACGGCCCGGGTCACCTCGGCCCGGGCGGCCAGCGCCGCGTCCGGGGGGTAGCGCACCTCGACCAGGGTCAGGCCGTGCGCGGGGGCGACCGTGACCGCGGGGTCGCGTAGTCCGCGGCGCAGCACGGCCAGCGGCCAGTTCGGCGGCCGACGGCCCTCGCCGACCGCGAGCAGCGCCCCGACCAGGGCGCGGACCATCGAGTGGCAGAAGGCATCCGCCTCGACGTCCGCGGTCAGCACACCGTCGCGGCGACGGGACACGTCCAGGCGCAGCAGGGTACGGACACTGGTCGAGCCCTCCCGGCGCCGGCAGAACGCGGCGAAGTCATGCTCGCCGAGCAGCGCCAGGGCGGCGGTCGCCATCGCCCCCGCGTCCAGCGGTCGCGGCCAGGCCAGGGTGTCGAAGCGGCGCAGCGGCTCGGCGCCGAACGCCGCGTCGGTGATCCGATAGACGTAACGGCGGGACAGCGCGGAGAACCGGGCGTCGAAGCCGGCCGGCGCCGGCGCCAGCGCGGTGACCCGGATGGCGCGGTCAAGCACCCCGTTGAGCCGGCGGGCAAGACCACCCAGTGGCACCTCGTTGGGCAGGTCGACATGCGCCACCTGCCCGAGCGCGTGCACCCCGGAGTCGGTCCGTCCGGCGACGGTCAGCCGGACCGCGGACAGCCGGGCGACCCGCATGAGCGCGTCCTCGACATCGCCCTGGACGGTTCGCTGCGCGGGCTGGCGGGCCCAGCCGGCGAACGGCGTGCCGTCGTAGGTGATGCCCAGCCGCAGCCGGACCAGACCCGCCCCGGAGCCGACGACCGGCGGCAGGCTGTGCACGGCTCGCGGTGGGGAGCCGCTGCCCAGGTCGGCTCCCGTGTCATCGGCCATTTCGTACTCCCCCAGCGATGGGCACTGCCTGGACGGTGCGCGGCACCGTGGCCGTCGCAACGGCGAAGGCCCGCCACCCGTTTCCGGGCGGCGGGCCTTCGGCCATCGTCACGACCAGCTTCGCCGCGGTCGTGCGCGACACTCGAACCAGCGGTCAGAACAGGTCAGAACGCAGCTGACACCTTAGGAGGTGGTGTCAGGGGCATCGGTCTTCGCAGCCTCGCTGGCCGGTGCCTCGGCCGCCTGCGCGGCGACGGCGGCGGCGGCGGTCGGAGACTCCTTGGCCAGGTCCTCGGCGGCCTCGGCGGTGGCGCCGGTCGGCCTGGTGCGCTCCGCGAACTGGGTGCCGCGGGCGCGCTCGGCCTCACCGACGGCCTGCTGGCCGACGGTCAGCGCCTCGACCAGTTCGATGCGGGCCAGCGGAGCGTTGTCACCCTTGCGGTTACCGAGCTTGATGATCCGGGTGTAGCCGCCCTCGCGGTTGGCGTACCGGGGACCGATCTCGGTGAACAGGGTGTGCACGACCGAGTTGTCCCGGACGTGGCGCATCACCCGGCGACGGGCGTGCAGGTCACCGCGCTTGGCGAAGGTCACCAGCCGCTCGGCGTACGGACGCAGCCGCTTGGCCTTCGCCTCGGTGGTGGTGATGCCGCCGTGCTCGAACAGCGCGGTGGCGAGGTTGGCCAGCAGCAGCCGCTCATGTGCGGGACTGCCACCGAGCCGGGCGCCCTTGGTTGGCGTGGGCATGATGAGTGCTCCTCGTTCCTTTCACTGTCCCGCCAGGCTGCCCGCCCGTAGGACGGCGGCATGCGGCCACCGGATGTCGTACGAGGGCCCCCGCATCGCGCGGGGGCCCTCGGAAGGTCAGTACTGCTCGGTCTCGACGAACTCGGCGCCGTCGTCGTGCGGGTCGGAGAACGGCGCGTTGTAGGTGTCGGTGCCGTAGGTGTCGACAGCCTGCCGCGGGTCGAACCCGGGCGGGGAGTCCTTGAGCTGCAGGCCCATGGCCCCCAGCTTCGTCTTCACCTCGTCGATCGACTTCTGCCCGAAGTTGCGGATGTCGAGCAGGTCGGCCTCGCTGCGCGAGACCAGTTCGCCGATCGTGTGGATGCCCTCACGCTTGAGGCAGTTGTAGGAGCGGACCGTCAGGTCCATCTCCTCGATCGGCAGCGCCAGGTCGGCCGCCAGTGCCGCGTCCGCGGCGGACGGGCCGATGTCGACGCCCTCAGCCTCGGCGTTGAGCTCCTGCGCCAGCCCGAACAGGCCGACGAGGGTCTTGCCAGCGCTGGCCATCGCGTCCCGCGGGGAGATCGACGGCTTGGTCTCGACGTCGACGATGAGCCGGTCGAAGTCGGTGCGCTGCTCGACACGGGTGGCCTCGACCTTGTAGGTCACCTTGAGCACCGGCGAGTAGATCGAGTCGATCGGGATACGCCCGATCTCCTGACCGGCCTGCTTGTTCTGCGCGGCACTGACATAGCCACGGCCCCGCTCGACGGTCAGCTCGATCTCGAGCTTGCCCTTGTCGTTCAGGGTCGCCAGACGCAGCTCGGGGTTGTGCACCTCGACGCCGGCCGGGGGGGCGATGTCCGCCGCGGAGACCTCACCGGGGCCCTGCTTGCGCAGGTACATCACGGTCGGCTCGTCGTTGTCGGAGCTGACGACCAGTTCCTTGAGGTTCAGGATCAGGTCGGTCACATCCTCCTTGACGCCGGGCACGGTGGAGAACTCGTGCAGCACCCCGTCGACGCGGATGCTGGTGACCGAGGCACCGGGGATGGAGGACAGCAGGGTCCGGCGCAGGGAGTTGCCCAGGGTGTAACCGAAGCCCGGCTCCAGCGGCTCGATCACGAAATGTGACCGGAACTCGGAGATCGGGTCTTCGACCAGGGTGGGACGCTGAGCGATCAGCATGGTGGTGGTGATCCTTCCGCCCACGGCGCCCGCCATATGACGCCGCGTAGTGCGAGCTGCCCGAGTTCGGCAGCCAGCGGACGGGACATCGGTCCGCCCCGTCCGCGGGTCCGGCGCCTGCGGCGCCGGCGAACACCCGTCGCCTCTCCAGTGTGCACCGCGAAACGGTGCATGGCAGAGGCGACCGGGTGCGGCCAGGCTCTACTTGGAGTAGAGCTCGACGATCAGCTGCTCCTGGACCTGGGTGTCGATGACCTGCCGAGCCGGCAGCGAGTGCACCAGGATCCGCATCTGGCTCGGGATCGACTCCAGCCACGCCGGCACCGTCCGGCCCTGACCGGCGGTCTCCCGCGCGATCACGAACGGGGTGAGCTCCCGGGCCTTCGGCGCGATCTCGACGATGTCGTTCTCGGTGATCCGGTAGCTGGGGATGTCGACCTTGCGCCCGTTGACCTGGACGTGGCCGTGCCGCACCGCCTGGCGGGCGGCGTCCCGCGACGGCGCGAAGCCGCCCCGGTAGACGACGTTGTCCAGCCGCGACTCGAGGATCTTCAGCAGCTCGTCACCGGTCTTGCCGGAGCGCCGGTTGGCCTCGTCGTAGTAGCCACGGAACTGCTTCTCGAGGATGCCGTAGATCCGCGCGCACTTCTGCTTCTCGCGCTTCTGCAGCAGGTACTCGGAGTCCTTGGTCCGGCCGCGACCGTGCTCGCCCGGCGGGTACGGCCGGATCTCGATCGGGCACTTCGGGGTGTCGCACTTGCTGCCCTTGAGGTACAGCTTCGTCTTCTCGCGGCGGCAACGCTTGCAGTCCGCGCCGGTGTAACGGGCCATCTATTCCTACTCTCTCGTTTCCTGGCGCGAACTCGTACGCGACCCCGCGACACCGACCGGGGTGAGTCCCCGGTCGCGGTCGCCGCGTCGCATGGTCACACCCTGCGCCGCTTGGGCGGGCGGCACCCGTTGTGCGGGGTCGGGGTGACGTCCTGAATCGCCCCGACTTCCAGACCCGCCGCCTGCAGCGATCGGATCGCGGTCTCACGACCGGAGCCCGGGCCCTTCACGAACACGTCGACCTTGCGCATGCCGTGCTCCTGCGCCTTGCGGGCCGCGTTCTCGGCGGCCATCTGCGCGGCGAAGGGAGTCGACTTGCGGGAGCCCTTGAAGCCGACATGGCCGGCGGAGGCCCAGGAGATCACGTTCCCGGACGGGTCGGTGATCGAGACGATCGTGTTGTTGAACGTGCTCTTGATGTGAGCGTGCCCGTGGGCAACGTTCTTCTTTTCCTTGCGCCGGACCTTCTTTGCGCCGGCGGCGCGGGTCTTGGGAGGCATCTTCGCGTCTGGTCTCCGTGTGCGAGAGGTCGTCGATCAGTGGTCGTCCGCGGCCTGGCCGGCCGGGCGGCGCACCGACTACTTCTTGCCGGCCTTCTTCTTGCCGGCGATGGCGCGACGCGGGCCCTTGCGGGTACGCGCGTTGGTGTGCGTGCGCTGACCGTGGACCGGCAGGTTACGCCGGTGCCGCAGGCCCTGGTAGCAGCCGATCTCCATCTTGCGCCGGATGTCCTGCTTGATCTCCCGGTTGAGGTCACCCTCGACCCGGTAGTTCGCGTCGATCCATTCGCGCAGGCGGACGATCTCGTCCTCGCTGAGGTCGCGCACCCGCGTGTCCGGGTTGATCCCGGTGGCGGCGAGCGTTTCCCGCGAGCGACTGCGGCCGATGCCGAAGATGTAGGTCAGAGCGATCTCGACCCGCTTTTCGCGGGGAAGGTCGACGCCAGACAGGCGTGCCATGAACCGATGTTTCCTTCCTGCGACCGGAGGTCTTGGGCGACACCGTCCCGAGCGGCTCCCGCCGCCTGGGCCCCGGCCTCCGGGCCGGGGGTGGAGGCGCCCCCGTGGGGGCGCCTGGTATCGCGTGGAGGTGGTGGTCAACGCCCGCCGTGGGCCACGAACGACACGCGTCGGCGTGTCAGCCGCGGGAAGCGTCGACCACCTCGCCGGGGACTCAGCCCTGGCGCTGCTTGTGACGGAGATTGTCGCAGATGACCATGACGCGACCGTGGCGCCGGATCACCTTGCACTTGTCACAGATCTTCTTGACGCTTGGCTTGACCTTCACGGCTGTTGCGAACCTCCTGCGCAGCCGCGGGCCGCGCGTGGCGATGGAGACGGGATGGCGTGGAGCTGGACGAGCTGGTGTTACTTGTACCGGTAGACGATCCGGCCGCGGGACAGGTCGTAGGGCGAGAGCTCGACCACGACGCGGTCCTCCGGCAGGATCCGGATGTAGTGCTGGCGCATCTTTCCGCTGATGTGGGCGAGAACTCGATGACCGTTCTGGAGCTCAACCCGGAACATGGCGTTCGGGAGCGGCTCCACCACTCGGCCCTCGATCTCGATGGCCCCGTCCTTCTTCGGCATGTCCTCCGCTGTCCTGACGTCGACGAGTAAGCCGGCGGTACGGCCGCGACCGGTCGGGCGATCCCAGGCAAAACCCGGAAAAGCCCAGGTCACAGACCCGAGCACCCGGAAGGGAGCCCTGTCCTGTCGACCACACTGCCACCGACCGCAACTGCCACGTTTTCACCGACTGCTATCGACGCGGTGGAGCACACCGGCGTGAGAAGACCGCCAACTGAAGAGTGTACGTGGCCCATCCGTCAAGGGCCAACAAGGCTCGACCAGGCCGCGTGGACCACACCGATCCCACGCTCCTGGCCAGACCCGTACCGGGGGCTCAGCCGATCCCGCTGGGCGCGTCGGCGGGCTGCCCACAGGCCACGCCGAGCGCGGCGAGGCGGGCCACGCCACCATCCGGCTCGGTGAGCACCCAGGGCCCACGTGGCGTGATCGCCACCGAGTGCTCGGTGTGGGCCGCGAGGCTGCCGTCGCTGGTGGCGACCGTCCAGTCGTCGGCGAGCACCCTGGTGTCCGGCCTGCCCATCGTGATCATCGGTTCGATGGCCAGCGCCAGGCCCGACACGAGCTTGATCCCCCGCCCGGGCCGGCCGTAGTTGAGCACGTGCGGCGGCTGGTGCATCTCGGTGCCGATGCCGTGGCCGCCGTAGTGGTCGACGATGCCGTACTCACGCGGGCGGATGTGCCGCTCCACCGCGTTGCTGATGTCGGTGAGCCGGCCGCCGAGCTGCGCCGCCGCGAGCCCCGCCCACAGCGCGCCCTCACATGTCTCGATCATGGCGAGGACCTCCGGGGGCACCTCACCGACCGGGACCGTGATCGCCGCGTCGCCGTGCCAGCCGTCGACGATCGCACCGCAGTCGATCGAGATGATGTCGCCCTCGTGCAGCACCCGCTTGCGGCTCGGGATGGCGTGAACGACCTCGTCGTTGACCGAGCTGCAGATCGAGGCGGGATAGGGCGGCTGGGCGTAGCCCTTGAACGACGGGATACCCCCCTCGCCGCGGATGGTCTGCTCGGCCAGAGCGTCAAGGTCGGCTGTGGTGACCCCGGGGGCGACAGCCTCCCGCAGCCGGGCGAGCGTCCTGGCCACGAGCAGGCCGGCGACCCGCATCCTGGCGATCTCGGCCGCTGACTTGATCTGCACGTGTTCTCGTCGCGCCACGCTCTCGTCCCGGTCCGTGTCCGTGTACTGGTCTGCTTCCTGATGCTAACCGCCGTACCCGCACCTGCCCCGGCCGATGCCCCGGCCACTCGGCCACCGGCCGCCTGACCGCCGCGCGGCCCACCGGGGATCGCTCCCCCCGCGGGCGGCGCGCCGTGCTGGCCGGTCGCCGTGGT
>NZ_CADCWS010000100.1 GCF_902806475.1 Candidatus Frankia nodulisporulans
CAGGCCTACTCGCGCAATGTAGACCGAAAATTCCGGACGATCCAGGCGCCAGACCATTCAGGCAGCTGTTCCTAATACCACCCGGCGCACGGAACCTCGAACTCCGGACATCGACATCGGACCTGACCAACACCGACCCCCTGCACCGGCGCGGCCGCCGCCCACGTTGCGCAAACAGCGAGCCCTCCCCTTCCTTGGCCTTGTGGTCGCAGGCAGGCGGTCCGGTTCGCACATAACCCCAGGCCTCCGGGCAGGGGTTGCCAAGCCAGCCATCACGACCTACTCTTCGAACATGAGTTCTAATTCGTTCGCAGGCGAATCCGCCGGCTCCGGCCGGCGAGATTCCTGGTTCGATGTGTTCCGCCGAGCATCCCGCAGCGTGCCGTTCTTGACGCCGATCAAAGTTGCGAGGCCGGTGGTCCTGGTCGGCTATCCCTGGAGGTTCGGAGTTTATCTGTCAGTTCTGACCCAGGCCGCATGCCAGGTGCACGGATATCTGCAGAATGCCTGGCAGCTGATTCTTGTACTGGAGGGTCACCAGCCCGCGGCCCGGGGTCCTCCCGCGCTTCGCGGCCGGCCCGCGGGGCTGGCTGACGATCCGTCCGGCCGTTACACGGCGCCCTTCGCACCTTGACAACTCAACAGCGTGGCTGGTCCTCGCCATGGAGCCGCGTCCCCGCCCCTCGACAGCGAGGAGCCTTCGTCCGGCGGGCATGCGGTCATATCTGCTGGCCTGATCACGTCCTGATACCGGCTCGGGGCGCCGCGCGACTCGCGCACGACACCCCGAGCACCGGTGACTTACAGGTACAGGCCGTGACGGGCGTCGACGCGCGCGGGTCGCGGCAGGCCGCGGCCGTCCCGCAGGGCGAACAGCTCGGCGAGGGTCATGGTCGAACCGACGCCTTCCGCCGTGCCGAGCCAGGAGACCGCCTCCGCGTACGGCAGAGCGCCGACCTCGATCTGGGCAAGGCATCGACCGGGACGCACGACCGCGGGATGCAGTCGGAGCAGATCCTCGTTGGTGGTCAGCGCGACCAGGACCTCTCGCCCCTGGCCCACCAGACCATCGGTCAGGTTCAGCAGCCGCGAGAGCTGCTGACCGGTGGTCCCTCGGCCATCACCGCGAATCAGCTCGTCACAGTCCTCGATGACGAGCAGCCGCCAACGACGACGGACCGGCTGGCCCATCCGGTCCTCGGTGCGGCTCCCGCTCCCACCCACCGGAGAATCCGAGATCTTCGCCGCGCCGGCGTCGGCATCACCGTCCCCGGCGCCAGCGTCATCGGTCTCCCCGCGTGCCCGGACATCGCCGGTGGTTCCCTGGCCTCCCGCGGCTTCGACCGTCGCCGGGTCCGCGGCCGACTCCTCCGCGATGTCCGCCGCGTCGCCGTCACCGTCGCCCTCGTCGTCGAAGCCGATCGCGACCTCCATCATGTATGCGGGATCAGCGAACAGCGCCTCCGGATCGAGGACACAGTCGACCTGGCACCACGATCGCCACTCATGGGCCAGGGCGCGCAGCACGGTGGTCTTCCCGGTCCCGGCTGGGCCGTGCAGCAGGATGAGCCTGCCGGCCACTGTCTCGCGGCGGACGGACATCAGCGCTTCAAGATCACCTACTGTCGATGTGGCGTAGTTGTCGCGGATGGACGACCAGCTCGTCGTGGCCGTGCGACGGCTGGTCCGGATGGGCCCTCGCTGACTCGACAGGTACCAGAATGTTGTCGGCGCCGACCTCGGTGGTGGAGGCCCGCACCACGTCCTCGAGAACCCCACGGGCGAGCTGCTCGGTGACCGCGGTCACGGTGACCTCACCTCCGCCGCCGCGCCAACGCACCGCCCGCACAGTCCACCCCTCGCCCACGGCAAGACGCGAGTCGCGGGCTTCCTCGACCACCGAGCGCAACACCCTCGCCCCGGAAGGCAAGAGAGTGGCCCCCGGTCGCAGCCGGTCAAGCCGCGCGCTGCGCGCCCAGGGCTGTTCACCGGTCGTGAAGGGAGCGAGGGCGAGTGCGTCGACCACGTCGTACGGGGTGTCGGAATCGTCCAGGCCGACGACAAACGGAAGCTTCATGCCGCCGCTCAACGACTCGGAGACCGTCCAGGACTTGGGCAGCGACGCCTTCTGATTTGGAACAGACACGCTCCTGATGGTCCCGGACGCGTGGGGATTCCACCATCCCGTTACCGGATTTACCGCGACACACCGCGGCTCGGCCGTGATCGACATCCGCATCTCGGCGACGAAAAGCACAAATTCAACTACTTTAAGTTACTTAATAGGCGGATGTTCCGCCGAGGGGTTCGACTGCTGGACAGACCGGGCGGCCGCGGCCGGCGAGGTGTCGCGCCCACGGAGTCCGGGCCGCTCCCCGCGGAAGCCGGCCCCTCACCGGCGCGCCTACCGAGAAGAGCCGTCCCATCACTTCACGATCCATGCTGGAGGTGGAGCGCAGTGCTTGGTGGACGACCTGCAATGTGGACGCGACGCCACGTGTCCGGTGACGCGGATGGCGCCCGTCCCGGAACGCCTCGCTCGGAAGCTCCCTCGGCCGAGCCGGCGGGCGCCGTCGATCCGAGCGAGGTGGTCCACGACTCATCCGTGGTGGCCGAGGCGGATACGGACCTGACCGCGTTGTCAGGGATCACACAGGCTGATGGGCTCCCCCACATTGGTCCCTTCGACCTGGCCGACCTGCCAGCGGACGAACGCGAACGTGCCGACTTCGGCGCGTTGCTGATCCCACGGGTGGACGGCACCTGGCTGCGGCTGTCCCGTACCGGCCCGTTGCCGGCGCTGGTCGTCACGGACGGAACCTCCACGATCGAGCTCTCCGTGCTCGCCGCACCACGAGGGGAAGGTCTGTGGGCGCAGATCCGCGAGGATCTGCGCAGCGCCCTCCAGGAGCAGGACGAGTCGAATCAGGCGATCGAACGGCCAGGTCCGCGCGGTCTCGAGCTTCATCTGCCGGTTGTCACCGATCAGGGGCCGACCAGGGCGCGCGTGGTCGGGGTCGACGGGCCACGGTGGTTCCTGTGCGCGGTGTTCACCGGCGAGGCCGCCACCCTGCCCGCTGCCGCGCCTGCCCTCGAGGAACTGCTCGCAGCCACGGTCGTCGTGCGCGGCTCGGAGCCGATGCCGGTCCGTGAACCGCTCCCGCTCCTGCCGCCCGATCGCCGGGCCGCGCCGGTCGTGGAGGTCCCCGCGCCCCGCGCGGCCAGCGAGGTCATCACCCTCGGTGCTCGAGGCCTGTTCGCCTGAGAGCCCGGCGGATCGCACGCCGCCCACACGGGCGCGTGCGGGCGTTGTCCTGGCCCGGCGGTGGACCGCTCGTGCGGCCGCGGGCTGCTAGCGTTGCGGCCCGTGTCCCGTTCCGCACGGCGACCCGCCCTGAGGTCGGGCCGCGGATGACCGTCCATTTCATCGGAGCCGGGCCGGGCGCCGCGGACCTGATCACTGTCCGCGGGCGTGACCTCGTCGCCTCGAGCCCGGTCTGCCTGTACGCCGGCAGCCTCGTACCAGCCGAGATGCTGGCCTGGTGCCCACCTGGCGCCCGGCTCGTGGACACCGCCCGGATGACTCTGGACGAGATCGTCGCCGAGCTGTGTGCCGCCCACGCCGCCGGCGAGGACGTTGCCCGGCTGCACTCGGGTGATCCATCCCTCTACAGCGCGCTGGCCGAACAGCTACGCCGGCTCGACGAGGCCGGTGTCCCCTGCCAGGTGACGCCAGGAGTGCCTGCCTTCGCGGCCGCTGCCGCCGCCCTGCGCCAGGAACTGACCATCCCCGGAATCGCGCAGAGCGTGATTCTCACCCGGACGTCGGTGGTGTCCAGCCCGATGCCGCCGGGCGAGGACCTGACCACGTTGTCGGCGTCACGTGCGACCCTCGTCCTGCATCTGGCGGTCCACCGGATCGAGGAGGTCGTCCGCGAGCTGACCCCCCGTTATGGTCCGACCTGCCCCGCGGCCGTCGTGGCGTGGGCCAGTCGTGACCGGGAGACGGTGCTGCGCGGCACCCTCGCGGACATCGCCGGGCGGTCCCGCGCCGCGGGCCTGACCCGGACGGCGGTGATCATCGTGGGCCGGGCACTGGCCGCGGGCGACTTCCAGGACAGCTTCCTGTACTCCAAGGGCCGCTTCGCGCCGGACAACGGGCAGCCGGCGCCCGCCAGCGGCTGGTCGTCGGTGCCGCCGGAAGCCGTACCGCGGGGATCACCGGGAGGGCCGGTGCCACCCGGGCGGTCGGCACCGTCGGCGCCGCGCCGGATTCTGCTGCTCGGTGGCAGTGGCGAGGCTCGCCAACTGGCCACCGAGCTCGCCGCGGACAGTCGGTACGAGGTGCTGTACTCACTCGCCGGTCGGGTACGGGACCCACGGGTTCCATCGTCGTGTCGCGTGCGGATCGGCGGCTTCGGTGGACCGGACGGGCTCGCCGCGCTTCTGCGTGCCGAACGGATCGACCTGGTCGTCGACGCCACCCACCCGTTCGCAGCCAGGATGCAGGCGTCCGCGGCGACCGCGGCCGCCGCGGTGGCACTACCACTGGTCGTGCTGCGCCGGCCCGGTTGGCACGAGGGGCCGGGAGATGACTGGCGGCGGGTACCGACCATGGTCGCCGCGGTCGAACTGCTCGAGGGTTTCGCACCTGGTGGAGCGAGGTCCGAGACCGCGCCGCGGGTCTTTCTGACCACCGGGCGTGGCGATCTCGGGCTGTTCGCGCCCCTGGCCCGCCCCTGGTTCCTGATCCGCTGCGTCGATCCGCCCGAGGGGCCCCTGCCGCCACGGCACACCGTTCTGCTCGACCGGGGGCCCTTCGATGTCGACGCCGAGCGAACGCTGCTGCGCAGCCATGCCATCGACGTCGTCGTCACCAAGGACAGCGGGGGACCGATGACCGCGGCGAAACTGACGGCCGCCCGCGAGCTGGGCCTGCCCGTCGTGCTCGTCGACCGGCCCGCACCGTCACCAGGCGCGGACCTCACGGCCTCCGTCGAGGAGGCGCTCACCAGGATCAACGAGCAGAACATGGCCGCGCCTTCGACGGGGCTATGAGGCCGGATAGCTCCGCGGGGTGAAGACGAGGTCGCCCGTTCGGCGGTGGCGCACGATGCGGGTCATCGACGAGCCGACGAGCAGCAGACTGCGCATGTCCACGACAGCGGGATCGACGTCACCGAGCGTCGTCACCGTGATCGACTCGGTGGGTCCACCGACGTCACGGCCGATCACCAGTGGCGTGTCCGGGGCACGATGCTCCCGGATCACCGTGAACGCCCGGTCCAGCTGCTCCCGACGGGTCCGCGACGCCGGGTTGTACAGGGCCAGCACGAGATCGGCGGCCGCGGCCGCCCGCAGGCGCCGCTCGATGATCTCCCAGGGCTTCAGCCGGTCGGACAGCGACAGCACGCAGAAGTCATGCCCCAACGGCGCGCCCACTCGACTCGCCACCACCTGGGCCGCGGTCAGCCCGGGCACGATCCGCACCGCCACCCGCGCGAACCGCTCCTGCGCCGCCGCCTCGACGACGGCGGTGGCCATCGCGAACACACCCGGATCGCCCGAGGACACCACCGCCACCCGGGCTCCGGCCGCGGCGAGTTCCAGGGCGTGTTCGGCCCGATCGGCCTCGACGGTGTTGCCCGACGGATGCCGGCGCTGCCGCGGGTTGGGGGGTACCCGGTCCAGGTACGGGCCGTAGCCGATGAGGTCCTCGGCCACGGCGAGCGCCGCCTCGGCCTGGGGTGTGAGCCATGCCGTGTCCCCCGGGCCAAGCCCGACGACGACCACCTCCCCCGCCTGCCCGTCACCGATCCCCACGACCTCAGGCACCGCCTCGACTGGCCGCCGGGCGGAACCGCCGACCGGAGGTGTCACCCATTCGGCCTGCCCCGCCCGCAGCGGTGCCGGATCCCGCGGACCGCGCACGGGGCTTGGCAGCACCGCCAGCGAGAAGTACGGCACGGACTCCGCGTCGACCTCGTCCAGGCGGGCGACGCGCTGGCCCGCGGTGGTGGCCCGCTCGACGTACCAGGTATCAGCGAGGCGGCCCGCCTCGGTGAACGCCTCGCGCACGCCGGGGAACGTCCGGCCCATCTTGAGCACGACGGCGGTGTCGGTCCCGGCGATCCGTGCGGCCAGCACGTCCGGTGGCAGGGTGCCCGGAAGCACGGTCAGTACCTCGTTGCCCTCGACGAGCGGCCGACCCAGCACCGCGCAGCCGGCGGACAGCGAGGTCACCCCCGGCACCACCTCGGTCGGATACCGATCGGCGAGACGGCGGTGCAGGTGGATGAACGAACCGTAGAAGAACGGGTCGCCCTCGCTGAGCACGACGACGTCGCGACCGGCGTCCAGGTGGGTGGCCAGCCGCTTGGCGCAGTCCTCGTAAAACTCGTCGATCGCCCCCCGGTAACCGCCCGGGTGGCTGGTCGCCCCGGTGGTCACCGGGTAGACGAGGGCCTCCTCGATCTGGTCGCCGCGCAGATGGGTGGCGGCGATCGACCGGGCGATGCTGCGCCCGTGCCGCGCGCTGTGGTACACGATCACATCCGCGTCCCGGATGAGCCGCACCGCCTTCATGGTGATCAGCTCCGGGTCTCCCGGGCCGACCCCCACCCCCCACAGCCGCCCCACCGGAGCTTCGTCCACGACCGGATCGGCCACCGGATCGGCCACCGGATCGGGTACGGCGGTCATTCGGCTTCGCTCGCGATGGCGTTGATGGCGGCCACGGCCATCGCGCTTCCCCCGCGCCGGCCGTGGACGACGAGGTACTCCAGGCCAGCCGGATCCTCGACGAGGGCCCGCTTGGACTCGGCGGCCCCGATGAACCCCACCGGCACGCCGAGGACCGCCGCGGGGCGCCCCGCTCCGGCCGCGACCAGCTCGAGCAGCCGGAACAGCGCCGTCGGTGCGTTACCGATCGCCACGACCGCGCCGTTCAGCCGCGGCACCCACAGATCGACGGCGGCGGCACTTCGGGTGGTACCGACCTGCACGGCCAGAGCCGGCACCCGCGGGTCGCCCAGCAGGCACAGGATCTCGTTGTCCGCCGGTAGCCGGCGCCGGGTCACACCGGCGGCGACCATCTGCGCGTCGCACAGGACGGGGGCCCCCGCCAGCAGCGCCGAACGCGCCGCCGCGACCACCCCGGGGCTGGCGGCCAGGTCGTCGACCAGGTCGACCATCCCGCACGAGTGGATCATGCGGACGGCGACCCGGGCGAGATCCGCGGGCAGTCCGTCCAGTCGGGCCTCCGCGCGAATCGTCGCGAACGACCGACGGTAGATCTCCGCCCCGTCCCGGATGTAGTCGTACTCCGGACGCGGCGTGCCCGCCGACATCGCAGTCTCCATCAGCCCGTCTCCCGTCGATGCAGCTCCCGTGCCTCCGTCACCGCGTCGACGAGGGCCGACCAGTCCACCACGCCCGGTTCGCGGTCCCCGTCACCGGCCGCACCCACAGGTACCGGAGCATCCGGAGCCCAGGTCACCACGAACGGAGCCGAGGATGCCAGAGACACCGCTCGCACGTGATATCCGTCCGGCTGCGCGACCACCTCCGCGACGGCGCCGGACGGCTGCCCACACCGACGGCCGCAGCCCGACCAGTGCACCGGCAGTGCCGGCCGCCGCGCCCCGGACCCCGCCGCCAGCGCGACCCGGGTGGCATCACGGCGCACGTCGGCGAGGGCGCGGGCGCAGCCGGGACGTCCAGCGCAGCTCGTCACGCCGAGCCAGCCGGAGTCCTCCTCGACGACGAGGCCCGCGGCGGCCAGCCGCGTACGGACATCCGCCAGCTGGGCGGCGGTCAGATCCAGCAGCACCACCGACCGCCATGGCGTCACCACCAGCGCGCAGTCACCCGCCGTGCCCTGGTCGCCGCCGACGGATGCATCCTCGAGCCGCTCGGCGATCCCGGCCACCAGGTCGAGCTGGTCGGCCCGCAGCCGACCCAGCGGTACGAGCGCCGTCAACGCCCAGCGTCCGTCCCGCTGGGCATGGGCCCCAGGCCGTGCCCCCGGCGACGCCGGCCGCTTCGACCTCCCCGTCGACGCACCCGGGGTGATCGGCCGGTCGTCGGCGACGAGTGCGCCGGCGGTCGCGGCGACGCCGGCCGCGGCGGCAAGAAGCTGATCGCGGCCGTCGGGCAGTTCGGCGACCCGCCAGGCGGACGCGGCTGGTCCGCCCGCGGCGACCCGCTCCACGAAGGCCCGAGCCGCGGCGAGCAGCGCGGGCACCGCCACCATGTCGGGGACCCGCAGTGCCAGCGTCTCGCCGGCGACACACACCAGGGTCTGGCCGCCCGGTCCCGCCCGCAGCGCCAGATCCGCCGGGATGCCCTCCAGGTCGCCGCTACCGTCGTCGACCGCGAACAGGACTCGTCCGGGCAGCGCCGCCAGCACCGGATCGGCGCGCAGGCCCTCGTCGAGGGCGGCCACGAGTCCCCGCACGTCCCGCCCACCGGGGCCGCGCCCCGACAGCGGCGACGCCACGATGTTGCGGATGCGCTCATGGGTGTCCGACGGCAGCAGGCCCACCGCCCTGGCCCGCCCGGCCAGCGCCGCGGCGGCACCGTCAGCGAGGCCGCGGATCTGCACGTTGCCGCGGGAGGTCAGCTCCAGGTGGCCGTCGCCGAGTTCGCGGGCACACGCCGCGAGTTCACCCGCCGTTCGGGGGGCGAGCCGGCCCCCGGGCAGCCGTAACCGGGCGAGCGCGCCGTCAGCGGCCGGATGCGTGCGCAGCACCCCGGGGCAGGCATCCTGGGTGCGCTCCCGCCGGCTGGTGGACACCGGCGGAGCATACGTGCAACCCCGGGACAGGCGCGGCCGATCCGGTCACTGCCCACAGCCGGGCGGAGCGGGAAAAGTGGCCGGGATACGTCCGTTGACGTGGGCACGGCTTGACAGTGTGGGTGGCCGATCTGTCATGGTAGGTCGGCCACGAGCGGCGAGCGGCGAGGAAGTCCGGTGTGAATCCGGCGCGGTCCCGCCACCGTCACCGGGAAGCGGACCCCAGGCACGGCCACGGGCACGGGCAGCCGCCCACGCCCGGAAGGCCGGGGCGAGCGAACGTCGATCGGCCCGTCCACGAACGCACTCGGCACCGCACCACCGTGGCCACAGTCACCGGTGGCCACAGGCGGGCGAGCGCGGTCCGCGGGTTCGGGCAGGCTCGGCGGGCACCCGGGAGCCGGGATACTCGGCTCGGCCGTCAGGGGCACGGCAGGTCCCGATAACGGTTCGGGTGCGCCACCGCGGGTGACGGCATCGTCATGTTTTCCGTCGGCGCGTCCACGTCGGGTCAGGGTCGCCGTCCGGCACCGCCGGCGCAGCGTTGGCGCCAGCTGACACGGGGACGCGGATCCCCCGGGAGAGGCAACTTCATGACCCCCGCACGCCCCGAGGTACCTCCCACCACGGCTGTCGCGTCCGGCGGCCCGGGTGGCAGCGGCGACACCGAGTTCGACGCCGCGGTTCTGCTGCTGTCCACCTCCGATACGGACCTGTTGTCCGCGCGGGCCAGCGGCGCCCGCTACCGGCTCGGCAATCCGGCCCGGCTCGGGGTGGCCGACCTGCCTGGGCTGACCGACGGGGTCGACGTCGTGGTGGTGCGCATCCTCGGCGGGCGGCGGATGTGGGAGGAGGGTCTGGCGGCGTTGCTCGCCGGGCCGCGACCGGTGGTCGTCCTCGGCGGGGAGCGGGTGCCGGACGCGGAGCTCATGGCCGCCTCCACCGTCCCCGGGGGGATCTGCGCCCAGGCGCACGCCTACCTGGCCGAGGGCGGCCCGGCGAACCTGCGCGAGCTTCACCGCTTCCTCGCCGACACCCTGCTGCTCACCGGCGATGGCTTCGACCCGCCGGTGGTCACACCGTCCTGGGGGGTCCTGCCGGGTTTCGCCGCCGACCCGGGTGACACGACCGATCCGGTTGCCACGGCCGATCCGGCGGCTGCCGAGGCGCTGTCGGTGCCGGCGGGGCGGCCGGTGGTCGGCATCCTGTACTACCGGGCGCATCACGTCGCCGGCAACACCACGTTCGTCGCGGAACTCGCCGCGGCGGTGGAACGTGCCGGTGGGGTGGCCCTGCCGGTGTTCTGCGCGTCGTTGCGGACCGCCGAACCGGAACTGCTCGCCGTCCTTGGCCGGGTGGACGCGCTGGTCGTCACCGTGCTCGCCGCCGGCGGCAGTCAGCCGGCGAAGGTCGGAGCCGGCGGTGACGACGAGGCCTGGGACGTCGGCGCGCTCGCGGCCCTGGACATCCCGATTCTGCAGGGCCTGTGCCTGACCAGCGCGCGGGCGACGTGGGCCGGTTCGGATGACGGGCTGTCCCCGTTGGACGCGGCCACCCAGGTGGCGATCCCCGAGTTCGACGGCCGGCTGATCACCGTGCCGTTCTCGTTCAAGGAGGTCGACGCCGACGGCCTGACCAGCTACGTCGCCGACACCGAGCGGGCCGACCGGGTCGCGGGCCTGGCGGTCGCGCACGGGCGGCTACGTCACGTCCCGGCGGCGGATCGCCGGATCGCGTTGATGCTGTCGGCCTACCCGACGAAACACTCCCGGATCGGCAACGCCGTCGGCCTGGACACCCCGGCGAGCACCGTGCGGCTACTGCACGCGATGCGCGCGGCCGGTTACGACATCGGGCCCGCCGACGGCCCGGACGCGCTGCCGGGGGTCGCCGCCAGCGACGGCGACGCCCTCATCCACGGGATCATCGAGGCCGGCGGGCAGGATCCGGCCTGGCTCACCGAAGCCCAGCTCGCCGGCAACCCGGTACGCATCCGCGCCGACGACTACCGGGCCTGGTTCGACACGTTGCCGACCGATCTGCGCGACCGCGTCGAGCGGCACTGGGGCCCGGCGCCCGGCGAGCTGTACGTCGACCGCGGCGCGAACGCGAGCCCGGACGGTGACATCGTGCTGGCCGCGCTGAGGGCCGGCAACGTCGTGCTGCTCGTCCAGCCGCCGCGTGGGTTCGGGGAGAACCCGGTCGCGATCTACCACGATCCGGATCTGCCGCCGAGCCACCACTACCTGGCCGCCTACCGCTGGCTGTCCGCCGCCCCGACGGCGGGCGGGTTCGGCGCGCATGCCCTGGTTCATCTCGGCAAGCACGGCACCCTGGAATGGCTGCCCGGCAAGACGGTCGGGATGAGCGCCTCCTGCCCGTCGGACGCGGCGCTGGGCAACCTGCCGATGATCTACCCGTTCCTGGTGAACGACCCGGGCGAGGGCACCCAGGCGAAGCGGCGGGCGCACGCCACCCTCATCGACCATCTCGTCCCACCGATGGCCCGGGCGGAAAGCTACGGCGATCTGGCCCGCCTCGAACAACTCCTGGACGAACACGCCTCGATCGCCGCCATGGACCCGGCGAAGCTGCCGGCGATCCGCGCCCAGATCTGGACACTCATCCAGGCCGCCCGCCTCGATCACGATCTGGGCCTCGCCGACCGGCCGCATGACGTCGAGTTCGACGATTTCCTGCTGCACGTCGACGGCTGGCTGTGCGAGGTCAAGGACGCGCAGATCCGCGACGGCCTGCACGTCCTCGGCGTCGCACCGACCGGTGCGGCCCAGGTCAACCTGGTGCTGGCGATGCTGCGGGCCCGTCAGATGTGGGGCGGGCAGCAGACCCTGCCCGGTCTGCGTGAGGCACTCGGTCTCGACGAAGGCGCTCAGGCGGCGTCGCGCACCACCGTGGACGAGGCCGAACGCGTCGCCCTCTCCCTGGTCACCGAGCTGGAACGCCAGGGTTGGGACCCGGCCGCCGTCGACCCCACCGTCACCGCGATCCTCGGCGAGCCGGCCAGCCCGAAGCGGCACATCGACGCGGCGAGCAGCGGTTCCGCGGAGCCGTCCGACGAGGTGGAGCCGTCCGACGAGGTGGGGCTGGCGGGTGAGCTGGCCGGGCGGCACGAGGCGGTGGCGGCGGTGCTGCGGTTCGCCGCGACCGAGATCGTCCCGCGGCTGGCCCGGACCACCGACGAGATCGGCAACGTGCTGCACGCCCTGGACGGCGGGTACGTACCGGCGGGGCCGAGCGGATCGCCGCTGCGGGGGCTGGTCAACGTGCTGCCGACCGGGCGTAACTTCTACTCGGTCGACCCGAAGGCCGTGCCGAGCCGACTCGCCTGGGAGACCGGGCAGGCCATGGCGGCCAGCCTGCTGGAACGTTACCGGGCGGATACCGGGCGCTGGCCGGAGTCGGTCGGCCTGTCGGTCTGGGGCACGAGCGCGATGCGTACCAGCGGCGACGACGTGGCCGAGGTACTGGCCCTGCTCGGTGTCCGTCCGCTGTGGGACGACGCGTCGCGCCGGGTACACGGACTCGAGCCGATCGAGCTCGCGGAACTCGGCCGGCCGCGCATCGATGTGACCGTGCGTATCAGCGGATTCTTCCGCGACGCGTTCCCGCATGTCGTGGCGATGCTGGACGACGCGGTGCGGCTGGTCGCGGACCTCGACGAGCCCGACGAGGACAACCATGTGCGGGCCCACGCCCGCGCCGACCTGGCCGATCACGGGGATGAGCGGCGTGCCACCCTGCGGATCTTCGGGTCACGTCCGGGGGCGTACGGCGCGGGCCTGCTGCCACTGATCGACAGTCGGAACTGGCGTGACGACGCCGACCTCGCCGAGGTGTACGCCACCTGGGGTGGTTACGCCTACGGTCGTGGCGTCGACGGGACACCGGCCCGTCCCGACATGGAAGCCGCCTACCGGCGGATCGCTGTGGCCGCGAAGAACGTCGACACCCGCGAGCACGACATCGCCGACTCCGACGACTACTTCCAGTACCACGGCGGCATGATCGCGACCGTGCGGGCGCTGACCGGCCGGGCACCCGCGGCCTACATCGGCGACAGCACCCGACCGGAGGCGGTACGCACCCGGACCCTGTCCGAGGAGACCTCGCGGGTCTTCCGCGCCCGGGTCGTGAACCCCCGCTGGCTCGCCGCCATGCGCCGCCACGGCTACAAGGGTGCGTTCGAGATGGCCGCCACCGTGGACTACCTGTTCGGCTACGACGCCACCGCGGGAGTCGTAGCCGACTGGATGTACGAGCGTCTCGCCGAGACCTATGCCCTGGACGCCGACAGTCAGAAGTTCTTCCTCGAGTCGAATCCGTGGGCTCTGCACGGCATCGCCGAACGTCTGCTCGAGGCCGCCGCCCGCGGCCTGTGGGAGCATCCCGAACCGGCCACGCTGGACGGCCTCCAGGAGCTCTACCTGCGGACCGAGGGGCAGCTGGAGGACACCACGGCCGCCACCGAACCCGCCGCGGGGCCGCCGCGGTAGCGCTGAGGACCGGACCGCCCGGGTGGCCAGGCG
Source organism: Candidatus Frankia nodulisporulans (assembly GCF_902806475.1). GTDB lineage: Bacteria > Actinomycetota > Actinomycetes > Frankiales > Frankiaceae > Frankia > Frankia umida. Next base: position 13,345 of record NZ_CADCWS010000100.1, read on the forward strand.
GCGCGATCGAGCCGGGACCACAGTCCCCAGTCGGGGAGCCAGGGCTACCCCCGCTGGAGGCCGTCCGTCCCTACGCCGTCCCTGCCCAACGGCACGTGCGGCCCGCCTACCAGCCACAACGGAGCGCTGCCCGGCCCATCAGCCGGTGTCCGGACGGGCCGGCGGTCCCACCACCCGCGCAGGCCCGCTGGGAATCAGCGTGGGCTTCGGGGAAAATGGCCAAGGTGCGGACGACTCTTCTGCTGGTGGGTGACGAGGTGGCGGCGCGCCGCGAGCTGCTGACCACGCTGGTGGACGAGGGCTACGGCGTCGACACCGCCCGTTCGGCGGACCATGCCCTCGCCGTGCTCGCCTCCCGGTCGGTGGATCTGGTCCTGAGCTGCCTCCCCCTGGGCACCGAGCCGGGCGCCCTGCCGTTGCCCGACGACCTGGCCGCCATCGATGACCCCTGGTTCGACCGTCCGGTCTGGCCCGGGGAGACGAGCCGGCCGCCCGCACGCAAACAGCTACCGCCACCCGAGCGG
>NZ_CADCWS010000101.1 GCF_902806475.1 Candidatus Frankia nodulisporulans
GCTCGCCGAACGCCGTCGATGCGACGGGGTGGCCCGATGGGCGGGATGGCACGATGGCCGGGATGACCACGACCAGCGGTTCCCCGGGACCCGTCGCAGCCGTGACCCCCCTCGCATCCGGGCCACCCGTCGCATCGACGGCGTTCGGCGAGCTGGTGCTCGACTGGTTCGTCGGGGCCGCGCGTGACCTGCCCTGGCGTCGGCCGGGCACGACACCCTGGGCGGTGCTGGTCAGCGAGGTGATGCTGCAGCAGACACCGGTCAACCGGGTCCTGCCCGTCTGGGAGGCCTGGCTCGCGCGCTGGCCGACGCCCGCGGCCCTCGCCGCCGAGCCGTCCGGTGAGGCCGTGCGGGCCTGGGGGCGGCTCGGCTACCCACGGCGGGCGCTGCGGCTGCATCAGAGCGCCACGGCGGTCGTGGAGCGTCATGGCGGCGAGATCCCAGCCGACCTCGACGCCCTGCTCGCCCTGCCGGGCATCGGTACCTACACGGCCCGGGCGGTCGCGGCCTTCGCCTTCCGGCAGCGGCAACCTGTCGTCGACGCCAACGTCCGTCGGGTGTACGCCCGGGCGGTCGAGGGGCGCGCCGACCCGCCGGCCACCGTCAGCCGCGCCGATCTGGCCGGCGTCACCGACCTGCTCCCCGCCGATCCCGAGACCGCCGCCCGGACCAGTGCGGCGCTGATGGAACTCGGCGCGCTGCTCTGCGTGGCCCGCGCTCCGCGCTGCGCGGCCTGCCCGCTGCTGGAACGGTGCGCGTGGGTGCGAGCGGGCAGCCCGCCGGGTTCGGGCCCGGCCCGCCGGCCACAGGGCTACGCCGGCACCGACCGGCAGGTCCGCGGCCGGCTGCTCGCCGTCCTGCGGGACGCGGACCATGCCATCCACCAGGAACTGCTCGACCAGGTCTGGGACGAGCCGGTCCAGCGTGGCCGGGCGCTGGCCGGGCTCCTCGGTGACGGTCTGGTCGTCCAGGTCGCCCCGGGTGTCTACGCCCTCCCAAGCTGACCGGCCCTCCCAGGCTGACCGGCCCTCCCAGGCTGACCGGCCCTCCCGGGCTGGACGGGTCCTGGGAGGTGGCGACCTACCTGTCGATCAGGGCACCTGGGCACGTCCGGACAGATGTCGTCCGGTGGCACCAGGGGTGGTGGGCTAGCCGGGGGCGGCGCGGAAGCGGTAGCCGACGCCGCGGATGCTCTCGATGATGGTCGGTTCGCCCGCGGCCTCACCCAGCCGGCGACGCAGGCGGCGGACGTGGACGGCGAGCGTGTTCGTCTCGGTGTGGGCGGAGCCCCAGACCTCACGCAGGAGGGTCTCGCGGGGCACCACCCGGCCGGCCTGCTCCAGCAGCAGGGCGAGCAGGCGGAACTCCCGGGGTGGAACCGAGACGAGGGTTCCGTCCAGGCGCACCTCATGGGCGGCGCGGTCGAGCAGGACCGGACCGCCGCGCAGCACCTCGGTGCCGTTGGAGCGCGCCGTCTGTGCGCCGGAACGGTCCGGGCGCAGGCCGCCGACCATCGCGAGGACCTCGGTGACCCGGTAGGGCTTACCGACGCAGGCGCTCGCCCCGGCGTCCAGGCCGGCGGCGGCCGCGGGGCGGTCGTCGGGGCCGACGGCGAGCAGGATCGGGAGGTCGTCGTGACCGGCGACGCTACGGATGGTGCGTACCACGGTCACGCCGTCCACGACCGGCAGGCGGGCGCTGATCAGGAGGGCATCGGGCTGGTGAAGGCCGATCTCCAGCAGTGCCAGGGCTCCGTCGGTGACGAGGTTGACCTCCACGCCGCCATCGACGATGGCCTCGAGCATGTCCTGTTCGACTTCGGAGTCGGCGATGAGCAGGACCGGCGCGGGCTGTTTTCGTTCCAGCCCGGCCGGCCGCTGCCCACGGCTCGACACATGATCAGCTGCGGTCGGATCGCGCTCCCCCGCCGGCCCGCGGTCACCCGCTGGCCCGCGCTCCGCCGCCGACAGGCCGGAGCCTGTCCACGTCGGAACCATCGTGGCGTCCTGTCCGGTGATTTCGCTGGTGGTCAGCCGAACCGTCCGGACACGTAGTCCTCGGTCCGCTTCTCCGTCGGGTTGGTGAAGATCTTCGAGGTCTTGTCGAACTCGACGAGGCGACCGGGATCGCCGGTCTTCTCCAGGGAGAAGAAGGCGGTCGAGTCACTGACCCGGGACGCCTGCTGCATGTTGTGGGTGACGATGACGATGGTGAAGCTGGACTTCAGCTTGTTGATGAGGTCCTCGATCGCCAGGGTCGAGATCGGGTCGAGCGCCGAGCAGGGCTCGTCCATCAGCAGCACCTGCGGTTCGACGGCGATCGCCCGGGCGATGCACAGCCGCTGCTGCTGACCACCGGAAAGGCCGGCACCGGGGCGGTTCAGACGGTCCTTGACCTCGTCCCAGAGGTTGGCGCCGCGCAGCGACTCCTCGACCCGCTCGTCCAGCAGAGCCTTCTTGCGGATCCCGTTGAGCTTCAGGCCGGCGATGACGTTCTCGTAGATGGACATCGTCGGGAACGGGTTCGGCCGCTGGAAGACCATGCCGACGGTCCGACGGACGTTCACCGGGTCCATCCCGGCGCCGTAGAGGTCCTCACCGTCGAGCAGCACGCTGCCCTCGACGCGGGCCCCCGGCAGCACCTCGTGCATCCGGTTCAGGGTGCGCAGCACCGTGGACTTCCCGCATCCGGACGGTCCGATGAATGCGGTGACGTGCTTCGGCTCGATGGTCAGGTTGACGTCGGATACGGCCTTGAACTTGCCGTAGTACGCCGTCAGCCCGGTTACCTCGATGCGGGTGGCCATGACAACCTCGACTCACGATCTGGCTGGACGCTGGGAACTGGCTGGACGCGGGGAGTGACTGGACGCTGGGGGTGACTGGGTGGTGCACGTCGGAGCGGGCCGGCGGCGGCTTCGGCGTCAGTGGCGGTACGCACCGCCGGCCCGGGTCGGGGTCACTTCAACCGGTTGCGTCCGGCGAACAGCCGGGCGATGAGGTTGAGCACCATGATGATGATGATTAGAACGAGCGCGGCAGCCCAGGCGCGGTCGATCGCGAACTGCTGGGGCTGGCCGGCCTGCGAGTAGATGTACAGGGGCAGCGAACTCTGCTCACCGGAGAACGGGTTCGCGTTGATGAGGTTCGTTCCGAAGACGGTAAGCAGCACGGGTGCCGTCTCACCGGACACTCGGGCGACGGCGAGCATGACACCGGTCACGATGCCGGGCAGGGCGGTCGGGACGACGACCCGCAGGATGGTTCGCCACTTGGGCACACCAAGCGCGTAGCCGGCCTCACGCAACTCGTTCGGGACGAGTTTGAGCATCTCCTCGGCGGAACGCACCACCGTCGGGATCATCAGAACGACCAGGGCCAGCGAACCGGCGAAACCGGAGAAGCCCTGGCCGAGCGCCAGAATCCAGAACGCCAGGACGAACAGACCGGCGATGATCGAGGGCAGGCCGGTGAGGACGTCCACGAAGAAGCTGATCGTCCGGCTGATCCGACCGCGACCGTACTCCACCAGGTAGATCGCGACCAGCAGGCCGAACGGCACCGCGATGGCGCTGGCGATCAGCACCTGCTCGACCGTTCCGATGATCGCGTGGTAGATGCCGCCACCGGAGTCGCGGGCACCGATGCCGTTCATCGAATGGGTCAGGAAGGAGATGTCGAGCCGGCCCGCACCCTTGCTGATCACGCTGGCGAGCACCGCGATCAGCGGAATCAGCGCGAGCAGGAAGGTGCCGTAGACCAGGGTGGTCGCGAACCGGTCACGGGCCCGGCGGCGGCCCTCCACCCTGGTGGAGATCGCGGTCATCGCCACCACGAAGATCAGGGCGGCCATCAGCACGATCTGGATCTCGCTGTCCATCGGCGTCAGCAGATAGATCAGCAGGGCGACGACCAGCGAGCCGGCGGCGACCACCGGCGGCACGAAGCGGGGCAGGATCTCGCCGCGCAGGTTCAGCCGGTCCTCGCCGGGGGTGGCGGGCCCGGGAACGGTGGGCTCGGGAACGGTCGCGGTGCTCATGCGGAGCTCCCGGAGAAGTCACGGCGACGCGCCACGATGGCCCGCGCGATGATGTTGACGATCATCGTGACGACGAACAGCACCAGACCGGACGCGATCAGTGCGCCACGTCCGATGTCGTTGGCCTCGCCCCAGCCGTTCGCGACGTTGGCCGCGATGGTGTTCCCGGCCGGCTCCAGCCAGTTCCAGGAGATCTTGAACGAGGCGGGCAGGACCAGCGCGACGGCGATCGTCTCGCCCATCGCCCGGCCAAGCCCCAGCATCGACGCGCTGATCACACCGGGCTTGCCGTATGGCAGCACCGCCGTGCGGATCATCTCCCAGCGGGTGGCGCCCAGCGCCAGGGCCGCCTCCCGGTGCGCGGTGGGCACCTGGAGGAACACCTCGCGCGACAGTGCCGCGACGATCGGCAGAATCATGATCGCGAGCACGACACCGGCGACGAAGAACGAACGGCCCACCGAGTCGGCGCTGAACAGCGGAATCCAGCCGAGGTAGTCGCTGAGCCAGAGCTGGATGCCCTTCATGTGCGGGGCGAGCACGAGCAGGCCCCACAGGCCGTAGACGACGCTGGGCACCGCGGCCAGCAGGTCGACGATGTAGCCCAGCGGCGAGGAGAGCCGGCGGGGCGCGTAGACGGTGATGAACAGCGCGATCCCGACGGCCACCGGCATCGCGATGATCATCGCGATGGCGGCGGTGACGATCGTGCCGAACAACAGGGCGGCCACACCGAACTTCGGCGGGTCCTGGTTGGGGAACCACTCCTGCGTGCTGAGGAAGTTCCCGTCGTTCTCGCCGAGCGCGTGCGTCGCCCGCAGCACCAGGAACAGCGCGATCGCGACGATCAGGGCGAGCAGTCCGAGGCCGGCGGCCCGGGTGAGGTTCTTGAAGGCCACGTCCGCCTTGCCGACCGCGGCCTTGCCGGTGGTCGTGGGCGCGGGCCGGGTGAACGCGACCGGATCGTGATCAGGCTGGTCCGACCCGGTGCTGGTGGGCCCGCTCGCGGGGGCACCGACCGGGTCGTCTGTCGGCGGGACCGTCGCCGAAGCGGCCCCCCGCTGCTCGGCGGACTGCGCCGAGCTGTCCGGCTCCGTCGTCATGGTCCTCTCCTAGATACGCCGACGAACCCGCGGTGGGGCGCGATGTCCCCACCGCGGGTTCGACCGGGCCGGTCAGGTGGTGCGGTGGATCAGGTGGTGCGGTGGTTCAGGCGAGCTTCGCGATGACCGCGCGGACCTTGCTGGCGACGGCGTCGGGCAGCGGCGCGTAGCCGAGGTCACCGATCGACTTCTGGGCCGCGTCCGAGGCGGTGTAGGTCAGGAAGGACTTGACCAGCGCGGCCTCCTCTGCCGGCAGGCCGGAGGTGCAGGCGATCTCGTAGGTCACCAGGTACACGGGGTAGGCACCCTTGGTGGCGGTCGTGTAGTCGAAGGTCAGCTTGAGGTCGTCGCCATCCGCGATCTTGGCGGTACCAAGGCCCAGGGAGGCGCCCTCGGTGCTCGGCGCGATGTACTCGCCGGCGGCGTTCTTGACCTTGACCGTGGACAGGCCGGCGTTCTCCGCGTAGGAGAGCTCCGCGTAGCCGATCGAGTTCTCGGTCGACTTCACCGTGGAGGTGACGCCGTCCGAACCCTTGGCGCCCTGGCCGCCCGGGGCCTTCCAGTCGGAGCCGGAGTCGAACGTCCAGGCGCTGCCGCCCGCGCCCTTGAGGAACTTGGTGAAGTTGTCCGTCGTGCCGGAGCCGTCGGAACGGTGCACCGTGGCGATCGTGGCGGACGGCAGCGAGGCGCCGCTGTTCTCCGCCTTGATGGCCGCGTCATCCCACTTGGTGATCTTGCCGGAGAAGATCCCGGCCAGCGTCTCGGCGGACAGCTGCAGGTCCTTCACGCCGGACAGGTTGTACATCAGCGAGACCGGGCCGACAGCCATCGGCAGGTCGACCGCGGTGCCGGGCGCGCAGCGCTTGTCGGCATCGGTCTTCTGCTGGTCCTTGAGCGCCGAGTCGGAGCCGGCGAAGGTGACCTGCTTGGAGATGAACTGCTGGCGACCGGTCGAGGAGCCGGTCGACTGGTAGTTGATCGTCGCTCCGGAGCAGGCGTCCTGGTATGCCTTCACCCACTCGTCGACGGCGTTCTTCTGCGCGGAGGAGCCCGACCCGGTGATCGAGCCCTTGGCGCAGGCGATCGCGCTGGCGCTCGTCGACGCCTCGGTGGTGCCACCCGCGTCGTTGTTGTCGTCAGTTCCACACGCTGCCACGGTGAGCAGTGCGACCATCGCGGCCCCGACCGCGGCCTGACGCTTGCCTAGCTTCACAAGCAACCCTTCGTCCCAACGCCGAGCCCGGCGCCGAATGTCGTCCGCCCCCCGGACCGGGGTGCCGGCGAGAATCGAAGCGATTCGGGATGAACGAAAGATGAACAGGCGCATACGCCAACCAGTCACCAACCAGAACACATCCATGTCGGAGGATTTGCGACCTGTTGACCCCTCGAAACCCCTCCTACTTACGACGGCGTGTGTCGACAATATTGCGAAAAGTAATCCCAACTGGGGATCAACCCACACGACCAGGCATGGCCGGCTCGCTGACGAGATGGCCACGGTGTCCGCTGAGTGGCTCCGAGAAGAGCGCATGAGCAGCGGAACGTCCTAAACGTGGCATTTCGGAATCGGCGAAGGTCATCGAGATGGTCGCACCGGATGTTCCGACAGCGGCGAATGTTCATCCACGTGCCACCTGCCCTGACCTGACCCACTGCGCCCGGCCACACAGTGGGATGCAGCCGGCGAAGCGACCAAGCCACGCGCGCCGCTACGCAGATGATCAGGATGTTCGGCCGCGGTTACCCGACGTCCGATCCGTCCCCAGATCTCCCGTAGCCAGCACGGCTCTCCCGTGATTTGCTGTCAAGCAACATCGAGGTTGCTGAAAGTATCGCAGGGATATCCAGCGGTTCGACCCACCGGATCACCCCCGGCCAGGATCGCCAGGAGTATCCCGTCGACCACGCAAGGACCACCATCGCGGGGTCGACCGCACCACCCGCGTCACCCGGTCACCCGCGTCACCTGTCGTCCCACCCCGCGCCGCCCCTGCCCACTCGATCGACGCACCGGAGGACAGCCCGAAGATGAACACCCTCGACAGCGACGATCTGCTGCCCGAGCCCCGCCCAGGCTTCGGGGGACGCCCCCCGAAGCTCGCCGAGGTGGTCACCGTCGACGACGGGCCGGCCGTGCGGCACGAGCTGACCCTCGCGCCCGGTGCCACCGCCGCCGACCTGACGACCGCGATGATCCTGGTCCCACCGGCCGCGAGCCTGATCAGCCATCACGGCGACGTCGACGTCTCGCTGGTCTTTCGCGAGCCGCCCCGCAGCTCGCCGGAGGAACCGACGCCGCGGTGAGGACGCCGCCGACGCCCGACCAGCGCGGCGCCGGACCGTCCCGGCGCGGAACTGTCGGGCCCAGGCAATATCGTGGACGGGTGGCTGTACTCACCCCCCGGGCGACCGACTTCCCGCGCTGGTACCAGGATGTGCTCGCCAAGGCCGAACTGGCCGAGAACGGGCCCGTCCGCGGCACGCAGGTGATCCGACCGTACGGCTACGCCCTGTGGGAACGGATGCAGGCCGAGGTCGACGCCCGGATCAAGGCCGCCGGTGCCCAGAACGCCTATTTCCCGCTGTTCATCCCGGAGAGCTATCTGCGCCGGGAGGCCGAGCACGTCGAGGGCTTCAGCCCCGAGCTCGCGGTCGTCACCATCGGTGGCGGCAAGGAGCTCGAGGAACCTGTCGTCGTGCGGCCCACCAGCGAGACCGTCATCGGCGAGTATCTGGCCAAGTGGACCCAGAGCTATCGTGACCTGCCATTGCTGCTCAACCAGTGGGCCAATGTGGTGCGCTGGGAGCTGAGGCCGCGGCTGTTCCTGCGCAGCAGCGAGTTCCTCTGGCAGGAAGGGCACACCGCGCACGCCGACGAGGCCGACGCGGCCGCCTACGCCCGGCGGATCGCGCAGGAGGTCTACCGCGACTTCCTGACCAACGTGCTCGCGATCCCGGTGCTCGTCGGGGTCAAGACCCGCCGTGAGCGGTTCGCCGGCGCGACGAACACCATGACCTGCGAGGGCATGATGGGCGACGGCAAGGCGCTGCAGATGGCCACCAGCCACGAACTCGGCCAGAACTTCGCGCGCGCCTTCGACATCGACTACCTCGGTGCCGACGGCGTCCGCCACCTGGCCTGGACGACCTCCTGGGGCTGCTCCACCCGCATGGTCGGCGGCCTGATCATGGCGCATGGTGATGACAGTGGCCTGCGCGTCCCGCCGCGGCTGGCCCCCACCCAGGTCATCGTCCTGCCCGTGCGCGACGACGAGGCGGTGGTGGCCGCCGCCCGGGAGCTCGTCTCGTCGCTGACCGACGCCGGCCTGCGCGTGCGGCTCGACGCCCGGCCGGGCCTGTCCTTCGGTCGGCGGGTCACCGACGCCGAGATCAAGGGCATGCCCGTCCGGGTCGAGGTCGGTCCGCGTGACCTCGCCGCCGGCACCGTCACCGTCGTGCGCCGAGACACCTCGGTGAAGACCCCCGTCCCGCTCGCCGAGGTCGCCACCCACGTGTCGGCCGCGCTCGACGACGTCCAGGCGGGCCTGTACGCCGAGGCCGTGGCGCTGCGCGAGCAGCGCACCGCGGATGTGACCACCATCGCCGACGCCGCCGCGGCGGCGGCCACCGGCTTCGCCCGCATTCCCTGGTCCGCCGTGGGCGAGGAGGGCGAGGCACGCCTCGCCGAGGACGCGCTCACCGTTCGCTGCCTGCAGACCGCCGACGGCGAGATCCCCGCTCCCGGCACCCCCGCCGACGAGCTCGTCGCCCTGATCGCCCGCTCCTACTGATCCCGCCCGCCCCCGGAGCCAGGCCGCGAAGCCGCACTCCGGGGGCGGCGGTGTGGCACCCGACGGGGCAGCCCTTCGGCCCTGGTCCGACCGGGCGCGTTAGCCGAAACGGGTCAGCGAAATTGCGGCCGTTCGGCTCCCTTGCTAACGTCAGCGGCACCCCACCCGGCCGAAATCGTCCTGACGTTTTGCCTTACGTTCCCGCAGAACAGGTATCATGCTCCGACCGGACGAATTCGAACAGCTTGTCGCCCGCCGCCTCGGTCTTTCCGGCGCAGCGGTGACCGCCGACAGCCGACTGCACGCCGATCTCGGCCTTGATTCCTTCCGCCTGCTTGATCTGTGTCTTTTCGTCGCGGAGCTCGGTACCGACATCTCCGAGGCCAACTGGCTGGAGATCGAGACCATCGGCGAGTTGTACGGCAGTTATCGTGCCGGCCAGGCCGCCGATACCGCCTCGTCCACCCCGCGGGCAGCCACCCGAGCGGCCGTTTCCGGCGACCCCGTCCGGGCGATCGAGACCGGGGAGAATCCGGCGCCTATGCCGGTGCCGGCGCCGTGCCTGGCCGGGCGGTTCCTGCGGCTGATGCCGGTCCTGCCGTCATCCACGCCGTTCCTGTACGAGCTGGCCGTCACGCCGGACGTCGGCTTCCGCTGGCGCTACCGGGGTTCGGTGCCGTCCTACCCGCAGTTCGAGCAGGAGCTGTGGCAGGGCGTGCTGACGCAGTTCGTGATCGAGTCGGTCGAGACGGGCCGGCCGGTGGGGCACGCGATCTGCTACAACCCGGAGTTCACCCTCGGGTTCGCGTATGTCGGCGCGGCCGTGTCGGCGGACTACACCGGCTCCGGGCTCGCGGTCGAGGCTCTGAACCTCTTCGTTCGTTACATCTTTGATATCTGGCCTTTTCGAAAACTGTACTTCGAGCTCCCAGAATTCAACTACCCGCAGTTCTCCGGCGCCGACCGGGCGAATGCGGCGGGCGGTGCGCTCGAACTCGAGGGTCGTCTGCGCGGACATGACTACTATCACGGTCGCTACTGGGACCGTCTGATCCTGGCCGCCTACCCGGAGCATCTGGACAGGCTGACCGGACGAGCCGCCGGCCCCTGATCGCGAACGTCCGCGCGGGCCGCCGAACAACCACACGACGCCTGCCCATCCGTCCAAGGAAAGCCGGCAACCATGGTGTATCTGCTGGATCGCATGAAACGCGCGAGCGCGGGTCCGAACGGTGTCACGTTCCTCGCGCCGGACGGCGGTGAACGGGTCGGTTGGGCCGTGCTGCACGACGATGCCCGCCGGGTCGCCGCCGGCCTGCAGGAACGTGGGGTGCGCCCGGGGCGGCCGGTCGTGCTGCTCGCCTCGACCAGCCGGGCCACGGTGACCGCGGCGATGGCCGCCTGGTTCGCCGGCGCCAGTGTGACGCTCGCCCCGACACCGGCGCGCACCGTGGACCTGGCCCGCTACCTGGCCGACTCCCGGGAACGCTTCGACGCCCTCGGCGACCCGCTGGTGCTGGTCGGTGCCCCCTGGGAACAGGCGATCGCGGCGCTGTCCGGCGGTGGCGGGATCGTGGCGTCGCTGGCCGAGGTGGTCGACGCCCAGCCGAGCGCGCCGTGGCGGCCGCCCACGCTCAGCCCCGAGGACCCGGCGATCCTGCAGCTCACCAGCGGCACGACCGGCGCGCCGAAGATCGCCCGGATCAGCCACGGCAACCTCGCGGCGAACATCGAGGGCATCCGGGTCGCGACCGGCCACGAGGCGGTGCACGGACGGATGCTGTCCTGGCTACCGCTGTCGCATGACATGGGGCTGATCGGCGGTCTCATCCTGCCGCTGGCCTGCGGACGCTGCGACACCCTGCTCTCCAGCCCGGGGGACTACCTCGCCCGGCCGGCCAGCTGGATGCAGCAGATCTCCCATCACCGTGCCACCACCACCGTCGGACCCGGCTCGGCCTACGCTGTCGCCGCCCGGCTGTTGCGCACCGGTCCGCGGCTCGACCTGTCCTGCCTCGCCTACGCCCTGTGCGGCGGCGAGCCGATCGACCCGGCCGCCGTGGACGACTTCCTGGCCGCCGCGGGCGAGCACGGTTTCCATCCGGAGGCCTTCATGCCGGCGTACGGGCTGGCCGAGGCGACCGTCGCGGTGACCTTCTCCGATCTCGGCCGCGGCGCCCGCTACGACCACGTCGACGCCGACGCCCTCGCCGCCGGCATCGCACGTCCGAGCGACCCGCTGGAGCAGACGGACCCGGAGGCTCCCACAGCCGGTGGCCGGGCCCGAACCCGGCGGCTGGTGCTGCTGGGCGAGCCGATCGCCGGACTGTCGATCCGTATCGTCGATCCCGACACCGATGTGGAACTGCCCGCCCGCACCGTCGGCGAGGTGCAGGTCCGGGGCACCTCGGTCGCCTCGTACCACGACCAGTCACCGGCCAGCGCCCCACCCGCCGACCCGGAGGGCTGGCTCGCGACCGGTGACCTCGGCTACCTCACCGACGCGGAACTGGTTGTCTGCGGCCGACACAAGGATGTGATCATCCTCGGTGGTCGCAACATCTATCCCGAGGACGTGGAGCGGGCGGCCGCCCGGGCACCGGGCGCCCGAGCCGGGAACATCGTCGCCTTCGCCGCCCCACGGCCCGGCCCGCCCGCCCGTGAGGGCCTGGCCGTCGCCCTCGAGACCCGCGGCGACGACCATGAGACGCTGCGCCAGGCTGTCGCGGACGAGGTGCGCGCCGCGCTCGGTGTGACCCCGCATCCGGTGATCGTGCTGCCGCCCGGTTCGCTGCCGAAGACGCCTTCCGGCAAGCTGCAGCGCGCCCAGGTCCGTCGCAGGTTCGCCTCATGACCAGCCCCACGACCGGCGCCATGACCGGCCTCGGGTTCAGCGCCGCGACCGGGCCCGCCTCCGTCCAGACGCGGGTGGACGGGCTCGCGGACCGCCTGTACACCGCCTGGGCGCAGCCTGATCCGGACACCCGCACCCGCCTGCTCGCCGGCTGCTGCGCCGACCAGGTGAGCTACGCGAACCCGCTGGGCGCCGCGGTCGGCGTCGACGCGCTCAGCGCGCTGATCGGGGAGTTCCTCGGGCCCTATCCCGGGCACCGGCCGGTGCGGGTCAGCGCCGTGGACGTCCACCATGATCGGGCCCGCTGGGAGTGGGGGCTGCGCGACAGCATCGGCCAGGTCGTACTCGCCGGTCTGGACGTCGCCACGTTCGACCAGCACGGCCTCACCACCATAAGCACTTTCTTCGGCCCGCCGCCGCCCCTGACCCGCACCTACACCTACACCCACGGCCAGGGCGGCCAGGGCGGCCCGCGCGGCTGAACCGCCGACCTTCCACCCGCGGCGCCACATTCCCGCGGCGCCACATTCCCGCGGCGCCACATTCCCGCAGTGCTGTGTTCCCGCAGTGCTGTGTTCCCGCAGTGCTGTGTTCCCGCAGTGCTGTGTTCCCGCAGTGCTGTGTTCCCAGCAGTACCGGCATTCATCAGGAGGAACCCGTGCCCCGTACCCGCACAGCTCTGCGGACCGCAGCCATCGGCGCCACGGGCACCGTGGCGGTGGCCTTCATCGGAACCGCCACACCGGCATCCGCCACGGCGGCCCTGCCCGGAACCGGCTGCAGCGTCTCCGCCCTGCCGCCCACCGGCAGCGGGTCGATCGTCGGGTCCACCATCTCCGGCAACGGCACCGTCGTCTGCGACAGCTGGTACACCGGATCGATGACGATCAGCAACCAGCTGAAGAAGTACGCGAACGGAAAGTGGACGAACGTCGGTGAGCCGGTGAGCAAGTCGTTCTGGGGCGGTGCCGGCATCGGCGAAAGCGCGACCGTTCCGTGCGCGTTCGCCGGTCAGAACCAGTTCAAGACCGTCACCACCGCCACCGCGAACAATGCCCGGGCGACGGACACCTCCTCCGCCCTCAGCTACACCTGTACCTGATCGACCACCCGCACCTGATCGACCTTCCGGGCCGTCCGAGCGCTCAGGCCTGATCTGGCCCGGGCCTGAGCGACGAGGCGCGTCGGGGCGCGTCGAGACGCCGGGTGGGCGGCCGCCCGGTCGGGTCCCCAGGGGTCTGACCGGGCGCTCAGCCCACGGACTCGGTGGAACCGGCCATCGCGGCGGCGTCCACACCAGCCACGCCGTCCTCGGGGGCGGAACTGGTGATGACGGTGCCGCGGTGCTCGCCGCGACAGATCGCGGTCATCGCGCCCCGCTGCTCGATGTCGAAGATATGCAGCGGGATACCGAAGTCCCGGGCCAGGATGAACGCGGACTGATCCATCACCCGCAGCCCACGGCTGATCACCTCGTCGTAGCTGAGATGGGAGAACCGCTCCGCGTTCGGGTTGAGCTTCGGGTCGCTGTCATAGACCCCGTCGACGCCGTCCTTGGCCGCGAGCACGGCGTCCGCGCCAAGTTCCAGGGCCCGCTGGACCGCCGGGTAGTCGGTGGTGAGGAAGGGCTGGCCGTTGCCGCAGGCGAGAATGACGGTCGCACCCTTTTCCAGCAGATGCACAGCACGCAGCCGGATGTACGGTTCGGCCACCGCGGGCACCGGAACCGCCGTCATCACCCGCAGGTTGTCCTCGCCGAGTGCGGTCAGTTTGCCGCGCAGGAGCAGGCTGTTGATCACCGTGCCGAGCATGCCGATGTTGTCGGCCTCGACCCGGTCGATACCCCACCGGTCCGACTGGTTGCCGCGGAACAGGTTCCCCCCGCCCACGACGATGGCCACCTCGACGCCGGACTGGCGGACGGCGATGATTTCCCGGGCAAGGTGTTCCAACGCGTTGGAGTCGAAACCGAATTCGGCGGAACCGGCAATCGCCCGACCACTCAGTTTTACGACCACTCGACGGTATTTTGCCACAGTCTCCCGCTTTCCCTTTTCCATCGTGCGATCC
>NZ_CADCWS010000102.1 GCF_902806475.1 Candidatus Frankia nodulisporulans
ACGACAACGACTGCGGCAACGGTTGCGAGAGGGAAAGCAACGACGCTCTCGACCGAACCGGACACGCCGGCGGAGATCACCTTCGCGCACTTCATGTTTCCGGCGCGTGCAGTCGATGTGAACAAAAAAAGAACGTCGCCGGCACAATGATCAGCACTGCGCGACAGGGACCTGCCAACATCAACAACGATTACTGATCAGCGATCAGCGACGGAACGACACCCGCATCGGCGAGAACATCGGGATCAGCCGCAGGGAGCCGCCGGCGGCCGGCCCGGGCGCGACCACGCTCGACACGGTCGGTACCGCCACGGACCCACCAGGACGTGTGCTCCCGCCGACATCCCCGACCGCGGTACCGGTCATGGCGAGCACCAGCAGGGCCGCGGAACCCAGCAGGGTCCGCCGCACGGTGGATCGGCGCGGTCCGGTGGGACGCGCCAGCAGCGGCCGGCGGCCACGTTCGGCCGGGTTCGGCCGCCGCGGCCCAGAACGACCGGCGATGTCGGGCCGCGGCGCGGAGCCTCTCGACCGGCTGACCATCGGCGGTGGCAGGGGCCGGTGGGAGCCCCGGGCTCGTCCGGCGGGCCGGTCGCGACGGACCGCCGGGCGACGGGGCGTGGCGACGCGCGCGACCCTGGTCGTCTCGGTGCCCGTCCCGACGCCCGACTGGCCTGCCGCGACCGGCCTGCTCGACGGCGGGTCGACGGGCGCCGCGGGTGGAACCGCGCCGAGACCACGCAGCCGCGCCACGAAGGCATCCGACATGGCGGGGTCGCGCAGTGTCACCAGCTGCGCCTTCAGCGCGCGCATCCGGATGACCTCGCGCTGGCAGGGATCGCAGCCGGCGAGGTGGGCGAGCGCTCGATCCCGGGCGTCGTGGTCAAGCTCGTGATCGATGAGTGGCGAGATACGGTCGCCGAGGTGCTCGGTCACGCGCGGCGCTCCGCCGGAGCACCACCCTTGCCACCGGATCGGACGGCGGCACGCCGCCGCCCGATCCGCGCACGACCATCATCACGGTCGCGCCGCGCGGCCGCATCCGCGCCGTACCGGTCGGTTTCCAGCCCGACGCCCGAGCGGGCGTCGTCAGCCCGAGTGACCGTGAACGTGGCGGCGTCCTCCGAGGAAGGGTCTCCCTGCGCCGTGGCGAGCAGAACATCCTCACCGGCCCGGGGGGCACGATCGGCGAGGGCCGCCCGCAGCATCGCCCGCCCGCGCGAGATCCGGCTGCGCACGGTGCCGAGCTTCACCCCGAGGGTCTGCGCGATCTCCTCGTAGGACAACTGCTCGATGTCGCAGAGCACGACGGCCGCCCGGAAGTCGGGTGGCAGCGCGGCGAGGGCCGCCTCGACATCCGCGTCGAGGTGTGCCTCGGCGTAGACGGCCTCCGGGCTCGCCTCACGACCGGCCAGACGCTCGGTGTCCTCCGGGAGGGCGTCGAAGCGGATCTTCTGCTGGCGACGCATCCGGTCCAGGAAGAGGTTCGTCGTGATGCGGTGCAGCCAGCCCTCGAAGGTGCCGGGGGTGTAGTCGGCCAGCGACCGGAACACGCGGACGAAGACGTCCTGCGTGAGGTCCTCCGCGTCATGGGCATTGCCGGTCAGGCGATAGGCCAGCCGGTAGACCCGGTTGCCATGCTCACGGACGACATCTTCCCAGGACGGGGGAACCCAGGCTTCTGCTGTGGCGGCGGCGGCGCCGGTGGCGTCACTGGCCGCCCCGGAGTCCTGCGCAGCCACGGCCGCCTCTCGGTCGGTTCGCGTCGAACGTACCCGACGGCCCGGCCATGGAGCGGCGAATCCCGCTGCGGACACCGTTGTATCTCCCCTCGGTGGTCGACCCACGATCCTCGACACGATGCGCGTCGATCAGATGAACGCGCATCTGTGCTGTCCCGTTCCCGTAGGCTGCGGATGTCATGCCCCAGACAGATATCGGCGCGCTGGGTTCGGCCGCCGCCTACGCCGAGGGCTTCCTGCTGGAAGACCCCATCCTTCGTGCTGCCCGCTCCCGTGCCGAGGAGGTCGGGATTGTTCCCGTCAGCCCGGGCGCCGGAGCGGTGCTGCGTTTCCTGGCCGCCGCGGCCGGCGCCCGCGCCGTCGTGGAGATCGGTACCGGTACCGGTGTGTCCGGTACCTGGCTGCTGCGCGGCATGCGTCCGGACGGAACACTGACCACGATCGACGTCGAGGCCGAGCATCTTCGGTTGGCCCGCCGCACCTACGCCGACGCCGGGATGGCACCGGGTCGCTCGCGACTGATCACCGGCCGCGCCCTCGATGTGCTGCCCCGGCTGACCGACGGCGCCTACGACCTCGTCTTCTGCGACGCCGACCGGCGCGAGGGCAGCGAGTACCTCACCCAGGCCCTGCGTCTGCTGCGCCCCGGTGGCGTCGTGGTGTTCGCCGGGGTACTGGCCGACGGTCAGGCCGCCGACCCCGCCGTGCGCACCGTCGACGCCATCGCCGTGCGCGAGCTCGCCACTGCCGTACGCGACGACATCCGGCTCACCCAGATGATGCTGACCACCGGCGGTGGCCTGCTCATCGCGGTGGTCGCGAAGTCCTCCCCGCTGAGCTAGCCGCCGCGCCGTCGGCGCCGCATCACAGGCCGGCCACCGGGCAATCCGCTGGCGCACGACGGCGACGCATCCGATCATCTAGGGAAGCGCCTAGTCCGGGGGAATGCCGGCACAAGCGCGTAGTGTGCCCGTCCAGCGGGACATTTCGACGCAATGGGGAGTGGATGGCACCGGCCGCGCGGGAAGACCGGCGCTACGAGGATTTCGGCGGGTACGCCGGCCATGGCGCCAACACCGCGGCCCACACCTATCCCCACCACCAGAGTGCTCCTCGCTCACGTGACGGCCGTCACTCCCAGGCCGCTGACGGGCCCTCCGATCACGACCGTTTCGATGATCGATACGGCCATGACCAGCTGCCCGACAGCTACCCGGAGGAGTATCCCCCCGCCTACCCCGCCGAACCCCGTCCGCGCGGTGAGCCCGCTCGCAGTGGCGCGCCCCGCCCGTCCTGGGGCGGCGCCGACGGCGACGCGCGGCCCGGTCAGGAACCACGGCCCGGCCGTGATCAGCGGTCTGCTCCGGACCGCTGGGACGGCTCCGCGGGCGCCCACCGGGACGACTATGACCGTCCGCACCATCCCGACCGTGCGGACCGGGCGCCCGCGAACGGAGCAGGCGCCACCCGCGGGCGTGCCCGTCCCGGCGGTGACTGGTCGCCGGCCGCGGACGCGGCGAGCTACCCCGGCACCCACCGCCCCACCGACCGCCGCCCGGCCGAACGCCACCGCGGCTACGCCGACGACCACCGGTACGACGACACCGGCCAGTACGGCCAGTACCTCGAGGACGGCCACCTCGACGACCGGTACCCCGACGCCTCACGCCACGACGACGACTACTCGGACGATCACGACGCACCGACCGGCCCGCAGCCGTCGTGGCAGCCCGGCGGATCGGCCCATCCGAGCGGCGCCGCCCCCTACCGCCCTCGCGCACCACTGACCGCGACCGGTGGCGCCCCCGCCACCGGCAGTCGCGGCGCCACTGGCAGCAGGAGCACCGGCAGCAGGAGCACCGGCGGTCGCGGCACCGCCGGCAGCAGGGGCGGCGTCGGTGGGCACGACACTCTTGGCGGGCATGGCGCGCACGGCACCCCGGGTGCGCGTGCGGGCGCGGCTGGCCCGGTGGCCGATGACCGGGAAAGCCTCCTGCCGTATGTCATGATCGTGCTGGTCGTGGCGCTGGTCGCCGGCACCGCCGGGTACGTGTTGAACCGGCTGGTCGGACCGTCCCACCGCCAGCACTCCGGGGCGCCGGCCGATCCGGGTGTCCTCCCCGCGGACACCCCGACCTCGGTCGTGAGCGCTCCCGCCACGGGCGTGGGCACCCCGACCTCAGCCACGGGCGGTGCGGCCGCCGGTGAGGCCGCCAGCGGGCTGACGGCCGAACAGGTCGCGCTCAGGCTGCGGACGGCGGGGCTGCCGCTGCGCACCACCGCCATCTACACGGCCGCCACCGATCCCGATCACCTGCTGGGCACGACCGGCGGCTACACCAGCCGGGTGGCCTTCCGCGATCCGCGGGTCGGCTCGAACGAGGTCCAGGGCGCCCCCGCGGGCGCGATCGAGCGCGGCGGGGCGATCGAGGTCTTCTCGGACGCGGCCGCCGCCGAGCGACGCGCCCGAACGCTGCTCACCGTCACCGCCGAGCATGATCTGGTGACCGAACATGTGTATCGGCGGGCGGACATCGTCCTGCGGGTGTCCCTGGCGCTGACCGACACACAGGCCAAGGGCTACGAGACGACCCTGGCACGGCTGCCCGTCGGCTGATCCGGGTAACCGGGCGACCGACCGCCCGGTTACCCGGCCGGCGGCGCGGGAGAGGATGGCAGCATGGACATTCGCGCGTTCTACCGGGCGGACCCCCGGCGGCAGTCCTCGGTGGAGGTCCCGTTCGGCGACGGCTGGACGGACCATGAGGACAGCCACAGCACCTACCGGCTGAGCTGGGTCGCGGACACCGGCGAGATCTACGCCGTACGCGAGCCCCATCCCGGCGGCATCCTCGCGCGTTACCTCGACCAGCTCGACGTCGACCAGGCGGACGTCAGCGCCCTACGAGTGGAGATCCTCGCGGTCGCCAACCGGGACACGATCGAGGCCGGCCTAGCCGGCTGGCCGGCCGTGATGTCCGAGCACGACAGCCTGCGCTGGGTCCGCACCCAGCTCGCCGCCCTGCCCGCCGCACCGTAGGCGGGCGGGAGCGCCGGCTCAGCCGGCCGGCGCGGGCTGAGCCGGCGCCGGCTGGACCAGGGGTGAGGTGAGCCAGGCGAGCAGGGTACGGACTCCCCAGCCGGTGCCGCCGCGGCTGATCTCGCCGTCGTCGGCATCGGCGCGGGCGGCGCCGGCGATGTCCAGATGGGCCCAGGGGACGCCGCCGACGAACTCACGCAGGAAGAGCGCGGCGACGATCGATCCGGCGCCCACGTCGAGGGCCCGGCCCATGTTCGTCAGATCCGCCACCGTCGAGTCGAGCGCGGGCCGGTACTCGTCGGTCAGCGGCAGGCGCCACACCTGCTCCCCGACGGTGTCCGCGGCGGCGGACAGGGCGGCCGCGAGCGTGTCGTCGGAGCTGAACAGCCCGGCGGTGCGCCGACCGAGCGCCACGGAGATCGCGCCGGTGAGCGTCGCCAGATCGACCAGGACGTCCGCGCCGAGTTCACCGGCCGCGTAGGCGAGCCCGTCCGCGATCACCAGCCGGCCCTCGGCGTCGGTGTTGAGCACCTCGACAGTCGTCCCGCCCCAGCAGGAGATGACGTCACCGGGACGCATCGCCTGTGCGCCGATCATGTTCTCGGCCAGGCAGAGCAGACCGGTGACCCGGCCCTGGACGCCGAGGGCTGGCAGCGCCGTCATCGCGCCGAGGACCGCCGCGGCCCCGGCCATGTCGGTCTTCATCGGGATCATCGAGACGGCCGGTTTGAGTGAGAGCCCACCGGAGTCGAAGGTGATGCCCTTGCCGACGAGGACCCGATGCCCCGGTGTCACGCCGTCGGCGCCCGGCGAACCCCCGGCGGCCACCCCGGCTGGACCGTCGTACTCGACGCGGACGAGATACGGCGGGCGCGGCGAGCCCCGCCCCACCGCGCTGAGGCCACCGAAGCCCTGCTCGGCGAGTTCCGCCGGCCCGAGCACGTGCGCGGTGAGACCCGCGGCGACGGCGATCCGCACGGCCCGCTCGGCCAGCCATTGGGGCGATTTCACCAGACTCGGCGTGTTCACCAGATCCCGGGCGATCCACACCGATGTCGCCACCGCCCGCGCGGCCCGCAGCGCCTCCTGGGCTTCGGGGTCGTCCGTGAGGCCGGCGCTGAGCACGACGACCTCACGCAGTCCCCCACCGCCGGCGGCCCCCGCGCCGTTCGTCTCCCCCGCGCCGTTCGGTGACCCGGAGCCCAGCGCCGCGCCCGCGTCCGTCTCGGCCGCGGGCGGGTCGTCCACAGCCGCGGACGGGTCGGCGCGGGCGGCAGCCCGGTCGAGCAGGCCGGCGACGCGATAGGCGCCGAGCGCCACCCCTTCGGCGAGCGAGCGCAGCCCGTCGGAGGTCAGTTCGGAGCCCGCGACCAGGGCGAGGCGAGCCACGGAGCCCGACCGGCGGGCCAGTGCGGCGCCCACCGCGCGCCAGTCCGCCGCACGACCCGCACCCACACCCACGACGAGCAGGCGCCGCGGCCGGGCGGTGCCCTCGGCCGACTCCCCGGGCGGGACGGTCAGCGGCACGACCAGGACCGACCCCGCGTCCGCGCGCAGCGACTCGGACTCGATCAGCGCGTCCAGCCGAATCCCGAGATCGCCCACGGCCTGTCCGATGGCATCATCGAAGCGCGGCCCGTCCGCCCCGGCGGCCAGGACGACGGCGACAGCGCCAACGACACCATCACCGGCGTCATCGCCACCCGTGGCACCGGCGGCACCGACCGGCCCGGAGCGCAGCACGACGGTGGGAAGCGGTGCGGTGAACTCGCCGACCGGCGAGGCCGACGGCCCTGCCTCCGGCGCCGCCGGCTTCGACGTGACCGACGCCGACCCGATCATCCGACGTGCCCCCTCATGCGGCGTGCCCATCGTGCGGCGTGCCGTCATGCGATGTGCGCCGTCATGCGACGGACCCTCCCTGACACCGGACTCCCCTCGCCGCCGCGTGACGCGGCGGCGTGCGCTAGCTGATCACGGTCTTGAGCGCTTCCCCCAACGCACCTGCCTCATCGGCGGCGAGTTCCACAACGAGCCGACCGCCCCCCTCCAGTGGGACACGCATCACGATGCCGCGCCCCTCCTTGGTCACCTCGAGCGGACCGTCACCCGTCCGCGGCTTCATGGCCGCCATCGGTGCACCTCTTCCTGCCGTCGGACCTGCGTCTGACGTCGATTATCCCGTAGACCCGACCGCAACCCGAAACACGCCTCCCCGCACAATCACAACGGTCACCGGTGTCGACCGCAGAAGGTGGGCATCCGGTGTCGAGTACCGAGCGACCAACCACGATCACAACACCCATATCAACACTCTGCTATCGCTCGACTCCGGAAGGAGACGGATCGTCCTGTGTCTCCTCCACGACACCAGCCGGACCGTGGGCGGTACGGGTGCCGCGGGTGCCAAGAGCGCCCAAGGGGGCGGCGGGGTTGGGAGAGGAACCCGCATCGGGGGTACCCGTGATGCCGTCACCACCGAGGGCGTCGTCGGCGCTCGGAGCATCGACGATCGGAGTGTGGACGCCCGGGGGGGTGGACGTCCGGAATGTGGACGTCCGGGGTGTCGACCGGCGCGGCGGCCGACCGTGGCGCGTCCCGGGTCGTGCCGATCCGGGCGAACGACGCGAGGCGGACGAGCTCCTCGTCACGGCGGGCGATCTCGTCATCGCGCCAGGCCAGCTCCTCGGCCAGGCGCAGCAGGACGGCATCCACCTCGGCCATGTGGTAGCCACGCAACGCCACCGCGAACCGGGTGTGCGCGACATCGGCGGCCGTGACGGCACCACCCGCGGGCAACCCGACCGAGGAACTGTCGGGCGCGGCGGGATCCATCCGGTCGAATCGCCCGACGGCCAGAGCGGCCACGGTGAACACGACCGCGATGACAATGACGATCTCGACGGCGAGCACCACGCTGTCGATCGTGCCACGACGCCCGTCGGCCAGCCGCGTCCACCCCACCTGATCTGCCCGATCTGGCAGGCTGGCCGGATGGATGGCGAAGTGGTTCGGGGCCAGCGGCCGTTGCGGCTGGGGCGGCGGGTGTTCGCACCGGCCGAGCTTGTCGTCATGGCGATCGTGAACCGAACGCCCGACTCCTTCTTCGATCGCGGGGCGACCTACGGCGAGGCCGAGGCACTCGCCGCCGTTGACCGGGCCGTCGCCGACGGCGCGGGGATCATCGATGTCGGCGGGGTGAAGGCCGCCCCCGGCGAGGAGGTGGACGCCGCCGAGGAGCTGCGTCGGATCGGCGGCTTCGTCGCGGCGATCCGGGCCCGACACGCCGACGTGGTGATCAGCGTCGACACCTGGCGGGCCGAGGTCGGCCGCGTGGTCGCCGGCGAGGGCGCCGACCTGCTCAACGACGCGTGGGGTGGGGTCGACCCGGACCTCGCCGCGGTCGCCGCCGCCCAGGACATCGGCCTCGTGTGCACCCACGCCGGACATCTGCCGCCACGGACCCGCCCGCACCGGATGACCTATGAGGACGTGGTCGCCGACATCGTCACGACCACGGTGGGACTCGCCGAACGTGCGGTGGCCCTGGGGGTCCGCCCCGATGCGATCCTCGTGGACCCCGGTCACGACTTCGGCAAGAACAGCCGCCATTCCCTCGAGGCGACCCGCCGCCTGCCCGAGATGACCGCCACCGGCTGGCCCGTCCTCGTCGCCATGTCGAACAAGGACTTCGTCGGCGAGACCCTCGACACCGGCGTCGACGGGCGACTCGAGGGCACCCTCGCCGCCACCGCGGTCAGCGCCTGGCTCGGCGCCCGGGTCTTTCGCGCCCACCAGGTCGCGGCGACGGTGCGCGCCCTGCGGATGGTCTCGGCGATCCGCGGCGACACCGACCTCGCCGTCGCCCGCCGCGGCGTCGTCTGACCAGCCGCCCGGCCGAACCAGCCGGTCATTCCGCCCGGCCGGTCGTGTCCGTTCTACTCGCCTTCGACGATCTCGGCGGCGGTGGGCGACGGCGGGGCGACGGCCGTCGTACTCCCGCTCGCGCCGGCTTCCAGCAGGTCGAGCGCCTCGTCGACGTCGCCGGCCCAGTGCACCGTGTCACGCGCGGCCGGACGGACGAAGCCACCGGCGACCAACGAGTCGACGAGAACGCGCAGGGGCGCGAGGACACCCGTCGGGTCGAGCACGACGACCGGCTTGGCATGCAGGCCCAGCACCCGCGCCACCCAGATCTCCAGGAGTTCCTCCAGCGTGCCGAGGCCGCCGGGCAGCGCGAGGAAACCGTCGGCGCGGTCGTCCATCAGGCCCTTGCGTTCGCGCATCGTCGCGGTGACGATCAGCTCGTCGGAGTCGGTGTCGGTGACCTCCATCGCGTCCAGCACCGTGGGAATGATGCCGATCGTGCGCGCCCCGCCGGCCCGGGCGGCTCGCGCCACCGCCCCCATGGACGACACCGATCCCCCACCGGAGACCAGTGTGTGACCGCGCCGCGCGATCCGCGTTCCCACCTCGGCCGCGAGCTCCACATGGACCGGGTCGATCCGTGTCGACGACGCGCAGTACACGCACACGTTCACGGCCGTCCGCGCTCCCCTGGCTCCGCCGCCGGTTCCGTGGCTGGCTCCGTGGCTGGTGAGGTGGCGGCGCCGTGGCCCGCCCCGGAGGTGCCGGCCACGACGATCCGCACCGCCTCGTCCACATCGTCGGTCACCGCCATCATGTGCAGGTCCGCCTCCTTGATCAGCCCCGCGGCGAGCACCGTCGAACGCAGCCAGTCGAGCAGGCCCGACCAGTAGGCGGAGCCGAGCAGGACCACCGGGAACCTGGTGACCTTGCCGGTCTGGACGAGGGTGAGGGCCTCGAACAGCTCGTCGAGGGTGCCAAGCCCGCCCGGCAGGATGACGAACGCCTCCGCGTACTTGACGAACATCGTCTTACGGACGAAGAAGTAGCGGAAGCTGACGCCGAGGTCCACCCAGTCGTTGAGCCGCTGCTCGTAGGGCAGTTCGATGCCAAGCCCCACCGAGAGCCCACCGGCCTCCTGCGCGCCGCGGTTCGCCGCCTCCATCACCCCCGGGCCACCGCCGGTGATGACGGCGAAGCCGGCCCGGGCGAGAGCCGACCCGAGCCGCTGGCCGACCTCGTAGACCGGATCGTCCGGGCGGATGCGCGCCGACCCGAAGACCGTCACCGCCCGCGGCAGTTCGGCCAGCAGCCCGAACCCCTCGACGAACTCGCTCTGGATGCGCAGCACCCGCCACGGATCGGCGTGTACGAATCCGGACGGGCTGCGGGTGTCGAGCAGCCGCTGGTCAGTGGTCGACCGTTCGACCTGACCCCGCCGCGCCACCACCGCCCCCCGGATCTGCTCCGGCGGCGGATACCGCCGCTCCCGCCCACCCGAAAACTCCGCGCCGGCG
Organism: Candidatus Frankia nodulisporulans; assembly: GCF_902806475.1. GTDB lineage: Bacteria > Actinomycetota > Actinomycetes > Frankiales > Frankiaceae > Frankia > Frankia umida. Next base: position 10,167 of record NZ_CADCWS010000102.1, read on the forward strand.
GTCGGACTCTCAGACCCTGTCACCCCGGCACCATAGGCCAACCAGAGGTGGGAACGCGGCGGCGGGTGGGCCGTCCGGGCCGGCGGTCAGTGGGCGCGGACGCGGGCGAGCGTGAGGCCGTCGGCGAAGGGCAGCATCACCGTCTGGAGCCGGTGGTCCGCCGCCAGCCGGGCGTTGAACCGCCGCATGGCCGCCGGCTCCGCCCCCCGCGCTCGACCGCGGGCCGCCTTCCCGTGGAGCAGGACGTTGTCGACGACCAGCAGACCGTCCAGCCGCATTCGTGGCAGCAGCAGATCGAGATACTCCTGATAGGAGACCTTGTCCGCGTCAATGAAAGCGAAATCAAAGGTCGGCTCCGCCGGAAGTGCGGAAATCGTCTCGGCCGCGGGACCAAGCCGCAGCTCGATCCGGTGACCCACACCCGCGCGCGCCCAGTACTTCTCGGCGATCGAGGTCCACCGCTCACTGATGTCGAGACACAGCAACTGGCCGCCGTCGGACAGGCCACGTGCGATGCACAGCGACGAGTATCCCGTGAAGGTGCCGACCTCGATAGCCCGCGTCGGACGCGCGCTGGCGACCAGCGTGGTCAGCAGGGTGCCCTGGGCATGCGGCACGAGCATGCCCGCCGCCGGGCCGAGGGCCTCGGTCTCGCGAGCCAGCTCGACGAGCACGGAATCCGGCGCCGAGGACGACTGGATCGAGTACTCCCGGACCCGCCGCGCGACGAACCTGGACTTGTTCCGCATCACCCGAATGGTGAGCGCCCTGAGATACAACCGCCGCAGCCAGGAATTCACATCAGCCACCGAAACCGCCTCCACCCGCTCAGGATTAATCCGGCGAGCGCCACGGTATGCGGTTGGCAATGGTGTTCGCCCACGCTCAGCAGGCAGGAAAACGTCAGGAACCTGTAAAGATCATGGCGGGTTTCGAGGTGTCCGGGACGGGCGTACCCGCGGTCTGTTCCCGCCCGGCCGCCAGTTCCACCACCGCCAGCAGCCCGCCGGAGGCGCTCCGTGCCAGGCGCACCCGTCCACCATCGGCCGCGACCAGGGTGGCCACGATGGTCAGGCCGAGCCCGGACCCACCCCGATCCGCGCGCCGGACCTCGGCGGACGCGGGATCTCGGGCCGCACCGGCGGTGCGGTAGCGGATGAGGGCATGTTCCCGCTCGCTCGCCGACATGCCCGGCCCGTCATCAGCGACGGTGACGCGTACCGTGGCGGGCTGGACCGAACGGCCACCGATCCACCTCGTGGGCTGGCGGCAAGCGCGTTGCAGACCAGGTTGTCGAGGATCTGCTCGAGATGGCCGGGGGCCGCCAACGCCAGCAGACCCGCGCCGACGTCCGGCGCCTGCGGTGGGTGCAGGTCGCAGCTGAGTTCGACCCCGGCGTCGGCCGCCGCCGGCAGCCACGCGACCACGCGGTCCTCGATCACGGACGCGACGTCCACCAGGTCGAGCGCGGCCGGGGCATGCTCGGCCCGCGCGACGGCGAGCAGGCCATCCACCAGCCGGGCCAGCCGGGCCACCTCGGTGAGGACACCGTTCACCTCGCCGGCCACGGGTCCGTCCACGTCCTGCGCCAGCAGTTCCAGCCGCAGGCGCATGGCGGCCAGCGGTGTGCGTAGCTGCTGGGAGACGTCTCCCAGCAAGGTGCGCTGCCCGTGGACGAGCGACTCGATCCGCGCCGCCATCTCGTCAAAGGCCCCGGCGAGGGCCCGCACCTCACTCGGGCCCCGCACCGTCCGCGCCCGGGTCGCCAGCCGACCCTGGCCCAGCGCCTGCACCGCCTGCTCCACCCGGCGCAGGGGACGCGCCACCCAGCGGGTGAGGGCCAACGCGGCGACCAGAGCACCGAGCGCGACGACACCTCCACCAATGGCGATCATCGCCCAACGCGAACGGGTCTCGGCCCGCAGCGGTGCGTCCGACCGTCCGACGACCACGACGCCAAGCACCCCGGCGGCGCCGCGCACCGGCGCCGCGGCGACGAACCGGCCGCCGGAGACCGAGATGGGGTAGCGCAGCCGCTGCTCGTCCCGGACGACCTCGCGCAGCTCCAGCACCGACACCTCGGTCGGTCGCCCGCTTCCGGCGACCAGCCGCCCGGTCCGGTCGTAGAGCTCCACCGTGTCCGGCGCGCCGGTGCGGCCCCCGGTGGTGTCCCGCATCGGATGCGGAAGCAGGGCCGTGGACAACGACCCGGCGCCGGGATCACGCGCGGGTGTCCGCCGGAGCACTCCCTCCACCTGGCCCGCGTACACGTCGGTGTCGGCCATGATGCGCAGGCAGAAGATCCGCCGATCGTGGGCGGCGATCCGAAATCCCAGCGGGATGCACAGTCCGATCAGGGTCACCATGGTCAGTGCCAGGAACGCGGCGAAGATGCGCCGGCTCACCGGTGGCCGCCGGTGGGCGCGGTCGTGGGGTCGACCCGGCGGAACCCGACGCCGTACACGGTCTCGATGTACCGCCCGGGGCTGAGCTTGCGCCGCAACGCCCCGACATGGACGTCGAGGGCCCGCGAGGAGCCGAACCACTCGCCCCACACCGCGGCGAGGATCTCCTCCCGACGCAGCGCCCGACCGGGATCGTGGGCGAGGCACGCCAGCAGGTCGAACTCCTTGGCCGTCAGCGCGACCGGACGTCCGTTCAGATGAACCTGCCGGCTGCGCAGGTCCACCGCGATCGGGCCGTGGCGCAGGATCTCGTTCCCGCTGGCCGCGGCCGCCGTGGCCCGGACCGCCCGACGACGCACCGCCCGTATCCGCGCCAGCAGTTCGGCCAGCCCGAACGGCTTGACCAGATAGTCGTCGGCACCGAGGTCGAGGGCGCGGACACGGTCCGCCTCCTCGGCGCGGGCCGTGATGACGATGACCGGGCTGTCGGTCAGACCGCGCAGGCGCCGGCAGACGTCGTTACCGTCCAGATCCGGCAGGCCGAGATCCAGCAACACGAGATCGGGCGGGTCCGTCGACGCCGCCTGTTCGAGGGCGGACGCGCCATCAGCCACGAGGATCGCGGTGTAACCGGCACGACGCAGACTTCTCGTCAGCAGACGCCCCAGGGACACGTCGTCCTCGACCACCAGAACGCGCGCCGCCGGCGACCGCACCATGGGGCAACGTTATGTGTTCGACCCCGGCCGACCCGGGGCATCCCGAATTTCTGGCAGCAATTCTGGCAGCAATGTCGATCGGCAAACGCGTTTGCCCTTGTATGTCCCTTTTCACCTCTTTCACTTTTCCCACCAAAATCCCATCGACACCTCAAGGGGGGTCGAACTCCGCTACTCTTGCGAAGCAACAGGCATGCCACTGTGCGGTCCGCGGTCCCGGCACATTGATTCCAGAGTCGCTGGTACGACATCAAGCCACCAACCAGGTCCGGGGGGACACGGGGAGATGGGCACACGATCCGGGAAAGACTATCTTGACGGGCTTACTGGCGATCGTGAGGTGTGGCTCGGTGGGGAGCGCATCAAAGACGTCGCGAACGACCCGCGAACCGCTGGTGCGGCCACCATGCTGGCCCGCCTTTACGACCTTCAGTTCGATCATCCGGAAAAGCTCCTGCGCCTGGATCCGGTTTCCGGCGAGCAGGTTCCCGTCACCCATCTCATTCCGCGGTCGGCCGCCGATCTGGCAACCCGGCACGACGCGCTGGCCTGCATAGC
>NZ_CADCWS010000103.1 GCF_902806475.1 Candidatus Frankia nodulisporulans
CGCCATAGCTGTCCAACGCCACTCGCCTCCGCCCGCCTGCCAGACCCCTGCCCGCCAGAGACCGACCCACCCCAAAGGGCGCGACTCATCCCAGTGTGCGGGTTGGCCAGCACGGACGGCGCGGAACCCCCAGATGCGTCACACCCTGGGGCGCCCCGGCGTTCCGTGGGCGGTGCCGCCGTGCGGTGCCGTGCGGTGCCGTGCGGTAGCTCAGGAGCCGCGGCCGAGACGCCAGCGGGCCGCGCGGTAGGCACGCCAGCCGGAGCGCAGGCTGCGCCGGGCGCTGGCGAGGGCATCGCGGTGGCCCTGGGCGACCAGGCGAAGGATCTCGACCGCGCCGGCGGTGGGTTCCACGACCAGCCGGCTGATCGCGAACCGGGACCGGATCGGCTGGTGCAGGCGGTAACCGATCTCGCAGGCGGAACAGAACCCGGCCGCGGCGACGACGCTGCGCACGGACGCGCAGTGGTACCCGAACGGATAGGCGAAGCTGTCGGGGCTGCGGCCGGTGTTCTCCTCGATGGCCCGACGGCTGGCGGTCACGTCGTAGCGGGCGAGGGCGGTGGGGACGACGTCCAGCTCGAGGTGGCGATGGCCGTGCGAACCGAGTTCGACACCCTCGCCGGCGAGGGCGGCGAGATCGGGCCAGTCCAGCAGGGGAAGGTTACGTTCGCTGTAACCGTCGAGCCAGGAGGCGCGGCGGCCGGCGTAGGCGGTGGGGACGTAGAGGGTGGCGCCGGCGCCGACGTTCTGCAACGCGGGTAGCGCGGTGGTGACGAAATCCTCGAAGCCGTCGTCGAAGGTGATCGCCACCTGGCGACGCTCGGGATGCGCCAGCGCGTCGGACAGACCGGTGAGGTGATAGCCGTTCGCGGACAGCGCGCCGAGCTGCTCGGCGAACGCGCCCGGCGGGACCTCCCAGCGCCGGAAATCGGCGCTCACCGAATCACCCACGCTGTGATACATCAGGACGGGCAACGGAGTCGCGAGAAGAGGCTCGATCAGGCCGGTGTCAACCCCGGGAAGTGCGGTCGTCATGGTGGTCACCATCACTCCCTGCCCGCCGCGGCGGCTGCTACGCCCGGATTAGGCCGGTCAATTCCGCGTATCTGCCGGTGTGTGCAGAACTGGGGGTACACGGGCCGCACTCCCTCCGCGACGACGGTACTCAATCGTGGACGAACAAGTGACACGGACGTACTTCCCATGAGGGTTCCCATCAGGCGTCGCAGCGCGCGAACCGGACGGAGCGAGCGAAGTTTAAACATCGAACGGTGCGCGAACTACTCCGGGACTCTACACGCGCATACCGGGCGTGCCAATGGTCCCGACCGCAGTGCCCGGTGCGTCCGGCGGGGATCAGGAACCACCCGCCCGCGGGGACCCCGGGCCCCCCGTCACCACGATCAGATCGAACAGAATTTCACCGGATGGCCACGGCGGATACGCCTCGAACCCGCGAAAAAGGATATCTACCGGCCATCCGGCGGTGTCGTGCGGCGCCGGATGGCCGACCCGATCAGGCCCGGCCCGATCACGCCGGGTTCTCGGCGGAACGCCGCCAGCGGATCTCGGCGTCGATGAACGCGTCGAGTTCGCCATCGAGAACGCCGCCGGTGTTGGAGGTCTCGGTGTCGGTGCGCAGATCCTTGACCAGCTGGTACGGATGCAGCACGTAGTTGCGGATCTGTGAGCCGAAGGAGACGTCCTGCGGGCCGCCGGTGATCCGGGCCTTTTCCGCGGCTTCCTCGGCCCGGCGCCGCTCGAGCAGTTTCGCCTGCAGGACGATCATCGCCGCCGCCTTGTTCTGCAACTGGCTGCGCTCGTTCTGACAGGTGACCACGATGCCGGTCGCCAGATGGGTGATCCGCACCGCGGAGTCGGTGGTGTTGACGCCCTGACCACCTGGGCCGGATGACCGGAAAATGTCGATCCGAAGTTCCTTGTCGTCAATATCGACATGGTCGGACAGTTCGACGACCGGTGTGACCTCGACGCCGGCGAACGAGGTCTGCCGGCGGTTCTGGTTGTCGAACGGGGAGATACGCACGAGCCGGTGCACCCCGTGCTCGCTGCGCAGCGTCCCGTAGGCGTAGGGGGCCTTGATCTGGAAGGTCGCCGACTTCAGGCCGGCCTCCTCCGCCTCGGAGGTGTCGAAGACCTCGGTGGCGTAGCCGTGCCGCTCCGCCCAGCGCAGGTACATCCGCAGCAGCATCGCCGTCCAGTCCGCGGCGTCGACACCGCCGGCGCCGGCGGAGAGCTGGACGATCGCGTCGCGCTCGTCGTACTCACCGGACAGCAGCGTGCGCACCTCGAGGGCGGCGATGTCCGTGGTGAGCGCGGGCAGGCCGGCGGCCGCCTCGTCGAGCAGGTCGTCGTCCCCGAGATCGACCGCGGCGAGGAGATCGTCGAGCCGGCTGCGCAGCCCCTCCACCCGAGCGAGATCGCCCTTGGTGGAGGACAGTTTGCGGGTCACCGCCTGCGCCCGATCCTGGTCTGACCACAGCTCTGGATCCGCCGCCTGCTGCTCGAGCTCCTCGGCGCGGCGACGCAGCGCTGCCAGGTCGAGCACGGACTCGATGCCGCTGAGCGTGGCATCAAGCTGTTTGATCTCCTCGGACAGGTCGGCGGCCATGTCATTCACCTTACCGGGACCGTCGCACACCCACCGAAGCACCGATCTTGGCCCCGCACGCGTCCACACGACCACACGACCACACGACCCCCGTCCCGGCCCGGTCGCGGCGGTCGCCACCCGGTCGCGGCGGTCACGACCGGCCCGGTCGCGGTGGTAGCACCGGCCGTGGCCCGACCGCGGGCTCGCACGGCCTGGCCGCGGGCCCGCGCGGCCGCCCACCCATCCGTCACACGTCGCAGCCGTCTGGTGGCGGACCGGTCCGTGGTCGACCACGGACAGCCCGATCCGCGTCACGGCGCCAGTCGTGAAAGAACACATCATCGAAACATGCAATGTCCTGACGACATCGCAGTGAAACATGAAACGACGTACCGGGAGCATTTGACCAACCAGCACCCGCGCCAAGGACAATCGAGTCCGCACCGGACCAGCGCATCCACTCGGATGATCCGCCGTCCCGACGCTCGCGGCATTTGACGAAGAGATCTGGCCCACATCGTGGGCGGGGACGAACACCGGCATATGCGGCATCGAAAGGATATCTTCAGGTGCGGACTTCAGCGTTGAATTCGCCGAATGTCCGATGCTGTGCGTGGGATGCAAGGAGGCTGCGATGGCAACCGAAACCTGCCCGCTGACCGGCCGGACCGCCGGGTTAACCCCGATGGCCGCACACCAGGTCGCCGCCCGTCACCGTCCGCTGTCTCCGGGCTGCGGCGTGACCATTCCCGCCGAGCCACGAAGGTTGCCGTCATGCCCCACCCGACCCCTGGTGCGGGAGCGGATCGAAGAACCGTTCTCGTCGCCACCAGCCTCGCGATGGGCGCCATAAGCATGGATGCCGACAGCACCGGCCCCGGCCCGTCCACTCCCGGCGGCCTCATCGGCCGTGAGCTCGCCCGTCACGCGGACGAGCGGCCCGCCGTCCTGCACGAGGTCTGCTCCGCTCTACTCGACGCGGCCGTCGGCGCCTACGAGACCACCGAACTCGCCACGACCGCCGCCGCTCTGGCCGAACTCGAGCAGGCGACCCGGGCGGTACCCGGCCGACACCGGTTGCGCGGGCGCGCTGCCCTGGACTGGATGCGTCTGCACGCCGCGGTCATGACAGCCGCTGCCGCCACCGCCTACGACCGAGGTCGGCACGCGGACGCCGCCATGCGGGCAGACCGGGCGGCGGCCCTCGCCCGCGCCGCCGGCGACGGTCCGCTCGCCGCGCGGGCCCTGGCGCTGCGAGCCCGGATCGTCCGTCCGCACAGCCCCGCGGTCGCCCTGCAGATCGCCGGGGTGGCCGCCCGGATCGCCGGGTTCAGCGCCACCCGTGCGTTGATCGCCGGCAAGGTCGTGACCAGCGCCTACGCCGCCACCGGCGACGCGGCCGGGGTCCGCGAAGGCGTCGCCCGCGCCTGGCAGACGATGGAACGCCTCGACGACACCGCCTTCGGCACCCCCGGCTTCGCCCTGGAGACCTACTCCCCCGCCGACCTCGCACTCGCCTGCGCCGAGGCACTCACCACCGTCGGCGCCGCCGACGAGGCCACCCCGCACCTGGAACGCGCCGCCCACCTGGTCACCGGCTCCGGCCAGACCGGAATGGTCGTCTCGGTCCGGATGGCCCAGGCCCGCGCGGCGCTGGCCCGCGAGTTCCCCGACCGCGACGAAGCCGCCGACCACGCCGGACGAGCCGTGGCCCTGTCCGCCACGCGCCCCGCCGAGTGGCTCGCCCGGCTCGTCCGGCTCGTCCGGGACGTCTCCGCCCTGTCCGAGCAGCGCACCGGCGAAGGCCTCGACGACCTCGTCGACGCCACCACCCCCTGGTTGCACCGCGAACCCGAACCGGACCCGCGCACCGCCCGGCTCCCCGACCGTTTCACCCTCGGCGCCACCCCCGCCACCGGTCCCGGTAACGCCGCTGCCCGCGGGCCGGGTTCCCCCGTCCTCGGCACGACCGGCTTCGGCGCGACGGGTTTCGGCGCCTCCGGCTTCGGCGCGACGGGTTTCGGCGTGTCGGCCGCCACCGCCTCCGTCCTGCGTGCCGCCGCCCTCAGCGCCTACGGCGAGGGGACGTCCAGCGTCGACACCATGAAAGGCGACAGTCGGAGCACCGGGAGTGCCGCGGCTGGCGAACGGGGCGCTGACGAACGGGGTCCTGACGCGCGGGACGCTGGCGAACGGGGCGCTGACGAACGGGGTCCTGACGCGCGGGACGCTGGCGAACGGGGCCCTGGCGAAGGGGGTCCTGACGCGCGGGGTCCTGGCGAGCTGAACGCTGGCGAACAGGGCGCCGGCGAACAGGGTGTCATGGTTCGACGGGCTGGCGGACCACCGACTGTGCCTGCGCCCCGGCCCGAACGGTAACCGGCCCGACGCCCAGTACGCCCACCACCGGCAGGTCGACCGTCCGCGTCCCTTCCACCTGCACCGTCGCCGCATCGACGAGGCTCGCGGACAGGGACGTCCGCCCACTGGGGTCGGCCTGCTGCTGGTACCGCGACACCGTCTCGTCGATGTCCGCCAACGGCAGCCGGTCCAGCGTGCCCGCGGCGGTGTACACGGCGTTCTCGTCAATCCGCTGCGCCGCGGCCAGGGCTGCGCCGTCCGCCGCCGATGCCACCGAGCGCCGCGCCAGGTACACCGCCGACACGTCGGTCACCACCACCACCAGCATTGCCGCCACCATCAGATAGCCCAGGGTAAGAATCAGAATCGTCCCGCCATCCGACGGCTGCGGCTGCGGCTGCGGCTGCGCGGATACTGATGCCATATTCCTGCCACATCCGGTTACCCGGGCCTGCCAGGCGAGCGGGCCGCGGACCACGAGCCGACCCAGGCGCGTCCGTCTCCGCAGCTCAGGCACGCGATTTCTCCTCTCCTGAGCCGCGGTCGTCCGCCGATTTCCCGCTCACCACCGGACCCGCTTCTCACCGCCCCCGCATTGTAGAAGTATCAATTCCACCCGCCGCCAGGACCATCCCGGCTCGGACCTCGACGGCCAGCGGACGCCCGTGACACGCCAGCGCCATCCCACGGGACGGACCAGCGGGACAGCCGATTCCAGGCAGCGTGGAAACACGACCCGGACGCCTTCTGGAGAATCGGGCGTCGCCCGGCCAGAACGCGGCCACAATGGGACGCTCGCGGACCGGCTCTCAGCCGCGCAGCGCCCGGTAGGTGCTGACGGCGGCGGGGTGCAGGGGAAGCGGCTCGGTGTTGATGAGGTTGCCGACGTCGAGGTACTGGGTGCCGCGAGCCTGGGCGGGGACGAGCTGGCCCGCGTGTTCGACCAGGGCGCGGACGGTGTCGCGGACCACCGAGTCATCCGTGTGGGTACCGGTGACCAGCAGGTTCGGCACGCCGATGGTGCGTACGGCACTGACCGAGCGATAGCTGCCCGCGGGCAGGGCGAGCTGGTCGTACCGGGCGCGCAGGGCGGGGACGTAGTCGCCGAGGTCGAGCAGGCGGATGCCCCAGGCCCGGTCGGCCTCGGCGAGCAGCGGGGTCGGGACGCCACCGGACCACAGCATCGCGTCGATCATGTTGTCGCGCAGCGCGGCGACGGCGTCGGTGAGCGCCAGATGCCGGGTCTGTCCCGGCTGCACCCCCGCGGTGGCGAACAGCCGCTCGCCGAACAGCGCCGCGCCCGAGCCGTTCGCCCCCAGCGACACCGACCGTCCGGCCAGGTCCGTGAGCGTGCGCACCGGACTGTCCGCGCGGACCACGAGCTGCATGTAGTTCTCGTAGACCCGGCCCAGCGCGTACAACGTCATCGGACGGCCACCGAAGGCCGGGGAACCGATGCGGGCGGCGTCCAACGAGTCGGCGAGGGCCAGCCCCAGGTCGGCGGTGCCGGCGGTGACCGCGCGGATGTTCTGCACGCTGCCGAGCGTCGGGATGACCCGGGCGTCCAGCAGTGGTCGGAGCAGATTCGCGAACTCGATGTAGAAGCCGTCCGGTTCGCCCGCGGCGATCGAGATCGTGTGCCCCGAGCGCCCGCAGGCCGCGGTGAGTCCCGCGGTCACGGCGCAGGCCGTACCAAGCGCGCCGCCCAGCAGCACGTTCCGTCGGGAGATCGTCATGCCGCCGGCCCCCGCGACCCGCCCGAACCCGATTCCGACCCGCGCGATTCCGACCCGCGCGAACCCGAACCCGACCCGCGCGCACCCGACCCGGCCGAGCCCGAACCCGACCCGTGTGGACCCGACCCGTGCGCGCCCGGGGCCCGTTCCTCGTCGGGTGTCCCGTCCGCCGCGGTGGTCCGCTCCGGGCGGACGCTCTCGTCCCGCGTACCGTCCCGATCCACGGGGACGTCCACCTCCGGCGTCACGGACAGGCCCGTCCGCGACGCCGCACGCTCACCGACGTCGCCGCCCCCGGCCCCGGCCCCGGCTTCGGCTTCGGCCGGCCGCGGTGGAACGTCCACCTCACGGGTAAGCGCGACGCTCGCCCGCCCCGCGCCAGACCCGCTCACGCGCTGGACGTCCGCGCTGCCAGGACGCTGGATGCCGACAGTGTCAGCACGCGGGACCTCGGCACGCGGCACCTCAGCACGCGGGGTCCCGGCACGCGGCACCTCGGCACGCGGGGCGCCGGAACGTGTGGTGCTGGGTCGCTGGGTGGCGGGGTGCGCGGGGGTCGAACGCGGGCTGGGGGTCTCCGGTGGCCGGGTGGCGGTGATGGTCTCGCGGCGGGTGCGGCGGTGGGCGCGGTGGCGGCGCAGGACGGGCAGCAGGATCGTCGGGGTGGTGTCGGCGCGGATGGAGTCGGCCAGGTTCACCCCGTCCGCGTGGCCGTCGGTGCCCACCGCGCCGGAACCGGAACCGGAGGTCGTCGAGGTGGGCGCGGGGGCTGGCCGGGGGCCGGCGGGCAGGTCGACGTCGACGGACAGGCCGTGCGGCGACACGCGCGCGAGGATGAGGCGTCCGCCGTGGTTGGTGGTGAGCCGTTCGGCGATCGCGAGGCCGAGGCCGGAGCCGGTGGCGGCGGGGTCGTCCGGGCGCAGGGTCGAGGGGCCGCGGCGGAAGCGTTCGGTCAGATGCGGCAGTTCCGATTCGGGCACGCCGGGGCCGTCGTCGGCGACGGTGATCCGGCCGCGGGCGGCGGGCCAGCGGGCGCTGACCGTGACGGTCACGGTGCTGCGGGGGGCGTACTTGATGGCATTGTCGATCAGCACGTCCACGATCTGCTCCAGGTCGGTGTCCGTGCAGCGCAGGGGGATGGGTCCGGGCGGGGTCCGGTCGAGGAGCATGACACCGCGGGCGCGGGCGGCGGTCGTCCAGAACTCGATGCGGTCACGGGTGATGGTGGCCGCGTCACAGGTCTGCTCGGACGGGGGTCGGGCGGCGAGTTCGGTGGCGGCGGCGTCGGCGACGGCCAGGGCGCGCATGCCGTCCAGTAGGACCTGGAGCCGGCCGGCCTCGGCGACCATGGAGGTGTAGGTCTTCTGGGCGTCGGGGGGCAGCCGGTCGGCGAGGGTGTCCATCCGCAGCCGCAGGGCCATCAGCGGATTGCGCAACTGGTGGGAGGTGTCGTCGATGAGGGCACGCTGACGGCGGGCCGACTCGGTGACCACGTCCGCCATCCGGTTGAACGAGGTGAGCAGCGTACGCACCTCGGACGGCCCCTGCTGCGGCGGGACGTAGGCGCTGTGCACGCCCTTGCCGACGGCCCGCAGACCGTGTTCCAGCTGGGTGATGGGACGCAGCACCCAGCGCACCAGCAGCAGGATCAGCGTGGCGAACAGGGCTGCGATGGCGAGCACACCGAACAGGACGTGCTCCCAGACCCGTCCCACGTCGGCGGCGGCCCGCTCCCGGCTGCTCAGCAACAGCACCGCGCCGGACACCTCGATGCCGTTGCCGACCGGACGGGCGAACACGACCTGGCCACTCGACCAGGGCCGCAGGTCAGGCAGGCTCGCCTGCCGCTGGTTGCGCAGCGCCGCGTCGATCGCCCGGTCCACCTCGGGTCCCTCGGGCAGATCCCCGCGGCGCACGATCGGCTGGCCGGCGGCATCGACGACGATGACGGCGTCGCCGTACAGGTCGGCATGCGCGTCGATCTCGGGTTCGAGCTGGTCCGATCCGGTCACGGCGAGTTCGGCGAACCGGTTGATGTCGGCGGTGCGCCGGCCGACGAACCGGTCGGTGCGTTCCGCGGCGGTGGTGTAGAGCAGCGGGACGGCGAAGGCCGCCAGCGCCGCGAGCCCGGCCGCGATGAGCACGATCAGCAGCCGTCTACGCACCTCAGTCGCCCAGCCGGTAACCGAAACCGCGAATGTTGTGCAGCGGGCTCGGCCGGCCAAGCTTCTTGCGCAACTTCGACAGATGGACGTCGAAGGTCCGCGACACGGCGACGTACGCGTCGCCCCACACCTCGTCGAGCAGCTGTTCGCGGCTGACCGCGGTGCCCGCCTTACGCGCCAGTACGGCGAGGATCTCGAACTCGATCCGGGTCAGCACCACCTCCTCACCGGCCACCGTGACCAGGTGGGTGTCGAGGTCGATGGCGACGCCGCCCACCTGAACCCGACTGATCGCCGGGATGCCCTCCTCCCGTTGGGCGCGGCGCAGCACCGCCTCCATCCGGGCCAGCAGTTCGTCCATCCGGACCGGCTTGAGCAGGTAGTCGTCCGCACCCAGGCGCAGACCGCGGACGATGTCGCGCTCATCGGTACCCGACGCCGTCAGCACCAGGATCGGGGTGGCCGCCAGCCGCCGCAGCCGCCGCAGCACCTCCAGCCCGCTGATGTCCGGCAGCCCCAGGTCCAGCAGCAACAGGTCCGCACCCCGATGGCGCAGCAGCGCGTCGGCCCCTCGGGTCACCCATTCGACCGGATGGCCGCGGGCGTCGAGCACATCCTTGATCGCACCACCCACGCCATGGTCGTCCTCGACCAGCAACACACGCATTGACGCCTCAATCCTCCAGCCACGGCCACAGCCGCGGAAGCCCCTCCACTCCTGGATACGTGCACCGAGGACCAGACCAGCAGGCGAAAGCTCGGCGGGGGAGAACACCCACCAACCACAGGCACGTTGTGGCTACCACTTCTTCGCGTTCCCGGGGCCCCACCGAAAGATCTGACAGCCCGACCCCCACCCATGCCATACCCACCACACGCCCAAGATCGCGCCCTTTGGTCACGATCCGTGGCCACCGACCCCGCCGCGTCCCCGTCCGCAGCCGTCCGCGACGACCCTGTGCACCCCCCATCGCCCATCGGGTACGAACGCACGGACGAACCCACCTGAGGAGGACGCACAACCTTCCCGCCCAGCAAGGAGTCAGTGGCCAGCGACCACCCCCGCCCCACCCCACCCTGACCGCGCGCCGATCGCCGCGATGCGACCTGGACGGCCCGCCGGTCTCAACCCGGACGCGCCCAGACGGTCACACCGAGTGGTCAGCGCCGAGGGGCCAGCACCGAGTCGTCAGCGCCCAGGGGTCAGCACCGAGAGGTCAGCACCCAGGGGTCAGCACCGAGAGGTCAGCACCAGACGGTCAGCGGCTCTCGACGGCGGGAGCACTCGGGACGTGCCAGAGCCGGATCGTGCCGTCCCGGCTGCCGGTGGCGAGTAGACGGCCGTCCGGCGAGAAGACGACCGCCTGCACGAAGTCGGTGTGCCCGGTCAGCGGCCCGCCCAGCGGCTGTGGGGCCCTGCGGTCGCCGAGATCCCACAGCCGGACGGTGTTGTCGAAGCTGCCGCTGGCCAGCACCTGTCCGTTCGGCGAGAAGGCCAGCGACCACACCGAACTGCTGTGGCCGCGCGGCAGCGACGAGAGCGGACGGGGCGCACTCGGATTCGTCGTGTCCCACAACCGGATGGTGGTGTCCTTGCCGCCGGTGGCCAGGGTCCGCAGGTCCGTCGACATCGCCAGGCCGTAGACCGGACCGGAGTGCCCGGTCGGCAGGTCCGCGAGCAGGCTGGGCTCGGACTCGGCGGTCATCCACCACAGCTTGATCCGCTGGCTCTTCCCGTCGCCGCCCGAGGTGGTCAGGTACGCGCCGAGCGGATCGGCGGTCTGGCGCACCCAGTCCACCGGCGAACTACCCGCGGCCAGCTCGCTGAGCAGATGCGGATGGCGCAGATCGGTGACATCCCAGTACCGGACGATCCCGCTTTTGGTCCCGTCCATCAGTCGCTGCCCATCCGCGTTGAACGCCACCCAGCTCAGCGAGGTGGCGCTGCGCGGAAAACCGACCGGCAGCAACCGCGGACGGGACGGATCGCGCACGTCCCACAGCTGTTCCGAACCATCCCAGTTCGCCAGCGCCAGGACGTCCCCCCGCGGCGAGAAGGCGACCGCGAGCACCCCCGCCGTCGGTGGCGAGGTCACGCCGAGCGCCCGCGGACGCGCCGGATCACCCACATCCCACAGCCGGACGGTGCCGTCCTTGCTGCCGCTGGCCATCGTGCGCCCGTCCGGGGCGAACGCCAGCGCCGCCACCCAGTTGGTGTGCCCGGTCAGCGGTCGCCCGATCAGCCTGGCCTGCCGCTGCTCACCACCGCCACCTTCGCCACCGCCGACGAGCAGCAGAACCCCCGTCACCGCCAGCCCCGTGACCACCACTCCAGCCGCGACCAGAACCGCCCAGCGCCGCCTGTCTCCCCGCCGCCGCTGCCTGGCCCCGCTACGCCGCCGACCCTGCCATCCGCGGTTCACCCGCTCGCGACCCATCCGCCCACGGCTGCGCTGGACGCGGCTCCGCTACCCGTGGCGCCTCCGCCCACGGCCCAGATGCCGCCCGCGGCCCAGATGCCGCCCGCGGCCCAGATGCCGCCGTCGCCGAGGCAGAGGCAGAGCCCGTCGGTGCCGGTGCCACTCTCGCCAACAGCGATGCCAGTGATCGCCGCCTCGGCGGCCGAGATCGGTCGACGACCGGCTCATCCGGTATCGACGTGGGAGCAGCCGTCTCACCGCTCGCTGGCAGGGCCGCCCAGTGCAGTCTGGACGGCCGCTCGGCGATGGCACGGACATCGTCGTGCAGTCTGATCGGCACCCCGGACCGCATCACCCAGCTCGGGCCATAGACGTCCGCGGCCGCGCGCGCCAGGGCGAGAGCGAACACCCGCGCCGAGTCCGGACGTTGTGCCGGGTCCGCGGCCAAGGCGGCGAGCACCACCTCCCCGACCTCTTTCGGCACCGCTGCTGGCAACGGCCCGGGAACGATCGGTCGGAGTCGAGCCGCCGACACCGACCCCGCCCGCACCAACGGCTCCACCGTCGACGCACCCGACGGACCCGACGGACCCGACGCACCTGGTGGCCCCGCACGCGGCGGCAGCGGACGCGGCGATGGCAGACCCAGCGACCACGTCTCCTCCTCCCCGGGCCAGCTCACCTGGCCGGCCTGGCCCTGGTAGCCCGCCGCGCCTGGACGACCCGCGTCGCGCGGACTGTCCAGGCGGTCCAGGCGGTCGGGGCGGCCCGGGTGATCGAGATGGCCCAGGCGGTCGGGGTTCACGGGACGGCCGGCGAGCAGGTGGTGCAGCAGCATGGCGAGCCCGTACAGGTCCGTCGCCGGACCGACACGCCCGCCGGCCAGTTGCTCGGGAGCCATGAACAGCGGCGTGCCCACCACCGCGCTCGCGGTGACCGGTGTGGCACCGATGAGCTTCGCGATGCCGAAATCAACCACCTTCAACACCCCGGACGCGTCGAACATGACGTTGTCCGGCTTGATGTCGCGGTGCAGCACGCCGTTGGCATGCGCGCAGCTCAGGGCATCCGCCACGGCCAGCCCGATGGCACAGACCGCGTCGGGACCGAGCTACGCCCGACGCTGGGTCAACGTGCCCCCGGACAGCCGCTCCATCACGATCAGCCGCAGCCCCTCGACCTCCCGGTAGTCGAACACCCGCACGATGTGCGGATGGTCGAGCCCCGCGAGGATCCGCGCCTCCGCCGAGGCCGCGGCCTGCGACCTCGGGTTTCTGCCCGCGGCCAGCACCTTGATCGCCACGTCACGCTGCAGGCTGGTCTGCCAGCCGGCCAGCACGAGGCCGAAGCCGCCCGAGCCGATCTGGTCCCCCAGCTCATAGCCGGGCAACGCAGCCTCGATCTGCGCCCGCTCAACAAGCACAGCGTCCACCCGAACAGAAACAACGCGCACGGACAGCCGCCGCTATTGTGCCCTTTTCTCCCAGCACAAGCCGCGAGTCTACGGTCCCCGGCCGTTTAGCTACCCGGTGGCGCTGGACACCGAGGCCACAGACCGCGCAGAAGCCAGCTGATGGACCGGCGCCATATGCCCTGAGCAGCCAGAATCCACCAGAGCCGAGCGCATACGCGGCATGTGCACCACGACGACGGACTCGCGCTGCGCCTGAGCGACCGCGCTGGCCAGCTGCCACCGTCGCTGCCACTCGAGCAGGTCACCACCGCACGCGCGGACGTAGGCGCTGACCACCTCCCACCGCGGCAACGCCCGGCCGTCCGCCGCGCGAGCGAGATGCGCGGGCGAGAAATGGGCAGCCTTCGCGAGCTGCCGGTAGGGAATCGCGCCGGCCTGCTGGCGCAGTTCGCGCAGCGCCGCCGCGAAGTCGCGGACAGGTCCGGGCACGGTGGAAAGCGGACGCTCAGGTCGAGCCATGGTCATCTCCTTGGCGCGCGTCGGCCAGCCGCCCCCCGTAGACAGCTGTCCCCTGTATCCCGACCACGCGTCCCACCGATTTTATCCGCACGGATCCCCGTTCCACACCGGAACCCTCCGTCTACCGCCTTTGGACGCCCACGCCTCCCGCGCGCCACCGTCGTCCCCGCCACCACGCCACCGTCATCCCCGCCACCATCGCCCGCGCCACCATGCGGAGCCCTTGCGCGCACCGCCCACGGCCGCGCCAGGTCTCCTCCGTCCCTCCGCACGCCAGCGATGTCGTCACGCTCTGCCTCCCACAGCCCCGAGTCACCCACCGCCCCGAGTCGCCGACTCCGCCGCTGCGGTCACCGCCCGCGCTGTCGACCGATACCAGCGCAAGCCCTGACGCCG
>NZ_CADCWS010000104.1 GCF_902806475.1 Candidatus Frankia nodulisporulans
GTGGCCGTGGCCGGCACCAGCTCGACGGCGGGAGCGGACAGGGCGCCAGGTTCACTCGGGTCTGTCACGGTCCCCATCCTGGCAGGATGCCTCGCCCTGACGGGCCTCACGCCACGGCAGGTTCTCCCCCCTCGACCGGCCGACCTGGCCGCGACTCCCGAACAGCCATCCGGGCATCGCGCGACCGCGGGTGCGTATCGGTGCGGTGCGTATCGGTGCGGTGCTCGGGAAGCGGGCGGCGGGGAATCGGGCGTCCTGGCCTGCGGCCAGGCGCGGAGGCGGGCATCGTGCATCTGACCGCACCGACCGACCTACCAGGATGGTGAGCACACCCGTGAGCGAGCACATTCACGTCGATGTCGACGACGGTGTCCTGACACTGCGCATCGCCCGTCCCGCCAAGCGCAATGCCCTCACCCAGGAGATGTACGGCGCGCTCGCCGAGGGATTCCTCCGCGCCGAACGCGAGGACACGATCCGGATCATCCGCCTGTGCGGCCAGGACGCGACGTTCACCGCGGGCAACGACCTCGCCGATTTCCTGGCCGGTGGGGCGCTGCGGACCGACGGCCCGACGCTGACGTTCCTGCGCGCGGTCGCGGCCACGACGAAGCTGCTGGTGGCCGAGGTCGACGGCCCGGCGGTCGGCATCGGCATCGGCACGACGGTGTTGCTGCACTGCGACCTAGTGTACGCCAGCGCTCGGGCCGTCTTCGCCCTGCCGTTCGTCCCGCTGGGTGTGGTGCCGGAGTTCGGTTCGAGTCTGCTGCTGCCGCGCCGGGTCGGGCCGGCGGCGGCCGCGCGGTTGCTCTACTTCGGGGAGCCCTTCGACGCGGCCGAGGCGGCCCGGCTGGGCCTGGTCACCGAGGTGCTGCCCGACGCCGACGCGTTGCGGGCCCGGGTCGACGACCGGATCGCGGCCCTGCTCGCCCAGCCGGCCCAGGCACTCGCCGCCACCCGCGCGTTGCTGCATGACTCCGACGGGCCCCAGGTGCTGGCCCGGTTGGAGCAGGAGGCCGTGCAGTTCGCCCGCCAGCTCGCCACACCCGAGACCCGCGCCGCGATCGAGGCCCGGCTGCCGGGACGGGCCAGGCGATGAGGACGACCACATAGGCTGTCGAAACACGCGACGATCAGCGCCGGAACGGCCCGGGTCTGCTCCCGGGACCCTCGGTGCGGTGGGGGGGACACCAGGTGCGGTCGGGGACGGTGGGCCGATGAGCGGCGGTGGCCGATGAGCGAACCGGCGGGGGCGGCCCTGCCCCGCGGGACGGCGGACGAGCCGGGGTTGCGCCAGGCGTTACGTCGGATGCGGTTGATCGCCACCGGCCTGCTCGCCGCGGTGGTGGCGATCTACCTGGTGGCCCAGGCGTGGCACAACCACGGTGGCCCCGCCTGGACGGGCTATGTCGCCGCCGCCGCCGAGGCGGGTGTCGTCGGCGCGCTCGCCGACTGGTTCGCGGTGACCGCCCTGTTTCGTCATCCACTCGGCCTGCCCATCCCGCACACCGCGATCATCCCGCATCGCAAGGACGCCCTCGGGCGTGGCCTGGAGAACTTCGTCAGCACCCATTTCCTGGCGCCGGACGTCGTACGGGACAAGGTCGACGGGATCGGGGTCGCGGCCCGGGTGGGGACGTGGCTGCGGGAACCGGCCCATGCCGAGCGGGTCGCCGCCGAGGCTGCCGGGCGGCTGTCGACGGTGATCGCCGGGACGAACGACGACCTCGTCCGCGAGATCGTCGACCGGGCGGTGGTGCCACGGCTGGTCGAACGGCCCTGGGCGGGCACCCTCGGCGCGATCCTGCAACGCGTGCTGGACGCCCGGATGCACGACCGGCTCGTCGAGCTGATCCTCGCCGAGGTCGAACACTGGCTGCTGCACAACCCCGAGACCTTCAGCCGACTCATCCTGGACCAGGCCCCGGCCTGGACCCCGCAGTGGCTGGACGAGGCCGTCGCGGCCAAGGCGTACGACAAGGCGTTGGAGGCGCTGGCGCAGATCCGGGCCGATCCCGAGCACCGGGTGCGCACGACCCTCGATCGTTTCCTCGCCGATCAGGCCACCCGGCTGCGCACCGACGCGAGCCTGGGCGAGCAGGTGGAGCAGATGAAGCAGCGCTGGCTGGCCCGGCCGGAGGTCGGGCAGGCCGTCGCGATGATCTGGGCGACGACCCGGGCGATCCTGCTCGATCTGATCACCGATCCGGACAGCACCGCCCGGGTGCGGGCCCGGACCGAACTGGCCGCCTTCGGCGCCCGACTGGTCGAGGACCCCGACCTCGCCCGCACCGTCGACCAGGCCGCCGCCGACCTCGCCGCCCGCGCCGTCGCCCGCTACAAGGGGGACATCTCGGCGATCATCGGGGACACGGTGGCCAGCTGGGAGCCCGCCGAGACCTCCCGGCGCATCGAACTGCACGTCGGCCGCGACCTGCAGTTCATCCGGATCAACGGCACGGTCGTCGGCGCGCTGGTGGGTCTGGTCATCCACACCCTCACCCAGCTGCTGCTGTGACGGCCACGATCTGCGACGATCCGCAGGCCTGATCGCCAACCCAGGGTGGGCACAACGACGTGCGAAACCAGCCAGATCCACCCAGCGCGCCGGGTGTGCCGGGTGTGCCGAGCCCCACGCACGCCGGATCTCCCGGATCTCCCGGGCCCCCCGCGACCGGGGAGCACGGTCGGCCGGCCCCGCCCGGCCGTGCTGTGCGACCGGTCACACCAGGCCGGGTAGCCCGTTTCGTCCGTCCCCCACACCGACCTGGCCGGCCCACGGGGGCACGGCCCGTTCGGGTGGTGAACCCCGGTGTCCGCCGCGCGGTTCGCCCCCGTGCGCGGACGTCCGCGCGTCCACCCCGACACCCACCTCCGTGGTCTGATCCGTGGTCTTCCGGGTGGTCTGCTGGACGGCCGCCGGGACGGGGACGGCAACGGGGCCGGCCGGTCGCCATGAGGACCCGCCCGGTCGGGGGGATCGTCCGGGTCACTGTGGGCTGGGCGGCGTTCGCCGGGCTGGTCGCCCTGCTCTGGGTCGGGATGATCAGCCGGATCGGGCACTACGACGTGGCGGTGTTCCTGCGCGCCGGGGCGGCCATCCAGGCCGGTCACAACCCGTATCCGACGCCGGGGACCGCCGCGGTGTACTCCGGCTCGGCCTTCGTCTACCCGTATCTGACCGCGTTGCCGTTCGTCCCGTTGTCGTCGCTTTCCGCCGCCGGTGATCTGTTCGTGGCCGGGTCCGTGCTCGCGGTGCTGGCCGGGGTGCGCCTGGCCGGGGTACGGGACCTGCGCGTCCACGCGCTGGTGCTGGCCGCGTCCACGACGGTCATCGGCCTGCAGATGGGAACGTTCAACGCCCTGTTGTTCGCGGCGCTCGCGCTGGCCTGGCGGGCCCGGGACCGCGCACTGGTCTGTGGCACGGTGGTGGCCCTCGTCATCTACAGCAAGGTCTTCCTGGCACCGCTGCTGGTGTGGCTGCTGCTGGCGCGGCGGTGGCGGGCGGCGGGGGCGGCCGGGGCGGTGCTCGCGGCGCTGATCGGCGTCAGCGCCCTGGTCAGCCCCCTGGGTCTGGTCGACTACGTGGCGCTGTTGGGGCAGCTCGGCCGGGTGGAGGCGCGGGCGGGGATCAGCCTCACCGGGCTGCTCACCGGGGTGGGCCTGTCGATCTCGACGGCCGGCCGGCTCGCGCGGCTGGCCGCGTTGGCGGTGCTGGCCGGCTGCTGGTGGGCGGCGCGGCGCGGCCACGACGAACGGCTCGCCTACACCGGTGGTGTCGTCGCGGCGCTGCTCGCCTCGCCGGTCGTGTGGTGCCATTACCTGCTGTTGCTGGTCGCGCCCCTGCTCGCGCTCAGCCGTCCCGTCACCCCTCACCCACGGGACGGACGAGACCCGGAGGACGGACCGGGCCCGGGGGATGGACCGGGCTCGGAGGGCGGACGGGACACCCGAGGCGGACGGGTTCCTCGGGACCGACGGCCCGTCTCGGCCGGGCCGATCGCCCTGTTCGCGGCCGGCTCCTGGTTGCTGGTCACGCCGCACCGCACCACCGGTACCGATCTGGCCGTGACCGCCGTCATCGGCCTCCCGTTGGTGTTGTCCTGCCTGCTGAGCCCGGGTCCGGACAGGACCTTCGGCGGTCGGCGCAGGCCGATCCGCCCGGACGTGACCCTGGTCGCGTCCCGGACAGTGCGCACCATCACGTTTGGCCTGCTGATCCTCGGTCTGGCCGCCGTGCACGCGGCCGGTGCACGGGCCGCCGGACCGTACGCGGTCTGCGTCGGACTGGGCGTCATCCTGGCCTTCGCGGTCCGTAGTACCGCGACACCCTGGGCTATCCCGACCTCCGGCGGCCTCACCGCGACGCCCACCGAACCGGGCCCCGCCGACCGGGTCAACACGGACGAAGGGCCCCTTCCACACCGGCGGACTGGCGCACCGTGACCGGGCGGACCGCCACCCACGGGTATGCACCGGCTCGTTGCACCCTGCCGACGGGCCCCGCACATCCGATCGCCGAGGTACCGTGAAACACGACGACGGCCGCAGCGGCTGTCCGCGCCCGGCTACATGGTCGGGTGTGCGAGGTCGGTGCGAGCGCCAAAGCGGGATTTTCCCGCCGTTGGGTCCGGTCGCGGAGCCGGCCGTACCCCGGCCGCCGGACGATACAAACGGGCTTGTGCAAACCTTCGCACTTGTCTTATTGATCTCATGGTGGCCCTGACCTGATCGGCGGATCCCTCTGTCTCAGCATGGAAACTCCCAGTCTCTCGCTGCCCACCGCCAGCCGCGCCCGCCCCGGGGCCGTGGCGGGCCCAGCAGTGCCGGTCGCGGTTCCAGCCGCGGCTCCCGGTACGGCGGCGGCTCACGCTTCAGCGGTCCGGCCCGTCCGGCCGCTCCTGCCCTGACCACCCGTGAACCTCGCCCCCCGGCGGAGACCTTCGAGGCCGCTGGTCTGCCCAAGCGGCTGATCAGGGCGCTCGCCGAGCGCAACATCGCCGCACCGTTCGCGGTGCAGGCGGCGACGCTGCCCGACGTGCTGGCCGGAGAGAACGTCCTCGGCCGGGCCCGTACCGGCTCCGGTAAGACGCTGGCCTTCGGCCTGCCGATCCTCGGTCGCCTGGCCGAGGGCGGCCCGGCGACCCCGCGTCGGCCCCGCGCCCTGGTGCTGGTGCCCACCCGCGAGCTCGCCCAGCAGGTCAACGACGCCCTCGAGCCGCTGACCCGCGTACTGAACCTGCGGATGGCCCCCGTCTACGGCGGAACCTCCATCAGCCGGCAGATCTCGGTACTGCGCCGCGGCGTGCACCTGGTCGTGGCCACCCCGGGTCGCCTGACCGACCTCGTCGAGCGAGGCGCCTGCGAGCTCGGTGAGATCGAGATGACCGTCCTCGACGAGGCCGACTTCATGTGCGACCTCGGCTTCCTGCCCGCGGTTCGGGCCCTGCTGGACGCCACCCCCTCCGGCGGGCAGCGGCTGTTGTTCTCCGCGACGCTCGACCGTGAGGTCGAGGTCCTGGTGCGCGACTACCTGCCCGACCCGGTGCTCGTCGCGATCGACTCGGAGACCTCCCAGGTCACCACGCTGGCCCGGCACGCCCTCGAGGCGCCTGACCGGACCGCGCAGGTCGAACTGGTCACGGCGCTGGCCGGTGGCTCCGGGCGGACCCTGGTGTTCGTGCGGACCCAGCGCGACGCCGACCGGATCTCCGAGTCGCTGTGCCGCGCCGGTGTTCCCGCCGAGCCGCTGCACGGTGGGATGCCCCAGGGCGCCCGCACCCGCGCGCTCGCCGGCTTCACCGACGGGTTCTACCGGGTGCTGGTCGCCACCGACGTCGCCGCTCGCGGCATCCACGTCGACGGCATCCGCCTCGTGGTGCACCTCGGCCCGCCCGAGGACGCCAAGACCTACCAGCACCGCGGCGGGCGTACCGCCCGGGCCGGCGCCGACGGCGCCGACGTGCTGGTCACCCTGCCCGCCGAGCGGGGCAAGGTGCGCGGTCTGCTGCGCGCGGTCGGTATCGAGGCCCGCCCGCTTCCGACCAAGCCCGACGACCCGGTGATCCTGGAGCTGGCCGGCCCGCCGGCACCCCGGGTGAGCCCGGACGCGATCCCCAAGGCACGGGCCGCGAGTTCGGCGGCGGCTCGGGGGCCGCGTTTCAGCGGCGCACGCACCGGCGGTTCCGCCGGTGGGCGTGACGGGGAGCACCGCAACGCCCGCCGCGACGGTGGTGGCCACCGCATCGGCGGCCGTCCCGCCTCGGCCCACGGCCGTCCGCAGCGTCGCCCCACCGCCACCGCCACTCAGGCACCGGTCACCCCCAGCGCCTGAGACCCCGCACCTGCTCGTCGCCTGTCGCTCGTCGCCTGGCCCGTCGGACTGTCCTGATCGTGGACGTCTGACGAGGGACGTCCACTGACGTCCAGGGTCAGGCACCCGATGGCGCCGTCGCCCGGATTCCCGTCCGGACGGCGGCGCCATCTTCTTTTTCCGGCCCCGTCCCGCCCGGCCCCGTCCCGCCCGGGGGCGTCGGTCGGCGGGCCGTGACGGGTCGGTGATGGCACCGAAGAAGCGGCCGGGGGCGGATCGCACCGGCTGGCGGGCAGGCGCTTCGACCTGCGCGAACGACGACCCCAGGCGGTCACGGTTCGAATCTGTGGTGTGACCAGCGACACCTGACGTCCTGGGGTGGGCCGTCCCCTGGATACCGTTTTGAGGACAGGTGCCGACATCACTGGAAGGAGCGTGCGCGTGGAGCAACAGCAGTCCTCCCCGCTGACCGCGGGTCTGCCCGGGTCGATCCCGACCGAGCCCGCCATCGATGGGGCCACCGCGGTGGAGACCGACATCCGGGTCGCCCCCGCGTCCCTCGCGAACCCGAAGCGGCTGCGGCTGGGAGCCTCCCCCTCCCTGTGACCCGGCCAGGGCCGGCGACGGTCGGCCGCCGCTCATGCGGCCGACCGCACGACCCTTTCGCACGCGCGGGCACGCCGGGCGTCCTACCGTCAGAGGATGACCAGTACCACGCCGGTGCCACTGAGCGAGTCCGGCCTGCTCGCCGCCCATGCCCCGCTGCGGCCGGACCCGGCCGGACCGGCCGAGGATGGCCACGCCGCCTATCAGGCCCAGCTGGGCGATCCGGTGTACGTCGTCGACTTCGGCGGGCCGGCGGACGGACCGGTGCTGGTGTGTGCGCACGGGCTCGGCGGTTCTTACCACAACTGGCTACGGCTGGCGCCCCTGCTGACCCCCACCTGCCGGGTACTGGCGCTTGATCTCGCCGGGCACGGGCGCACCCCGGCGCAGCGGCCACGGCCGCACGTCGCGGGCAACCAGCGTCTGCTCGACCGGTTTCTCACCGAGGTGCTCGCCGGGCCGGCCGTGCTGGTCGGCAACTCGATGGGCGGAATGATCAGTCTGCGGCAGTCGGTGCTGGCACCCGACACCGTCGCGGGGCTCGTCTTGGTCAATCCGGCGCTGCCGCTGCCCCGCGGCGCCTACCCCGCCCCGACGACACTCGCGTTGTTCGCCGCGCTGTTCGTCCCGCGCCTGGGCACCCGCACGCTGGCCCGCCGCCGGGCCCGGACGACCCCGCTCGCCCTCGTCGAGGAGAGCCTGGCCCGGTTGTGCGGTGATCCGAGTCGGATCCCGGCGCGGACCCTCGAGGTGATGGAACGGGCCCAGCGTGAACGCGGGCTGACGGCCGGGGCCGACGCGGCGTTCGTCACCGCGGCCCGCTCGGTGGTCGCCGCCATGGTCCGCCGGACCCCGCTGACCGGTTATCTGCGCACCGCGGCCGCGCCGACGTTGCTGCTGCACGGCACCGCCGACCGGCTCGTCCCGGTCGCCATGGCCCACGCGGCGGCGCGCAGCCGGCCCGACTGGCGGGTCGAGATCCTGGCCGGCCTCGGCCACATCCCCATGATCGAGGACCCCGACCAGACCGCCACGATCATCCTCGACTGGCTCGCCCACGAGGGGCGTCCCGCCGCCCACGCCGCCCGCCGGCCCGGCGCCGCGCCGGCGGCGGGCCCCCTCAGCCAGGACATCTCCACGTCCGGGAACGTGGCTGCCGGTCAGGCGGTGGACAGCTGAACCCGCGGTCCCCGTCGGACGATCCCGGGGTGGCGCTGCGGGCGGCGCTGCGCGGCGCCACCCGGCACGCCGACGCCTGGCTGGCCAGCCTGGCCCACCGTCCGGTACGGCCCGGTCTGAGCGCCGCCGAGGTGCTCGCCCGCCTCGACGGTCCGTTCCCGGCGGCGCCCAGTGATCCGGTGGCGGTCATCGACGCGCTGGTCGAGGCGGTCGGCGGCGGGCTGACGGCCACCGGCTCGCCGCGGTTCTTCGGCTATGTCGTCGGCGGCACCCTGCCCGCGGCCCTCGCCGCCGACCTGCTGGCCGTCGTCTGGGATCAGAACGCGGCGCTCGCCTCGCTGTCCCCGGCGGCCAGCGCCGTCGAACAGATCGCCGGACGGTGGGTGAGGCAGGCACTCGGGCTGCCCGCGACGGCCTCGGTCGGATTCACCACCGGCACGCAGATGGCCCATGTGACGGCGCTGGCCGCCGCCCGCCACCGGGTGCTCGCCGAGGTCGGCTGGGACGTCGGCGCCGATGGCCTCACCGGCGCCCCGCCGGTGAGGGTGCTCGCCGGCGCCGACCGGCACACCACCGTCGACGCGGCGCTGCGCCTGCTCGGCTTCGGCAGCCGCGGGATACACACCGTCGCCGGCGACGGCCGGGGCCGAATGTGCCCGGACGCCCTGCGCGCCACCCTCGCCGCCACCGACACCCAGACCGGCACCGACACCCTGACCGGCGGCACCGGCGGCGCCCGGCGGGTGCCGACGATCGTCATCGCGCAGGCCGGGGAGATCAACACCGGTGCCGTCGATCCGCTCGGGCAGATCTGCGCGCTCGGGCACGCGCACGGCGCCTGGGTGCATGTCGACGGCGCGTTCGGGCTGTGGGCGGCGACGTCCGGCTCGGCACACCGCCGCGCGCTGGTCGAGGGCGCCGCGGACGCCGACTCGTGGGCGACCGACGGCCACAAGTGGCTCAACGTGCCCTATGACTGTGGGATCGCGATCGTCGCCGACCGGGCGGCGCACCGCCGGGCGATGGTGGCGCCGGCCGACTACTTCCCGCCCGATCCCAGCGGCGCGCTGGACCCGGTCGACTGGACCCCGGAGTTCAGCCGCCGGGCCCGGACCTTCGCCGTCTACGCCGCGCTGCGCTCCCTGGGCCAGGACGGCCTGCGGGACCTGGTCGACCGCTGCTGTGAGCTCGCCGGGCACGCCGCCAGCCGGCTCGCCGGGCTGCCCGGGGTCCGGGTCCTCAACGCGACGCCGGGACCCGCCGGGCACGGGGTCGTCGTACCGCTCAACCAGGTGCTGCTGCGCGTCGAGGCGCCGGGCGGCGAGGGCGACCGGCTGACCCGTGCCGTCACGGCGGCGGTGACCGCGGGCGGGGACGCCTACCTGACCGGGACGGTGTGGCAGGGACGCGCGGCCATGCGACTGTCGGTGAGCAACTGGTCGACCACGCGGGCCGAGGTGGACCTGGCCGTGGACGTGATCGCCGCCGCGGTCGGTGCCGCCCGCCGCTGACCACCTATTCCCGCAGGTGGGAATGTGGTGATGCGATTCCCGCCACCGTGTGGAGACGCTCGCTTCGGGGGACTATTGCGCCGGAGGCGTTGGCTGCGCCATGCCCCACAGACGGCGGACGCGAGCTGGAGGGTGCGCGTGACGACCAACTGCGAACCGGTGGAAGCCGAGACGTCGAACCGGCCACGGCGGCCCGACGGGCAGCCGTGGCCGGCGGGGACCTGGCCACCGCCGGTCACCGACGCCGCCAGAACGTTGCTGGGGGCGCTGCTCGGCGACACACCGCCGGTGCGGGTGCGGTTGTGGGACGGCTCGACGCTCGGCCCGGACAGCGCGACCCGGATCGTGGTGCGCTCGCCGGAGGCACTGCGCCGGGTGTTGTTGCGGCCGGGGCAACTCGGGTTCGCCCGGGCGTTCGTCGCCGGCGACCTCGACGTCGAGGGGGACATCTTCGCGGCGCTCGCCGTGCGGGAGGCGATCGACACCGCGCCGGCGCGGCTGCGCGGCGACCTGTCGGCCACGGCGCCGGCCGCGCTCGCCCTGCTGCGGGCCCTCGGTCCCCGTCCGCCGGCCCTGCCCGCCGAGGAGGCACGGCTGCGGGGACGGCGCCACAGCACCCGCCGCGACGCGGCCGCCATCTCCCACCACTACGACGTGTCCAACGACTTCTACCGGCTCGTGCTCGGCCCGACGATGGTCTACTCGTGCGCGGTGTGGGAGACACCGGAGCACACCCTCGACACGGCCCTGGACCGGGCCCAGACCGAGAAGCTCGCGCTGGTCTGCCGCAAGCTGGGGCTGCGTCCCGGTGAGCGGCTGCTCGACGTCGGCTGTGGCTGGGGCAGCCTGCTGCTGCACGCCGCCCGCCACCACGGGGTGCGCGGGGTGGGGGTGACGATCTCGCTCGAGCAGGCGGCGCTGGCCCGCGCACGGATCGCCGAGGCCGGCCTGGCCGACGCCATCGAGATCCGGTTGCAGGACTACCGGGAGATCCCCGACGGCCCGTTCGACGCGATCAGCTCGATCGGCATGGTCGAACATGTCGGCCGGGCGATGCTGCCGACGTACTTCGACAGCCTGTACGGGCTGCTCCGGCCCGGTGGTCGGCTGCTCAACCACGGCATCTCGTTTCCCGGTGATCCGGCGGGCGCGCACCGCGGCCGACCCCAACTCGGACCGATCCCGCTGCCGGTCGGCCCCGACTTCCTGCGCCGCTACGTCTTCCCGGACGGCGAACTGCACGAGATCGGCCTGCTGACCACGTTGACGCAGGCCGCCGGCTTCGAGGTGCGCCACGTCGAGAACCTGCGTGAACACTACGGTCTGACGCTGCGTGCCTGGGTCCGCCGGCTGGAGGAGAACTGGGACGCCGCGGTCGCCCTGGTCGGCCCGGGCCGGGCCCGGGTGTGGCGGCTGTACATGGCGGGTTCCGCGCTCAGCTTCGAATCCGGCCAGTCCCAGATCCACCAGACCCTGGCCGTACGGCCCGACCACGGCCGCTCCGGCCAGCCCCTGCGTCCCCGCTACGACTCCCCCACCCTGCACTGACCGGCGCCCCACGCCGGCCCACCACGTAGGCCGTCTCCGCCGGCTCTCCAGGGGCCGGCGTGGGGCGCCGGTCAGTGCAG
This sequence comes from Candidatus Frankia nodulisporulans, assembly GCF_902806475.1. GTDB lineage: Bacteria > Actinomycetota > Actinomycetes > Frankiales > Frankiaceae > Frankia > Frankia umida. The sequence goes on from NZ_CADCWS010000104.1 coordinate 11,238, forward strand.
GGTGGGGAAGGTGCGGTCGTCCTTCTCGCCGGTCTCGAGGAGGTTCGCGGCCCGACCGACGATGAGCGGGTCGGGGATGCCGACGATGGACTCGTCCTTGCCGGTGTAGTCGAAGCGGTGCAGCACGTGGCGCATCGCCTCGAGGCGGGCGCGCTTCTTGTCGTTGCTCTTCACCACCGTCCACGGCGCTTCGGTCGTGTCGGTGTAGAAGAACATCGCCTCCTTGGCGTCGGTGTAGTCGTCCCAGCGGTCGAGGGAGGCGAGGTCCATCGGGCTGAGCTTCCACTGCCGCACCGGGTCGATCTGGCGGACGATGAACCGGGTCTGCTGCTCCCGGCGCGACACCGAGAACCACAGCTTGATGACGGTGATGCCACTGCGGGTCCACATCCGCTCAAGCTCGGGGGCCTGGCGCAGGAACTCGCGGTACTCCCCGGGTGAGCAGAACCCCATCACCCGTTCCACCCCGGCCCGGTTGTACCAGGAGCGGTCGAACAGGACGATCTCGCCGGCGGCCGGCAGATGCTGGACGTAGCGCTGGAAGTACCAGGAGTCCTTCTCCCGGGGGGAGGGCTTCTCCAAGGCCACCACCCGGGCGCCGCGCGGGTTGAGATGCTCGGTGAACCGCTTGATCGTCCCGCCCTTGCCGGCGGCGTCGCGGCCCTCGAAGGCGAGCACCAGGCGCTGGCCGGTCTCCTTCACCCAGTACTGCAGCTTCAGCAGTTCGATCTGCAGCAGCCGCTTGGCGCGCTCGTAGTCGGCCCGCGCAAGGCGCTCGTCATAGGGGTAGTTCTCCCGCCAGGTGTCGACCGGGGTGCCGTCCGGACGCAGCAGGATCGCCTCGTCGTCGTCCTCGTCGCGTACGCGCAGCCCGGCCAGGCTCGCGGCCTGGGCGCCGACCTGCTCGGCGAGACCGGCCGCACCCAGCCAGCCGTGCAGCCCGTTCCCCACGGCGCCGTACGTCAGGGGGGCCACCTGGTCGTCGGCGCCCTTGGGGATGACCCGTTCGACCTCGGTCACACTGGCCTCCCTCTCGTGCGTACGCACGTATGTGCAAGCCTGACCGGCCAACCGTACGGATCCGGTCAGGCCGTCAGTTGACGGGCGGACGAACGCCAGATGACACGAAGGTGGGGCCCTTCAGCCCTGGTCGGGAAGCACACCGACCGTCTGGCGCCCTGTCGGGAACCCGACAGCCCGCCGCGCGCGACGGGGGTTGAGTGCGCGCCGGCGGCAGGCTACTGCGATCATCCTTCGGATGAAGTACCCGGACGACCCTCTCGTCAACCATCAGACAGTCACGAGAAGGCCCAAAATTATCTACGGATTGTGATTGTTGCCTGTGGGGATGCGGGCATCGGTGGCGCTACGACACAATTCTTCCGGCCCGACTGTCGCGCCACCGCCCGAGCTTGGGCGCCCGCAGGAGAGGAACAGGTGTGCTGACCCCCCCCTGACGTCGGACGATCCGCAGCGGATCGGCCCGTACCGGCTGGCGAACCGTATCGGGGCCGGTGGGATGGGCGTGGTCTACCTCGGGTTCGGCGCGGATGGCGGCCCGGCCGCGGTGAAGGTTCCCACCGGTGGGCTCGCCGACGATCCGGAGTTCCGCGCCCGGTTCCGCCAGGAGGTCGCGGCGGCCCGGCGGGTCCGCGGCAGCACGGTGGCGGCCGTCCTCGACGCCAATCTCACCGGTGAACGTCCGTGGATGGCCACCGAGTACGTCGAGGGTCGCAGCCTCGCCGACGCGGTGGCCACCCGTGGGCCGTTGGACGAGCGGCTGCTCCAGGGCCTCGCGATCGGCCTGGCCGACGCGCTGGTGGCCATCCACGAGGCCGGCGTCGTGCACCGCGACCTCAAGCCCGCGAACATCCTGATGGCCCGGGACGGCCCGAAGGTCATCGACTTCGGCATCGCCCGGGCGTCGGACAGTACCAGCCACACCCGCACCGGCATGCTGATCGGCACCCTGGTCTGGATGGCCCCGGAACAGCTGCGTGGTGAACGGGCCGACGCCGCCGCCGACATCTTCGCCTGGGGGGCGTGTGTGGCGTTCGCGGCCGCCGGCCGTCCACCGTTTCGTGGTGAACGGGCCGAGGCCATCGGCATGCAGATCCTGACCGCCGAACCCGACCTGACCGGCCTGCCCGCCGCCCTGGCCGGGCCCGTGCGTGACGCGCTCGCGAAGGAACCCGCCGCGCGCCCGAGCGCCGCGGACCTGCTGGCCCGGCTGCTGGGCCGGGACCTGCGCTCGGCTGCGGCCTCCGACGAG
>NZ_CADCWS010000105.1 GCF_902806475.1 Candidatus Frankia nodulisporulans
GGTCTCGCCTGGGGAACCGGCGGATCAGCGACGGACGCTGACGACGGTGCACGGGCGTGCTCTCACCGGGGCGGTGGTGCCGACGGTGGGACGATGCCGACCGGGGTGTCGACGGTGACTCGAGGTCCGTACGGGACCGCCTCTCCTCACCCGTGGGTGTCGAGGCTGGCGAGCCAGTCGTTGTAGGCCTGCCAGCTCGCCTCGTCGTCGTCGATGTCGACCTGCCGTGGCCGGGCACCCGCACCTGTGGCGAGCGGTGAGGTACGGGCGAGTTCGTAGCCGGTGTGAGCGGTGAAGGTGGCTGTGCGGGCCCGTTCCGTCCAGCCGGTGCGGGCCCGGCGCACCGCCTCGGGCTTGCGGGTCCAGGTGCGGAACACCAGAACGATCATCAGGGCCATGATTCCGTCGCCGGCGACCCACATGACACCTCCGCCGGTCTGGGTGTCCAGCAGGGGGCTGCTGCCCCAGGCGTGCGGGGCCATCGCGATCGGTGTTCGGGACTGCAGCAGGACCAGCCCGACGAAGGTGTCGACTCCCATCGACAGCACGAGCAGCGCGAGCCGGCCGGGCATGGACAGCCGGCGTCGGATCGGCTCGTCCCCGAACAGCAGCACGAAGAACTGGTAGCCGGCGGAGAGGTAGAGCAGGTGCTCGAGCTGGCCGAGCCAGGGTCGGGCCATCACCGCGCCCATGAATCCGGTGAGGTGGGTTCCCACGATGGTGATCGTGTAGCAGGTGAACGCGGCCGGCGGGGAGAGCAGGGCGCCGACCGGCCGGGAGCGGAGCGCGGCGCGGACCCGGCCGTGGAGCGGGTTGCCGGTGCTGTGCAACAGGAGCGTGAGCGGCCGACTGGCGACGAACAACGGCGGAGCCACCATGATCAGCATCAGGTGCTGGGTCATGTGCATGCTGAACAGTGCCTCGTCGTAGACACCGACGGCGCTGCTGGTGGCCAGGATGACGACCCCGGTGCTGGCCAGGAACGCTGCGGTGCGGGGCCACGGCCAGGGCTGCGCCCCGTGACGCGCGCGGACCCGGGTGACGCCCCACAGGTACAGACAGATCGCGGGTAGCAGGTAGGCCAGTGCGACCGCGTCAAGCTGCCAGGTGTCGAGCAGGCGGCCCAGGCCGAAGGGAGGCGGCGCCTCGCTCTGGCCCCAGCGACACCAGGAGACCGGCAACACGGGCGTGCCCGGCCTGTGGTGGGTCATCCAGAGGACCGTCACCGCGAGGACGAGCGCCACCGCTGCCACCGTGCCGGCGGTTGCCGGCAGCGCGGCACTGCCGAGGAGCGGGCCTGCGTGGCCAGGGCGCCGGCCGGCGGCACTCGGCTCGGCGCGGCGGCTCGGCGTCCCGGGCTCGGATGGCTCCATGTGATCGGCCAGCGGAGCCGGATCGGTGGTGTGGTCGGTATCCCCTGTCATGACCCCGCCGGGAGATGCCGGATCGGCCGGTCCCTCCGCGGATGAGGACCCTTCCTGGTCCGCGCTATCGGGTCCGCCGCCCACGTCCACCAGCGCCCCGAGGGCAGAAGCTGATCTCTCGCGCACCTGGATGTGCTCATGGCAAATATTGTATAGTGCAAATGTTGGCCAGTGGAGATGTCGGACAGTCGATCGGGTGGACCACGCGTCGCCTCGGCCCGTGAGCGTCACCCGGCCAGGGCGGCCTCCGAGAGTCTCAGTCGTGGCCCCGGCCGTCGCATCGCTTCTCCCGGCCGGGTTCGGCCGAGATGTGCGGTCCATGCGACGGCTCGGGGGCGAGGCGGAGATCTTCGATCCTGCGGACCAGGTCCAGGAAGCCGTCGAAATCGTCAGGTTTCGCGACAAAAAAGATCATGGGATTCTGCGGGTCATGGGACACCTCCACCATCCCGGGAGCCGTCAGGGCGATCGTGGGGATCCCCTGCGTGTCGAGATCCGCCTGAGCCCGAGCCAGGAGCCTCCCATCGGCCGCACCCGGCGCATGAAGATCCAGAAGGATGGCATCCGGTGGTGTCGAAAGACCCCATGGGAAGTCGAAGGCGCGCCTGCTGTCCGGGCACACGTGAAGATCCCAGTCCCGCCCACGATCACGCAGTGCCTCTCGTAGCAGCGCGGCGTCAATCGTGTCCTCGTTGATGAGCAGTAACCGCAGGCGCCGTGCCTGCTGGCGATCGTCGCTCACGTCTCTCCCGGTGTCAGGCCTCGGCCGATCTCGGACGCGCCGATGACTGCCGGCAGCGGATACGCGACGGGACGGTCACCGGCCCGAGCCTGGATGGCAGCCGTGATCTCACCCATCGCGTCAGCCCATACACATTTGTATAATACAAAAGTTGCCGTATGCGATCGACATTCAGGTGTCCTGGTCGACACACCGGTCGCCGCACGCGGTAAAACGGGGGCATGACCGGGACGCCGGATGTCTCCACTCCTTCGTCCGGCGGCCCGGACGGAGGAGTGGACGAGGTGACCGACGCCGTCCTCACGGCGTCCCGCCTGCTGGTGGCGGTCTCTGCCCGTTCGCTGACGGCCGTTGGAGAAGACGTCACGCTGCCCCAGTTCCGGATGCTCATAGTTCTCGCGAGCCGCGGCGCGCTGCGTGCCGGCGAACTCGCGGACCTCCTCGCCGTCCATCCCTCCACCGCCACCCGTATGGCCGACCGCCTCGTCGCCGCCGACCTGGTCGACCGCCTCGGCAACCCGGAGAACCGCAGGGAGGTCATCGTTCAGCTCACGGCGACCGGCCAGCAGCTCGTCGGCGACGTGACCCGCCGCCGCCGATCCGAGATCGCGGCGATCGTCGAGAGGATGGACCCCCAGCTACGCGGCAGCCTGGTGGCGGCACTACGCGCGTTCGCGCGGGCGGGTGGCGAACCGGGCGTCGACTCCAGCCGCGACGCCGGTGCCCTGGGCTGGAGTTGACCCGGAGATGTCGATCGTCGTGGGTCGGGATGCCGCCACCGGTGCACGGCGACGGCATCCCGACGGGCACGAGTTCGCTCTGGCCGCGCTAGCCCTGTTCTCCCGCGCTGAGGGCCTGCAGGAGGAGGCAGCGGTGATCCGGTGAGAGATGGCCGGCGAAGTAGCGCAGTACCGTGCCGGGATCGTCGCCTCTGCGCAGGAGCTTCACCATCTGGACCGCGGCGTGGTCCTCGGCTCGTTGCAGTGGCCGATAGGCGAATCCTCGTCCGTGCGGTGTCCGTTCGGCGAGGCCCTTGGCCACCAGTCGTAGCAGGGTGGTCGCTATCGTGCTCTGCGCGAGATCTCCACCGAGCCGGTGCTGGACCTGCATGGGCATCAGCGGTTCGGACGTGGCCCAGAGCAGGGCCAGTACCTCGCGTTCCAACTCGCCGGCCGCGCGTCTGTGCGCGACCGACATGACTGTCACAGGCATGGCAACTCCGCGGGTTACCGACCGGTCCGGAATCGCGCTGGCCTGGCCGGCGCGGCGGGCCGGCACACCAGGCAGGTCGGAGCCGGTCGAGGCTCGAAGGTCGGCCCGCCGTCCACCCCGGACGCGGGTGTGGACCTTGACCGGCCGACATCCCGTTCCACCTCACGGCGACGGAACGGGCGACACCAGGTTCTGGCGCGGTCACCGGCGGTGCCTGATGGCTGGAGGACCGGGGGGACCGCTCAGACCGCGGCGCGGACCGGTGGGCCTCGGCGGACGACGATGTGGTGCAGCAGGACGGGCCGGCAGGTCCGGGTGTGGACGGGCAGACGGGGGAGCGGACCGCCCGCGGCCGGCGGAACGCACAGGCCTCGGCGGCGCAGCCGGTCGGCGGCGCGGCGGGCCACGGTCACGGCACCTCGGGCGGCCCGCCAGAGCAGGCGCTCGCCGACGGCGAGCCACCAGGCCAGCCCGATCGCGGCGAGGAGATGTGCCGCGATCATCGCCGGCCCGCCGGGAAGCAGGTCCACCCGCGCGGCCTCGTGGGTCATCGCCGCCAGATGGGTCGCGGACGTGCCCACGGTGGATGCCGGGTGCGGGCTGCCGGTTGTGGTGGTGACGGCGAACGCGATGTGCAACCCGGTCTGGACAGCCAGTACGAGCCCGGTGAGGCGCGGCCACGTCAGCCGTGCCGCCGATGCCCCCCAGCAGATCCGCCCGGCCAGGACGATCCCGACGAGGACGACGGGTACCGACGGAGCCATCCCGCACGCGGCCCAGTGGGCGCCCACGGCCAAGGCGACGGCGATGGCCGCCACCGACCCGGCCCGGACACCACGCCCCGCCGGTGTCGCCACCCAGTTCACGACATCACGCGCGGCACGGCGCCCCGCTCACACCGGGAGCCCGGCCGGCTCTCGCGCGCGGGCCGGACCCGGATTCCCTCGAACGACCCGACCCCGACCTCCGTCGTCCAGGTCGCGCCATCATGCCTCGTATCCTAGAAGATCAAACACGGTTCCCGGCGTGTTTGGCCCGACCGCGGTCGGACGGGGCGAACGGCCGAACGCGGTCGCCCCGCGCGTCTCCACTCCGTCGAAACGCCTGACAGCGATTGATGACGATCTTTAGACTGAAAGAACTGATCATCTTTGCTGCCGGGGAGCCGACATGGCCGAGCCCAGAACGTTCCGTCACGTTCCGACCTCCGCTCGTGGTCGTGGACCTCGCCGTGTACGCCGGCTGAACGGCCTCGGGACATGCGGGAACGCGGCCTCTCCCGGCCGCGGCCTGGTGGAGAGCATCCTCGTCGGAGGTGCGTGCGGTGATGCCTGACATGGCGATGACGCACGCCATGCGCCTGTCCGGCCCATGGGCGGCTGCGGCGTGCCTTGCCGCGATCGCCGTGGCGCTGTTCCACCTCGGGCGCCTGGCGAGCGCGCCGGCTCGGCGGCGGCTGTTCGTTCCCGCCGAGCTCGGTCATGTGGCGGTGGCCGCGGCCATGGCCGTCATGTTCGGCGGGCCGCCACGGGTGGTCTCGTCGCTGCCCTTCGCCGCCGGCTGTCTGGCCCTTGCCGGACTCCTTCTCGTTGTCGTGATGGTGCATCCCGCGTGCTGCGCACCGTCGGAGTGGTCGTGCTGCTCGCTGCTGGTCGTCGAGGCCGCGGCCATGGGCTGCATGGCCGGCGCGGGACGCTGGCCGGTCGGTGACCTGACCGACTGGTTCGTGGTGGTCTTCGCGGGCGCCGCGCTGGCGGCGGTCGGCGGACCGTTGCTGCGCCGGTTCAGGCCGGCGTGGGCCGGCGTCCCATCGATCACACCCGTAGCGTCCCGGCTGGTCATGGCCGGCGGCATGCTGATCATGCTGCGCTGAGCGGGTACGGCCGGCGCACGGTCCCGGCGACCGTGGACGGCGCTGTGTCCGGTAATGGACGCCCAGCTCGCGCCTGTTTGTCACGACGCGCCACGGGCGCTCTAGGGTGAGTCGCTGTGAGGGCGACAGCGCGGTGCGGGCCGCGGGCGCTGCGGACCCTCGTCTTCTCGCCCGCCTGCGTCGCGGTCGCCACCGCAGCGCACCTGGCCGCACACGGGGGGCGCCCGCGATGGGCGTTCTCGCTCTCGCGACGGCCGCGGTCGCCGTGGTCAGCGCCCCGCTGGCCGGCCGGCGCCGGAACCTGCCGACGACGAACGCCGTGATGATCGGCCTGCAGGTCGGGATGCACGTGCTGTTCCATGCCACCGAAGCGCCGATGGTGCCGATGGTGCCGGTCGTGACGGGGCACCTGCTGGCCACCGGGTCCGGCCTGGTGCCGCTGCGCACCGGCCGAACCGGCGCGGCAGGTATGGCGATGGGGCACGTCAGGGCGGTGCCGCCCGGAGCCGCGGCGGTGACCGCGCGGACCGCCGCAGGGGCGGTCATGCCGTGGATGGCCGCAGGTCATCTGCTGGCCGCGCTCGCGGTGTCGTGGCTGCTATGCCGCTGCGACGCGGCGGTCACCGCCGCGGTGATCCTGGCCGAGGCGGCGGTTTCGCTATTGGCCGTTGTGGTGGTACGGCTGCTGACCGGCTCGATCCAGGTGCCCGCGGTCGCGGGACCGAGGCTCGTGCGGCCAGCGCGTGACGAGTTGTGGATACCCGGCCCGACCGCCCTGTTGGTGAACATCGTGGTGCGTCGCGGTCCCCCGCGGGGGCGGTTCGCCGCGAACCTCCTCGCGGCCTGACACCTGGATCCGACGGACATTCCGCGTTGTTGCACGCCGGTGACCGCCCAGCACCGTAGCGCTCGGGCCGCCCCGGCATCCGCACCGTTCACCGAGAAAAGGCCACCTGTGACACTGCCTCCTTCGCCCCTGCGCCGGCCATGGCGCCGCCTCGCCGCCGTGGGCATCGCTGCCGGCGTGCTCGCGCTCGCCGTCGCCGCGCCCGCCTCGGCGCACGTGACCGTGCACGCCGACGACCCCACCCGCGGCACCTCCGACGCGGTGCTCGCCTTCCGCGTCCCCAACGAACGCCCGAACGCCACCACCACCAGACTCGAGGTCGCGTTCCCGACCGCCACGCCGCTGCTCGGCGTGCTGGTCGCCCCCCATCCCGGCTGGACGTTCGCCGTCACGAACACCGCGTTGAAGCCACCCGTCAAGACCGATGACGGGACGATCACCGATGCCGTCTCGCGGGTCACCTGGACCGCGAACAGCCCGGCCGACGCGATTCCCGCCGGTGGCTATGCCGACTTCACCGTGACGGCCGGGCAGCTTCCCGACACTCCGACCCTCACCTTCAAGGCGCTGCAGACCTACTCGAGCGGGGAGATCGTCCGCTGGATCGACGAGGAGCAGCCCGGACAGCCCGAACCGGACGACCCCGCCCCCGTCCTCACCCTGACCGCCGCCTCGTCGGCGCCTGCCTCCGCCGCTTCCGCCGACGACCAGCAGACGACGGCACGCGGTTCCGCCTCCTCGTCGGACACCACCGCCCGGGTGCTGGGCGGTCTCGGGATCGGTCTGGCGGTGGTGTTCGGAGCCGGCGGCTACCTCCTGGGCCGGCGACGCCCGGCCAAGGCCGGGCCGACCAGCCCACCCCAGGACTGACCGGCCCGTCATCGGGCCTGGGCTACCCGGCCGTCGCATCGTCCTACCAGGCACGACGCGGCGGCCGGGATGCGTTCCGGTCGATTCCGGCCACGTCAGCAGTTGACGAACCCCGGTTGCTGGTTGAGGACCTGGCTCTGCGGGGAGACGAACCGCCGGTACTGCTCACCGGCGGTGGCCTGGGGTCGGAAGGCGGCCAGCCGGTGGCAGTTCTGGAAGGCCAGCGCCACGCCGAAGTGCCGTTCCAGGGCCGCGCGGATCGCGGTGCTGGCCATGGCGCGCAGCAGCTGGCCCTGCTCTGTGTCGCCCGTGGGCGGGAGCTGGTTGTCGGTGAAATCGGCCGCCGCGGCTGGTAGTTCGCCGGCGAGCCGCGCGACCAGGTCGTAGGCGTAGGGCAGGGACTCGCGGATGCAGGCGAGGAAGTCGGCCTCGTCGACATGGCCTTGTTCGGCCTGCGCCAACAGGCTGGGCGACACGGTCAGGGACATGGGTACCTCCTGGGTTGTAGCCGCTACCCGGGGCGGGCGCGGCGCGGGTGCGCAGGGTGGTGCGGACGCCGGCGGGTGCGCAGGGTGGTGCCGGCGAGGCGGGCGCCCAGGTAGAGGGCGAAGCTGATCGTCGAGACGAGCACGCTGGCCTTGACGTTGGTCTGCAGGCTGGCGAGGAGGCCGCCGTCGGCGGCGACGAGCGCGAACGTCACCGACAGTGCGGTGACGGTGGCGGGCCGGGCGGAGAGCCGTCCGGCCGCGGCGGCCGGGGTGATGGCCAGGCTCAGGACGAGCAGGGTCCCCACGATCTGCGCGGCTTCGGTGACAGTGAGAGCGAGGACGTAGAGGAACGCGACACCGACGGCGCGGGTGGGTACGCCGCGTGCCTGCGCGACGTCGGGGTCGACGGAGGCGAACAGCAGCGGCCGGTAGAGCACGGCCATGGTGACCGCGACGAGACAGGCGACGCCCAGGAGCAGGAGGAGCTGCCGGTTGGAGACGCCGAAGATCTGCCCGAACAGGATGTTCGTGGCCTCGGTGGCGAACCCGTGGTAGTGGGAGAGGAGGTAGACCCCGGCGCCGAGGCCGAAGGCGAGGATGACCCCGATCGCGGAGTCGCGTTCGCGTTGCCGGGCGCCGAGCAGCCCGATGGCGGTGGCGACGACGAGGCTGCCCAGCAGTGCTCCGGTGACGGGGTCGTTCGCGATGAGCAGGCCGGCAGCGGCGCCGGTGAAGGACAGTTCGGCGGTGCCGTGGACGGCGAAGGCCGCGCCGCGGGTGACGACGAACGGGCCGACGAGCCCGGTGATGACCGCGACCAGGGTGCCGGCGGCGAGGGCATGCTGCGCGAACGGCTGGTGCAGGTAGAAGTCCAGGCCCATCGCCGGTCAGGTTTCCGCGGGAGCGTGGTCGTGGCCGGCCGGGTGGTGATGCCCGCGGCCTGGTTCGGCGTGGGCGGCGTCGGGGGCGCCGACGACGACGATCCGGCCGCGGACGCGCACCACGTCGATGTCGGTGCCGTACAGCGCGGACAGTGTCTCGCCGGTCATGATCTCGCCGGGGGTGCCGATGGCCCAGCGGCCGGCGACGAGATAGAGGATCCGGTCGACGAGCGGCAGGATCGGGTTGACTTCGTGGGTGACGAACACGACCGCCGTGCCTGCGGCCCGGCGGCGGGTGTCGATCAGGTTGCTGACGGCGTGCTGGTGGTGCGGGTCCAGCGACAGCAGCGGTTCGTCGCACAGCAGGACGGCGGGGTCGGTGAGCAGGGCCTGGGCGATGCGTAGCCGTTGCTGTTCGCCGCCGGAGAGCAACCCGACGGGGGTGTCGGCGTAGCCGGCGGCGCCGACCGCGGCGATCGCCTGATCGACCCGGTTCCGACGGCCGCGCCAGAGTGGGGCCACACCCCAGCGGTGGCCGTCCCGGCCGAGGCCGACCAGGTCCCTGCCCCGTAGCGGCAGGTCCGGGTCGAACGCCTTCTGCTGGGGGATGTAGCCGACGTGGGCGCTGCCGCGGTGGGGGGTGTGCCCGCAGACGGTGACGGTGCCAGCGGACAGCCGGTGCAGGCCGAGCAGGACCTTGAGCAGGCTGGTCTTGCCGGCCCCGTTGGGGCCGAGGACGGCGAGGAACTCCCCCGCCGCCACGTCGAGGGTCAGACCGTCCCACAGTGCGCGCTGTCCGAACCGCAGGGTGGCACCGGACAGCCGCACAGCCGGGTCCGCGACCGGCGGGTGGGCATTGGCGGGGGCATGGCCGGCCCGGTCGGGGACATCATGCGCTGTGGCTGTGGCTGGCGGGTCGCCGCGGCGACCCGGGGTGCGGATGGTAGGAGGCATGATCAGCCGCCCAGTGCGCCGAGGATGGCCTTGGCCTGGTCGTTCTGCCAGGTCTGGAAGTCCTTCTCGCCCGGGGGCAGGGTTTCGGTGACCCCGATGACCGGGATGCCGTTGGCCTTGGCCAGGGCCCGGGCCTGCTCGGTGATCGGGCTGGTGACCTGTCCGTTGTAGAGCAGCACCCGGACCTTCCTGCCAGTCAGAGCGGCATCGAAGGCGGCGGTGTCGACCGGGGACGGGTCGTTGCCATCCTCGATCGACTGGGAGAACGACGCCGGCGTGGCCAGCGTCAACCCGGCGGCGGTCACCAGGTACCCGGGTACCCGTTCGGTGTAGGCGATCGGGGCACCTGCGTAGCGCGTTCTGATCTGGCGGATGGTCGCGGCCACCTGCGCCTCACCGGCGAGGAACCTCGTCAGATTGGTCCGGAACGTGGCCGCGTCGGCGGGATCTTCCGTAGCGAGCCGAGTCTCGATCGTGTGCGCGGCGGTGACCACATAGGCGGGGTTGTACCAAAGGTGCGGGTTGGGATTGTCTCCGCCGGCCCCGACCGCCTTCGCGATCGACAGGACCTTGCGCGTCGAGTTCGGCCCGGCCTTCAGCAGCCTGTCGGCGAAGTCGTCGTAACCAAGCCCGTTCTCGATCACGAATGCGGCGCTGCTGACGGCGGCGGCGTCGCGCGCGTCGGTTTCGTACTGATGCGGGTCCGTGTTCGGATCGCTGATGATCGAGGTGGCCGAGACGTGGGAACCGCCGATCTGGCGGGTGATGTCACCCCAGACGTTCTCCGCGGCCACCACCTTCACCGCCCCGGCCGCGCCGCCTGTGGTGGGCGCACCGGTACCGACGGTGCTGCCCGCGGCGCTTCCCGATCCGCACGCGGCCAACGTCAGAGCGCCGAACACCAGGATCGCGCAGGGCGCTGGTAAGCGGCGGGTCAGGGCATGGCGGGTCATGGCAGGAATCTCCAGATCATGGGGCGGTCGCCATCGCCGTCGGGATGGGACCACAGGTCAGGGGCGCTGGATCGGCGCTGCGACGGCCTCGCTCCGACGAGTCCCCAGCCGTCCACCACTAATGATTACGGATACGGGAATCATTTTCATTATGCATAGAAGCCGTCTTGGCGGCAAGGGTGACCACGGCGCGGACAGGCGTGTCGCCGATCGGGGAACGTCGGCTCCGGAGCCGCCCCTGATCTTGCGATCGGCGCAGTCCCGGCACTGGTCAGGCCATGAGCAGGACGCGCTTCTGGTCAGGCCGTGCGCAGGACGCCCTTGCGGAACAGGTCGGTGGCCGCGGGGCAGATCAGTGTCCCGTGGGTGACCGTGCGGGCGGCGTCCTTCGCCAGCCCCGACGTCCGCGATGATCCTCGGCGCGAGGCCGGAGGGTGATCAGCCGAGTTCGTGATCGTCTGCTGCGGCCTGGTCGTCGGGCTCGGCGAGGACGGTGCCGGCCACGACGACGGCGAACAGAGCGATGGTCAGGACGTGTACCGCCGTGCACCACAGACAGATCGCGTCGAGGGTGAACAGCTCGGTGTAGACGAGGTGGACGACCATTCCGACGCCGGTCAGGGCGAACAGCAGTCGGCCGTAGCGGACCACGGGATGGGCGAGCCGCCACGCGACCGGAAGGGTGAGCGGCGCCATCACCGCGAAGAAGACCAGGCCGAGGAGAGCGACCGGGATGCCCAGGATCTCCGATTCGGGGCTGGTCGTGACCTTCTCGCAGTTGACGACCCGGGTCCCCGGGCAGGCGAGCAGCGACGCGGTGTCGTAGTGCGCCACGGTCAGGTAGGTGGCGACCGCGAGACCCGCGGCCACGATCGTCAGGCCCGTCAGGGGGAGCCAGGCCGGCACCGCCGAGCCGGCCTGGCTCGGCGACTGGCCGAGTCCGCCGGGTGCGACGGGTCGGTCGGTGTCGGCGTCAGCGTTGGGCATTGATCCCGCTCTGCAACTGGGTGATGGTCCTTTCGTTGCAGACGGTAGTCGGCTTCTGGTTGGTGAGCTCGCAGATCGCGGCGGTGATGGCGTTCGCGGTGCCGTCGATCGCCGTGGCGATCGGGCTGTTCGGGTCGGTGAGCGTGGCAGCGACCTGCTCGCGGGTCCTGCCGGCCAGCACCTGCGGGCTGTAACTGGCCCCGCTGATCATGTATTTGCCGCCGAGGTCGACGAAAGGGATGGCCCCCGCGCTCGAAGCGTCAAGGTAGGGCGGGGCGTCGTACCTGGCAAGCAGCGCGGAGTCGGCGGCCGACGGCGTGTCCAGCGGGGTGTAGCCGTTGCCCGAGGCAATGTTGGTCGTCTCCTCGACACCGGTGAAGGACACCAGATCCGAGGCGTACGCCGAGCCGTGGAAGGACAGCGTCGGCGTACGCGGGAACACGTCCGAGGCCGAGGAACTCGTCGCCTGCAGCTGGGACCAGGTACCGAAGCGCGAGAGCGCGACCACCATCGGCCATCGTTCGGCCGCGCAGTAGGGGCAGTACTCGGCGCCGATGTAGAGCACCCGGGGCTTCCCGTCAGCGGTGAGCGCCGGGGCGGAGATCGGCGTCGGCAGCTTCTGCGCGCTGCCCGCGCCGATCTTCGCCAGCGTCGCCGCCGGCACGCCGGTCACGCCTTGGACGACGGCGGCGGAGGCGGGACCGCTGGCCACCGCAGCGGGCGTGTCCCTACCGCTGGAGACCTTCACGGCGACGAGTACGCCGATCACCACGACGACGAGCGCGACCGCCACGCCACTGATCCACCACGCTCGGCGCTGGCGGGCCTTGCGGGCCTTGCGGGTCTGCGCGGCCCGCATCGCCGCGACACGGGCCTGCCGCTGGGCAGCGGTGCCGGTTGGCCTGGCCTTGGACGACACCCTTGCCTCCTGGGTCTCGGCGGGAATGCTGTGCGCGCCTTCCCGCGGGCTGTCCGGCGGTCCCGGCCACCGCCGCCGGGCATTGCCGAGAACGGCCAGCCTGGATGTCGGCGATGGAAACGCTCACCTCGCTCAGGCCACGGTGACGGTCCCGATGGTGTAACCGGCCTCGACGATCGCTGCTTCGATAGCCGCGGTGTCGGCCCCGTGGGCCCGCTCCACCCGCACGGAGGTGGCGGCAACATCGACCGACACCGTGGTGACGCCCGGAACCCGGCCCACCGCCTCCTCTATCGCCGCCTTGCAATGCCCGCAGCTGATGTCGGGAACCTGCATCGTCAGCGCTGTCATGGACGCTCCTGCCCTTGGTCGAGCCTCACCCTTGAGGCACTTTCGACGGAGCGTAGTAGATGCCGGGGTGTGTGCCGAATGATGTCACTGTGGTGTGTGGCACCGTCGCACAACAGATCAGGCGCAACAGGCCGGGAAAGGACGGCGAGCCTAGGCCACGCCCAAGGCGAGTTCCGTCTCGACCAGAGACATGATCTGCCCGGATCGGGCCTCGTCGACGATGACCTGGAGCTGTTCCACGCTCATCTGGACACGCTGGCCGAAATCGTCGGTCAGTACGATGCGCCGCTCCGGCCGCGCGTCATGGTCGACGAACAGCTCCGGGCAGCCGCAACTGCACTTGCCGCAGAAGGTCAGAACGTGACGGGAAGTTCCGGACTCGGCCATGTCGGCTCCTGGGGTGCGAAGAGTGATCACAATGTTCAGGATTCGACCCGGCTGCCCGGCAGCTCGGCGGACCCCTCCAGTTTCGGACCATAAATCTCCTACAGTCTGTCGGAGAAGCACCTCTTCTTGATTTTTTTGGGCTGCCGGGCATCCGGCCGGGGCATCCGCCTCGGCCCGGGACGGCGTGCCTGCCCGGCACCGGGGCTCCCCGCGGTCACCCACGGCGGTCCGGTCGATCAAGCGGGCTTGCGGGGAGGCGACGACAGGCGCTAACGTGCTGTTGCCCTTGGTGTTCGGGAATTCGGTGTGATGCCGAAGCGGCCCTCGCCACTGTAAGCAGATGGTAACTGGTCAGGT
>NZ_CADCWS010000106.1 GCF_902806475.1 Candidatus Frankia nodulisporulans
CAGACCAGCGGGTTCGGACCGCCGGGCTCGGACTGCTCGGCCAGGAAGCGTTCCAGAGCCTCGCCCAGCTCGTCGGCCGTTGGCAGCTTCTGCTCACCATCAACCGTCGGCAGGCTCGGCCCGCGCCGGCCCCGCTGATAGGCGTCGTACTGCTCCTCCAACGCCCGGACCAGGGATGCGGCTTCGCCACCTTCGGCGAGCTGGCTGTTGACCTCGTCGTTCACGGCGAGTGCCGCGGAGCGCAGTCCATCCAGCGGCAGCATCAGACCGGTGGCCTTGGACACGGAGGTCAACAACACCTCGGTGGCCGCGGGATACGTCGACTGCGCCAGATAGTGCGGGACGTGGACCGCGAAACCCATAGCGTCCCGCCCGTCGCGGCCGAGTTCGTATTCGAGCAGGTGACCGGCGCTGCCCGGAATCTGCAGCCGACGCAGCCAGGGTTCGTACCCGGCGATGAGCTCCTTGCGGCTGGCATGCGCGGTCACGGAGGCCGGACGGGTGTGCGGCACCGCCATGGGGACGGCGTTCAACCCGACGGTCAGCGCGACGCCGAACTGCTCGACGATCTGGCGCAACGCGGCGATGAAGCGTTTCCACTGCAGGTCGGGTTCGGGCCCGGTCAGAAGCAGGAACGGCACGTCCGACTCGTCCCGAAGCTCGTAGAGCGCCAGCACCGGGTCGGCGTAGCTCTCCCAGTGATCCTCCGAGAAGATCATGGGAGGGCGGCGGGAGCGGTAGTCGAGCAGCTGGTCGACATCGAACGTCGCCACGACCCGGTGCTCGAGCGCTGTGAGCAGGTGTTCGCCGGCCAGGCTGACGGCGTTTCCCGCGTCGACGACGCCGGTCATCACCTCGAGCATGATCGGCCGGTGCTGCTCACCGGACTGCTGCTCGGACCCGTCCTCGGTGAGACTGTAGAGCTCTCGCGGATCAAGCACGATCGACGTCCTCCTCTACACCACCGCTCGCTTCCGTCACCTGAAAAGAAGCGCAGCCGAGGCCGGTTGCATTCCACCGACCCGGGACCAACCGGAACCGGGCACCGCTCGCTGTGGTCAGGAGCTGGCCAGGCCAGGCCCATCCCTGCCTCGTCATGATTTTACCGGCTTGCAGGCCCCGGACGCGGTCGCGCGCCGCGCTGAGCGTGCCGAGCGTCCCCCGGTGGTGGTCGCCGCGGGTACGGACGGATTCGGCATGTCCGCGTATTGCCGCCTTTACCTGGAAACAACGGTCGCGGGGTGATCGGTCGCGCTCGCTCGTGTCCGCCTCCGGTGTGAGCTCACCGGATCGGGCGGACGCGGCAGTGCTGGAGCGGTCGGACCCGCGGCCGTAGGCTGCGCCGCGTGCGCATCCTCGTCACCGGAGCGACCGGGAAGGTCGGCGGTGCCGTCGTGCGGGCGGCACTGGCCGCCGGGCACGAGGTGCGGGTGCTGGTCCGGAGCCACGCGGGCAGCGGCGCGCTCCCAGCCGCGGGGCTTGACGTGGTCGTCGGGGATGTGACGGATCCCGCGACGCTGCCCGCCGTCGAGGGTGTCGAGGTCGTGTTCAACGCGATGGGCGTGCCCGAACAGTGGCTTGCCGATCCCGGCCGGTTCGACCAGGTCAACGTCGCCGGGTCGGCGCGGCTCGCCCGGGCCGCGGCGGCCGCCGGGGTGCGTCGCCTGGTGCATACCAGCACGATCGACGTGTTCGACGCGCCACCCGGTGGCCGGTTCGACGAGACGAATCTCGCGTCCAGGCCGAAGGGCACCCCGTACGAGCGGTCGAAGCAGCGGGCCGAGCAGGCCGTGTTCGCCGCGGCGGGCGAGCTGGAGGTGGTGGTGGTGAACCCGGCGACGGTCTACGGCCTCGGCCCCTACGGGCCGGCGTCCATGGAGCTGCGGATGTTCCGGCCGGCGCTGCGTGGGCTGCTGCCGGTGGTGCCGCCAGGCGGGTTCGGTCTGGTGTTCACCGAAGGTCTGGGGCGTGGTCAGCTCGCCGCCGCCGGCCTGGGCCGGCCGGGGCGCGGTACATCCTGTCCGACACTCACCTGAGTCTGCGTGCGCTCACCGCCGCGGCGGTGAGTGTGGGCGGGCGTGGCCGGGCCCCGGCCGCGACGCTGCCGGCGGCGCTGGCCGAGCTGCTCGCGACCGGTGGCGAGGCGGCGGCGCGGCTGACCCGGCGCCCACCGCCGCTCGCGCGTGGCCAGCTGCACTACCTGCGGTGGAACGCGGTACCCGATGCCAGTCGGGCCCGCGCCGAGCTTGGTTGGGAGCCGACGCCGCTCGAGGACGGCCTGCGGCAGACCCTCGCGGCACTGCCACGGTCCTGACCGAGCGGCACGACCACACGCTCGATTGGGAAAATCCCAATCCACTGGTAGGATGATCGCATGCGCAGCATCGGCGACCGTGTGCTGGAGCGGATCAGACAGGCCCGTCCCGATGCTCGGCAGCAGGACATCGCCCGCGAGATCGACATGACGCCCGACGCGTTCTCGCGTGCGCTGAACGACCGGCGCGCCTTCTCCTCGATCGAGCTGGCCCGCCTGGCCGACCTGCTCGGCGCCGACCTGCACTGGATGATCACCGGCCGGGTCGATCCCCACCGGCTGGTGGTGGCGGCCCGGCACACCTTCGATCATGCGAGCGGCCGCCGGGGCGTGCCGGCCCGCGAGGCCGACCAGCGCCTCCTGGAGGACATCGCGCTGGCCTACCGGCAGGCCTATCCCGTGCCGGGCGAGGTGGCGCGGGCGCCGGTTGCGCCGCCGCTGCCCCAGAGTCCGGGGGAGATGCGCGTGGTGTTGGGCGAGGATTTCGTCCGCCCCTTCGCGGAACGGCTGGAGGCCCACCTCGGCATCGGGGTCGTGCGCCTGCCCGGGTTGTCCACCGCGTACTCACTGGCGATCGGCGCCTACCGGGTGATCGTGCTGCCGGGTACCGGCAACTGGTTCAGGGAGAACTGGTCGCTCGCCCATGAGCTCGGTCATCTCGTCCACGGCCATCATGAGGATGGTGCCTCCGAAGCCGAATGGAATCGGCGGGAGGCCGCCGCCAACGCGTTCGCCGCCGAGTTGCTGCTGCCACGGGATCTGCTCGGGGCCGTCGAATGGGTCAGTCTGGATTCCGCCGGCCTCGCCGATCTGGTCTGGCGGCGCGGGGTGTCCATCGACGCGCTGGCCCGCCGGTTGAACGCGGTGTGCGGCGAGTTGCCCGCCGTGGTCGACGAATGGGTCGGGCAGACGACGCAGCGACTGTTGCGGCGGCACTGGGCGTCCCGCACCGGCGATGACGAGATCACGACGCGGATGCAGGCCGCCGCCCGCCGCCGCTTTCCCCTCGAGCTCACCGAGGCGCATCTGGCGAGAATCGCCACCGGCGCGCTCGGTAAGGAGACGCTTGCCTGGATGCTGGGTGTCGATCCGGACGAGGTCGAGGTGGACACACCCTCGGTGCCCGAGGTGAACGTCGATGATCTGGTCGAGGTGCTGGGCCACTGAATCGTGACCGTCCTGCTGTTTCCCGACAACACCGTGCTCATCAATTTCGCGATCATCAACCGGATGGACCTGCTGGAACGGCTCGTCAAGGGCAACGGCCGCTGGTGCGCCACCGTCGAATCGGAATGTCGCCGCTCCGCGCGGGTGCCTGGACTCGATGTGCTCGGCAGCGCACGGCGCATCTTCGGGGCCCCATGGTTACCTGACGCCGCGGAGCTGCAGGATGCGATGATCATGCGCGACGGCCTGGCCGGCCCCGGTGACAGCCGGCATCACCATCTCGGTGAAGCCGAGACGCTCGCCATCATGACGCGGCGGCGTGTGAAAGGCCTGTTCGTCACGGACGACCGGGCAGCCACCCGCCTGGCCGCCCGCAGCGGCATCACCGCGATCACCACCTGGCATCTCCTCAAGGCGTCGGTGCGCAGCGGCATGATCAAAGCGGAAACGCTCTGGCGATACACCATTACTTTGCGCGACTATCCGCGAGCTCTTCCGGTCGGCGTCGCCGAGAGCCGGGCGTCGTTCGACGCCCGGCTGGCCTCCTGATCCGACGCTTCTGACCTGGAGCTTCTTACCCGGCGCTCCTTCGCGGCCGGCGGTCGGCGTTTCGCGTTCGGCGTTCGGCGCTGAGGCTTGGCGTCCGCGGTCGGGAGGGGGCTGGCGCGGGGGGAGTGTGGCGCAGCGTGCGGGGCTGGCGTCGATCCGGACTCGGCGGATGGTGTTCCCGTGGTCGAGACGCGGCCACCAGTGCACATTTCGGTTGTTCATCGCGGTAGTTGTCACAAACTGCCGGCTGGTGCGCGACCCGGTCGGTCCTGCTGCCTATGGTGGTAGATCTAACGGGCTAATCAGGGCCATCGGGTGGAAGAGGCGACGGGTGAACGTAATCGCGTCGCCTCACCGCATTACCCGTGCGCCGTTTTGTCTGTTTCGTCCGATATTCGCCGACGCGCGATGAGCGTGGGGCATCCCCCGCGGCGGGGCGCTCCCGGACAGCAGGCGGTCACCGGGCAGCGCACCGGGGCAGCGGATCACGTCGGGTCCGACGGTGGCGTGGACGATCCCGCCGGCTCCGGTCCCGCCCCGACCGACCTCGAAGTGATCGACGCGGCCGGCACGGGTGGCCCCGAACCCGTCCTGCCCGCCCCGGAGACCACGCCGATCTCGCGTGGCAGCGCCGCGGGAGCCGGGCGGGTCGAGGTGCCGACGGCGGAGCTGCCGAGGCGGGCGGGGGCCGTGGCGACGTTCGGGACGCTGCCCGAGGAGGCGCTGCCCGCCGGCGGGCTGTCGATGGTGACCATGGCCAAGGCCGGCACCCCCGACGAGCCGCCGGTCACACCGGTACGCCGACGGCTGCGGTCGCGACTGCTGCTGGGGGTCGCCGGGCTGGTGAGCTTCGTCATCCTGGTCACGTCGGTCGCCGGCTGGGTGATCATCGTCGCTTACGACCGCCGGATCGACCGGGCCGACATCGCACTGCCGCACGCCGATGTCACCCGGCCGCCGTCGGTGCCGGTGGGCACCGAGAACTGGCTGCTGGTCGGCTCGGACGTGCGCACCGGCAGCGATGCCGCGAAGGTCGGCGGCGCCCGCTCCGACACGATGATGATCGCGCACCTGGACTCCGACGGCACCACCTCGATCGTGTCCATCCCCCGGGACCTGTACGTGCCGATCCCGTCGTACACCGACGCCGACGGCGACGCTCACCGCGCCCGCCGCGACCGGGTCAACAGCGCCTTCAACAGCGGCGGCCCGGCCCTGCTGGTGGCCACCCTCGAACAGCTCACCGGCATCCGCATCGACCACTACGCCGAGATCGACTTCGGCGGCTTCCAGCGGATGACCACCGCGATCGGCGGGGTCGACGTCTGCCTGGTCGCCTCGCCCTACGTCGAGCCGCTCACCCTGGACAACGGCCGCCGGGTGCGCTCGACGAACCTGAACGACCCGAGTTCCGGCTTCGCCGGCGTCGCCGGCACCAACCACCTGATCGGCGAGCAGGCGCTCGCGTTCGTCCGGCAACGCCATGGCTTCCTGGACGGCGACCTGTCCCGCATCCACCGCCAGCAGGCGTTCATGGCCGCGGTGTTCCGCACGGTGGCGTCGTCCGACGTACTGCTGAGCCCCGGGAAGCTGACGTCCTTCCTGAACGCGCTGACCGACGCCGCCGTGCTCGACGGGGGCACCAGCATCACGGACCTGCGGCTGCTCGCCGAGCGTCTGCGCGGCATGAGCACCGGCTCGGTGAGCTTCGCGACCATCCCGATCACCGGCGAGGTCTCGTCCCCGGCGTTCTACTTCTACTACGACCCGAACGCCGTCCGCGCCTTCTTCGCCGAGCAGATGGGCGACGCCGCGGCGGCCGAGACGACAACAACCCCGAGCCCGACCCCTGCGGGCAGCCCGGCACCGGCCGCCGGTACGGACGTATCCAGCGCCCCCAGCGCCACGGCCACCACCTCGGACGCGGGGGCCAGCCAGGCGACCGCGGCGGCCACCGCCCCGGTCGTCGTCGCCGGAACCGCCATCCCCGGAGCCGACCAGGCCACCCAGTTTACCGCGGTGACACCCACCGTCACCGCGAGCCCCAGGTCAGCCGCGCGCACCGGCGGCACCGCCTCAAGCCCGACCGCCCCGAACCCGACCAGCTCGGCCACCCCCACCGCGGTCCCCACCACCACCACCACCACCGCGGCCGCGGCCTGCATCAACTAGCGACAGTCCGTCGCCGTCGGTGCGTCCGCGACCGGCCACCGTGCGACCGGTCCGGTCAGCCGCGCAGGAGCTGGCGGGACATGACGACGCGCTGGATCTGGTTGGTGCCCTCGTAGATCTGGGTGATCTTGGCCATTGTGGGCGGATCATGCTGCCTACCTGCGTGTTTAGGGTGTCATGCACCTGGCGGGGGCAAGCGAATCCACGCTATGTCCACGCAGGCTCGATTTCGGCCCGAACTCCGCCCCCAGGGACCGCCCAGACCATGGTCAGCTGAGGGGCAGGCAAGCGCATCTGTGGACGCGCTCTCGCTCTCGGCCCGTCGAGGAGATGGCCCCCGCCTCCTCGAGGTCTGCCAGACCCGCTCGGGAGCTCCGGTCCCAGCGGCCACCGGCACCGCCAGGATCAGCTCGGCTGGCGCTGTGGGGGCGGGGGCCATCTCCTACCCGGACGCGCTGCTCGCAGCCGTCGACCGGGCTGACTCCACGCTGGGGAATCCCCGAACCCCGGTGACACGGTGACAAACGGCCTTCCGGTGAGCGTTTCCGCAGGTCAGAGTCGGTGCGAACCCGTCACCAGCCCCGGTGACACGGCGGTGACGGCGGTGACAGCCAGGCGCCCGCTGGGCTGCCCTTGAACAAGTACGGAAAGTTGACACAGCGCTACCGGCGCCGGAATCCGCCGCTTCCGGGAGGTGGCAGGCGCTGTGAGGGCGCGAGATCATCAATCGATGAGTTCACGCCTGCAACACTGCTTTCGATGCCGTCCAATGCCCGCTTAAGATCAGTGTTTAGATCTACCAGCGCCGAGATGATCCCGTTCACGTCTTCGCTGTCGGCAAGCTTGCGGTCGATCAGGTCGATGTCCCGCCCTATGGATCCCAATTCGCCCCGCACTGCGAGTAGAGCCAGGGCCGTGGCGTAGGCGATCTGCTGGTCAACGGTCAACGCGGGCACGTCAACGGCTTGGAGTTGTGCGTAGGCGGCAGTCGCGAGGGGGTCCGGGTCCGGGAAGCTCAGTGCGCGAGGTTGAGGCAGCCATATGGGCCAGCCTGTTGCTGTTTGCGTCAGGCCGCAGTACCTCCGCCGATGATGGTCCGAGAACCCCCCGTGTCGGTGGGCCAAGTAGTCCCGCATGGCCAGTCGGTAAGAGAGCCGGCATGCGGCATCAAGAGCAAGACCTCTCCTTACATGCCACCGACTGGGAAGATCCACCTTGAGCGGGATCAGCCGTCGCGGGCAGCGAGTGGACCAATAATCATTCGGCGCTGACGTCGTAGAGCAAGACGTGGCGATCGCCGGGAAGGATCACAACGTAGACCTCGATTGGCCGGTCATGCTGATCGAAGCTGGTCCGGGCCAGCCGACCCGCAGGGACCCCAGGGGCTAGGCGCAGCTTGGCGGATTCCTCGGCAGTTGGCATGCGCCAGGTGATTTCGTCCTCGTACCGGGTCGGAATGTGGCCGAGGTCTTCGAGGACCTGGTCTGTTCCCTCGACAACATCCGCGGGATCCATGATCTTGCTTCCATCGACGATGTCGAGAGGGTAGTAGCTGTCTCCGAGCTGTAGCGGCTCGTCGTTCGCGTACATCACCCGCCTACGAACTCCGACCGACTGATCTGGCCGCAAGGCAAGGTGGGGCGCAATTTCGGCGCCGGCTGGGACGACTTCCGTCGTGCTGACCTGTCTCGGCACCTTCCCTTGCGCCTCGATCTGCTGGGCGAAGGTGTCTCTCCGCCGGTCGGCTTCGAGCCGCTTGCGACGGGAGCCGGTGAGCGATGCGTAGTACTTCATCGGTGGCTCTGGTCGGACGAAGCTCCCAAGCCCCCGCTGGGAGATCAGCAAGCCCTCGGTGCGCAATAGGTTCAACGCCAACCGAACCGTGTTACGGCTGGTCGAATGTCGCTCGGCAAGCTCTGCCTCCGTGGGGACGCGGGCGCCTGGAGCGAGGCCACCGGAGCGGATCTGCTCGCGGAGTTGCGCGGCAAGTTGGTGGTAGAGCGGGCGCGGGTCCGCCGGATTGAAGATCGCCATTGCCCCTTCGCCTGCCCTCGACCTGCGAGGTTGTACCCACAGGCTAACAAGCCTTGACACCTGCGTGACCCATTGTGTATCAATGGCGTTGTTGGTACAACCCAACAATAGTGAGACGGGGAGGCACCCCGCCTCACCAGGGCAAACTGCGCGACCGTGTTCTCAGTCGTGTTTCGTGGCCGGAATCCCCCTTTGCTGGCACGGGCAGCGTGTCCCGCCGGTCGTGGTGTTTTCCGTCGCTTCGCGGCGCGTCCCAAGCAGTATCGTTCGCAGATTCGTTCGCGAGCCGTGCTGCCGGACTGCCGCCTCGCTGCCAGTGACAGCCGGTCTGGTAGGCGAGATGGCCCCCGTCTCTTGGGGTTGTGTCAGACCCGCTCCGGGACTCCGGTCCCAGCACCCGCTGGAGCCGCCACGCCCGGCCGGCCTTGGGGCGGGGGCCATCTCCCATCCCGACACGCTGCTCGCGGCGGCGCTGGCCGCTGTCAACCAGGCCCGCGCCGGAGAACCCTCGAATCGCGGTGACACGGTGACAAACGGCCTTCCAGCGCGCGTTTCAGTAGGTCAGAGGTCATGAAGACGTGTCACCAGGGGTGGTGACGCAGCGGTGACAGCGTTGACAGCCACGGCTTGCTCAATGAGTCGCCGTAGGCGGCCGGGTTGACTGTTGGTTAGAGCGGGATTGCGCGAGTGGGAATGATCGCCGGGTGGTCCATCGCCACGAACATTCGCGTCTCTCTAGGAGGACCAATGAAACCCGCTCCACCGATACCGTCGCCTTAGGCATCTTCCTCATGGGACGGACAGCTTGAATCACCGGCTCCGCCGGTATGTCCGAATTGCAGTACGCAATTCCAATATGTGGGTTGAACGTGCCCGTCTCGAACTCGACACGAGGCACCTTAGCGGCTATTGCTTGGCGTAGAGCCTCACGAACCCGGAGAATTGGCTCCCAGGGTGTAGTGCTGAACCGAATGGCCCCGGACGAACCGGCTAGCGGGCCAGCGGCGAGCGTGAATGATTCGATAGATTTACATGCCGATTCTGCGGCGGACTCGATCGAGCAAATATCATTGTCATTCAAGTCTGCTTCAAATCCTATTCGGTCCAAGGTCATGTGAAGTTCGTCCAGATTAATCGGATCAAGATATGGCGCGGCAATCTCCGTTTGACAGTCCATGGCGAGTTTTCGGAGGGAAGGGCTGTCACCAAAAGTAAGATACCAATAGTACGCTCGTTTTCCATGCTGCCACCCAGGCTGCTGCCAGTGATTGATTAGTCGATCCAAGGATGCGAATCGATCCCAGTCGGCCTCAACAACGTCCTGCTCCGAGTTCACGCAATTCCTCTGGGGTTCGCCGAGATTTCGGCCGCCTTTACGGCGTGTCGAATGTTGACGATGGATTGTGAGTCTGTCCACCTTCTTGTAGATGCCAGAAACTCTCTGCTTCGCTGCAAAACGGAGGTGATTGGTCGGTCTTGCGAAATCTCGAGGGCCTCTCTCACCAAACTGCAAGCTCTGTCCAAGTCTGGTCTGCCCGAGTTGATAAGCGAGTTCGCTAAGTCCAACCTTAGAAGTGACTGGCTCCATCGTGATTCTGATGACTCGAACTCCGGCATCGCTATGTCAGCGTGCTCTTGGACGTAGTCAGGCAGACCAAGTGGCACGTAGGCAGTCACAGCATTGCTTGCCGTCCGCGACAGGCAATATCCGTCGAACGAGACGGGAGAGGAAACGCCCTGCACGACTGGGTGCCTTTCGAGCTGCCGGTAAGCTGCCTCAACCGCCCTGTGGACGCCCTCCACATCGCCCAGCTTTCCGAGTGCCCGAGCCTCGCCATTGACTGCGAGACGGACGCTCTGAGCGCCGCCGGCCGATAGCTTAAGGCCAGATCGAGCCAGGTCTCGGGCCGAAATAAAGTCGCCTGCGTAGTATTCGCAAAAGCTGTGTGTTCCTCGTGCCCAAGCCTGAAGTTCCGGTGATTCGCCAAAATCTCCAAGATGGAATGCTTCCGAACAGTAAGCGCGGGCGATAGAAAATTCGCCACGATTAACGGCGATGTAGCCAAGGATTCCGGAGGTCTGACCTGCAAGGCGATAGATAGATCGTCGTTGAGTTGGGTGTCGACAATCATCGATCAAGCCGTCAAGCCATCGACGCTGCTTAATGAGCGAACGGGCTAGGAACTCCTTTTCTGCGCCCTCGTAGGTTCGAACCGTGTCCACTATAGCGCTGTCAAGTGCGTGAACGATTTCTCCATTGAAAGGCGTTCCACTAAATTTATGGATCCGCCTAAAAATATCAAGAGTGCTTTCGTTGTCACTATCGCGCACAGTAGTTTGTACTGCGGTTACCGAAGGTCCTGAAGATGCTCGGCTATCAGGTGCCTCCGTGGACGCTCGTAGCCCGAGCTGGTCCTCAGTGGCGGCGAAAAGTTCGCAGTACTTTAGACGGTAGAACTTTATCGGCAGTGCGATGCCGCGCTCATGTCGCCCGACCATCTCGGCGGTCGTTCCTATGCGATCAGCTACCTCCTGCTGAGTCAGGTTCGCCGCTTGTCTGTATTTGGCAAGGCGCGGGCTTAGCTCGCCTCTGCGTGGTCGACCCATGATCCCCCTATCTCAACTAATTTGGTGCCATTCGAGTTTTGAGCCGGGTTTCGAGGTGGGTAAGTTTCTAGGTTTCTAGCCCTGTCCACACTGCTGTATTTCTGGTCTTATTGAGGAGTCGAAGTTAAAAGAAGAAAGAGCATGGTCCGGAGGGATTTCCTGTGCGAATATCGAACGTGCTGGCAGCCGCATCTTTCACTCCTTATAGGCCTTGGCGATGCGTATCAACTGATCGGCGCGAGCCTTGGATGTTCCAAGTCGCGCCGCGAGCTGGCTAAGCGACATGGGCTCTGACCGCCATACACGGAAGGCCATGCGAGCGCGCAAGGTAGCTGCCTCGCTGACCATCACGTCAGTGTCTTCGCGCAAGGCGGTTGCTCGGCGAAAGGCCACTTCGGGATCTGGCTCGGCTTCGATCTCAGCCACAACGGCCAGATGGGCGGTTCGGAGTTTCCCAAGCGGGGCCTGGTAGATCTTCGCTTCTTGGTTACCCACCGTCCCAGCATAAAGGCCAGCGTCAAGAGAGCACTAGACAAGCGTCTAGGGATGGCTGTACGGTCGGTCGTGTAGACGTCCCTAGACGGGTGGCGCCGGCGGGGGGTAGCCCCGCCGGGGCCGATGTACCCGCCGCCCCAACGAGGAGACATGGATGCAGATCAAGGCTATCCCCGGGCTTGGCGAGGATCGTGAGCCAACCCCACGGGAGCTGCGAAGGACCGAGGCCGAGTGGCCCTTGATCGAGGCTGAGCTGCGTCGGATCGTCGCGGACTGGCCGGAGGTCGCCGGTGATCTCGCCGCGCTCGATGCCGAGATCGTTGCTCTGTCCTCTTCCAGCGACGCGTCCAGCAGGAGCGGCACGGCGGAGACCGCCGGGTGGTCGGTCAGCACCGGTCTGCTGTTCGGCGGGATTCCTGGGCATGGCAGGTCGGCCGGGATGCGGACCCTTGCGGTCTGTGGCGCCTTTGACGACGAGTTCACATCCCCTGGTGATGGTGGCGGAAGGACTGTGCGATGACCCGTCCTGGACTGCTGGCTGCTCCTGGTTCGCCTGACGACGACCCTCCCGGCCACCACGGCCTGGCCCAGCCCGTCCCGGCCGTACGCCGGCCGGGGGAGACCATCACCTCCGCCGAGGACACCGCTGACGAGACGCTCGCCGTCTGGGCTGCCGCGGGTGACGCGGTGGCGTTCGCGGAGCTGTACCAGCGTTACCAGCAGATGACCGGCGCACACCTGCGGCGCCGGGGAGTCGACCCGGCCGACGTCGACGACCTCGTTCAGGAGGTGTTCGCCTCCGCCCTGGAATTACTCCACGACGGGGTGTTCTCCGGCGCGCTGTTCCGCCACTGGCTGTTCGCGCATGTCCTGACCCGGATAGTGAACCGCCACTTCCAGAACGGCTGGCAGCACGACGAGCCGCTCACTTGGGTGACGTTCACCGCGGCGCTGCCTGACCCCGACGCTGCCCCGCCGCCCACGCTGTCGGTGCGGCTAGCCACGGCGCTGGCCACGCTGTCTCCATGGCACCGGCAGATCATCGAGCTGCGCTATGTGGAAGGCCAGTCGATTGCCACCACCGCGCTGATTACCGGGCTTGCCGAGTACACCGTGACAGCGCTTACCGGGCAGGCAAAACGGGACCTGCACCAGGCACTGACCGGCCTCGCCCAACACCGAACAGGTGGTGCGGCGTGAGGTACCGGATTGAAACGGAGAAGTATCCCGACAGTCACACCGTCGACGGGGTGACTGTCCCGGTGACGCGGACCCGGCGGGTGGCGGTGCCGGTGCTCCCCAGGGACTGGGATGCCCTGGCGGTCCGCGGGGTCGTCGGCCTGGTTCTGGCCCTGACGTTGGTGAGCATCACCTGGTCGACCGTGTCCATCGCCCACCTGCTGAAGGGGACGCCGGCGGCGTATCTCGCCGGCGGGGTGTTCGACCTTGCCTGGTGCGCGGCGTTGGGGATGGCGTTCATGGTCCGGTTCCGCCCGGACCGGCGGACGGTGGTCGACCGGGTCGGTTGGGCGCTGCTCGCGGTGACCGTGACTGCAATCGGTGTGGAGGGCTACCGGTCTGGTGGCCTGGCCATGGCCTGCATCGGCGCGTCGGTCAGCATCGCCGCCAAATCCTTGTGGTGGACGTTGGGCAGGGTCACTCGGCCGGAACTGTCTCCGGGCGACGCGCAGTGGGTCGCCGCGCAGATTTCCACGGCCAGCGCGCAGTTGGCCGTTGCGTCGGTCCGCCGCCAGGTTGCCCGTGCTCAGGACCGGGCTGCGGCCGAGCTGCTGGCGATGGAAGCGGCCCGTCGGCCGCCGCGCGGCACTGTCAACGT
>NZ_CADCWS010000107.1 GCF_902806475.1 Candidatus Frankia nodulisporulans
CTGTCGCCGCCGACCCACCGGGCCCCGCCGGTCGGATCGGGCGTCCCGCCCTCACCGCGGCGGCGGTGCGGCGGTGCGGCGGTCGGCGGTGCGGCGGTGTGGAAAGCTGGCGCGGTGGTGGATCGTGGGCGGTTGACCGTCGTCGTCAATCCGAGTGCGGGGCGGGGCCGGGCGCTGCGGCTGCTGGCGCCGGTGTGCGCCGAACTCGCCCGGTGGGCGCCGGATGTGCGGGTCGCGCCGACGCGGGATCTGGCGCACGCCGGCGAACTGGCGGCGGGGGCGACAGCGGCGGGACGCGTGGTGGTCGCGCTCGGCGGGGACGGCCTGGCCGGGGCGGTCGCGGGCGCGGTGGCCCGCCTGGGTGGGGTGCTGGCCGTCCTGCCGGGCGGTCGGGGCAACGACTTCGTCCGGGGGCTGGGGCTGCCAGATGATCCGCTCCGGGTGGCGGCGAGCCTCGCGCGGGCGTGTGAGCTGCGTGTCGATCTGCCCGAGGTGGACGGGCGACCGTATCTGGGTATCGCCAGCGTCGGCTACGACTCCGACGTCCAGGTGATCGCCAACCGGGTCCGGCTGCTGCGCGGACGCAACGTCTACACCTATGCGACGCTGCGGGCGCTCGCCGCCTGGCGGCCGGTGCGGTTCACCGTCACCGTGGACGACGCGGCGCCCCGTGAGCTGTATGGATACACGGTGGCGGCGGCGAACTCGGCCTACTACGGCGGCGGGATGCGGTTCGCCCCGGACGCCGACCTCACCGACGGCCTCGTCGAGGTGGTGCTCGTCGCCGACGCGCCGAAACGCACCTTTCTCGCCCTGTTCCCCCGGGTCTTCACCGGACGGCACGTGCACACCCGCCACGTCGAGGTGCTGCGTGGCCGTGAGGTGCGTATCAGCGCCGACCGGCCGTTCGACGTCTACGCCGACGGCGACCCGCTGGCCCCGCTACCCGCCCGAATCGTGGTCCGTCCGCGCGCGTTGCGCCTGCTCGTCCCGTCCAGCGCCAGCGTCGTCACGGGTGCCGGTGGGGGTGAACTCCGGGGTGGCGTGGTAGTCGATGGAGCCGGCGACCTGGGGGTGGTGGACGTCGAAGGCGGGACGTTCGGAGCGGATTCGCGGGAGCACGGTGAAGTTGTGCCGGGGCGGCGGGCAGGAGGTGGCCCACTCCAGCGAGTTGCCGAAGCCCCAGGGATCGTCGACGGCCGCCAGCGGGCCGCGGCGGTAGGAATGCCACAGGTTGTACAGGAACGGCAGTGTGGAGAGGGCGAGCAGGAACGACCCGGCGGTCGACAGGGTGTTCAGAGTGGTGAATCCGTCCGATGGTCCGTAGTCGGCATACCGGCGGGGCATACCGCGCAGGCCCAGCCAGTGCTGCACCAGGAACGTGCTGTGGAAGCCGAAGAAGACCGTCCAGAAATGGACCTTTCCGAGACGGTCGTCCATCATGCGACCGGTGGCCTTGGGGAACCAGAAGTAGGTGCCGCCGAACGCGGCGAACACAACGGTGCCGAACACGACATAGTGGAAGTGGGCGACGACGAAGTAGCTGTCGCTGACATGGAAGTCGATCGGTGGGCTGGCCAGCAGCACACCGGTCAGCCCGCCGAACAGGAACGTGACGAGGAAGCCGAGGGCGAACAGCATCGGTGTCTCGAAGGTGAGCTGTCCACGCCACAGCGTGCCGACCCAGTTGAAGAACTTGATCCCGGTGGGCACCGCGATGAGGAAGGACAGGAACGCGAAGAAGGGCAGCAGCACCGCGCCGGTGACGAACATGTGGTGCGCCCACACGGCCACCGACAGCGCGCCGATGCCGACGGTGGCGAACACCAGCCCCTTGTAGCCGAACAGCGGCTTGCGGGAGAACACCGGCAGGATCTCGCTGATGATCCCGAAGAACGGCAGGGCGATGATGTAGACCTCGGGATGCCCGAAGAACCAGAACAGATGCTGCCAGAGTATGGCGCCGCCGTTGCCGGCGTCGAACACGTGCGCGTTGAACCGGCGGTCGGCCTCGAGTGAGAGCAGTTGCGCGGCCAGCACCGGGAACGCGACCAGCACCAGGATGGACGTGACCAGGAACGTCCAGCAGAACATCGACAGCCGGAACATCGTCATACCCGGCGCCCGCAGGCACAGGATGGTGGTGATCATGTTGACGCCGCCGAGGATGGTGCCCAGGCCCGAGACGACCAGGCCGAGAATCCACAGATCGCCACCGGGCAGCGGGGAGTAGACCTTGCCGTTGAGCGGTGCGTAGGCGAACCAGCCGAAGTCGGCGGCGCCGTCCGGGGTGAGAAACCCCGAGATGACGACGAGTCCACCGAACAGGAAAAGCCAGTACGACAGGGCGTTCAGGCGGGGAAAAGCCACATCCGGCGCGCCGATCTGCAGGGGTACCAGCAGGTTCGCGAACGCGAAGGCCAGCGGTGTCGCGAACAGCAGCAGCATGACCGTGCCGTGGATCGTGAACAGCTGGTTGTACTGCTCGTTGGAGAAGAACTGCAACCCTGGCCGGGCGAGCTCCGAGCGCATCATGACGGCGAGCATCCCGGCGAACAGGAAGAATCCCATCGAGGTCACGAAGTACATGACCGCGATGTCCTTGTGGGACGTCGTGCGCAGGTAGCCGAGCAGGTTCGACCGTGGCCGGCGGTGGGCCACGAGGTCCGGCTCCGAGGTGGATCGAATGACCGGGCCCGAAGGGTTCGGCGGCTCCTCGACGATCGTCACGCGCGGCTCCCGGAGTTTGACTGTCGCAACAGTCCGCAAGCCTAGCGTGACCAAGAGTATTCGTCTGGTGGCGGCGCAGGGGTGGGTGGGTCAGGCGGAGTGGGCGGTGCGGTGGCCGTCCTCGACGATCCAGGTGGCGTCGGTGGTGACGGGGGAGTCCGGGCGGTCGGAGTCGGCGACGACGCGCTGGTCGGCGCGGCACTGCGTCGGGGTGAGCTGGAACCGGGTGTAACCGCGTCGGTCACCGCGGAAGTAGCGCACATGCGGGTTGAACCGGGCGTTGTTCTCCCGCACGAAATCGTCGCTGATCAGGAAGAACGCCGAGCTGATCGACGTGCAGACGAACTCGGTGGCGACCGCCGGGGTGTCCGGCCGGTCGAAGTCGACCCGCAGGTCGTTCACCCACGCGCAGTGCAGGTCACCCGAGAGCACGACCGGGTTGGACACCCTGCTGTCGCGCACCCCGGCCAGCAGGCGCTGCCGGTACGGCCGGTAGCCGTCGTTCTGGTCGAGGTTGGTGAGCAGTTCCGTGCCGCCGGTGGGGAGCTGGCCGTCGAGCTGGGCCATCATCGTCTGCTGGGCGATGAGGTTCCACCGGGTGCGTGAGGCGTCCAGACCCGCGCGCAGCCAGCGCTCCTGGTCGGCGCCGGCCATCGTCCCGTCGAAGTCGGTGCGGCCCAGTTCGGCCGGGCCGATCGCCGAGGGATAGTCGCCGGGGGTGCGGGTGCGGTACTGGCGGGTGTCCATCACGTTGAACGTGGCCAGGCTGCCGAACGTGAGCCGGCGGTAGATCCGCAGGTCGGGGGAGCCGGGGTTGAGCTCGGCGCGGATCGGCATGTGCTCGTAGTAGGCCTGGTAGGCGGCGGCGCGCTGGCGGGCGAACCGGGCCGGGTCCTGATGCCTGGCACCGGTGTCACCGGGCTCGTCGACGAGGCCCGCGTAGTTGTTCTCGACCTCGTGGTCGTCCCAGGTCACCACCCACGGGGCCGCGTGGTGGGCGGCCTGCAACGCCGGGTCGGCCTTGTACTGGCCGTACCGGTTGCGGTAGTCGGAGAGGGTCTGCAGCTGGTCGAGGCCGAGGGTCTGCGGTGTGGTGTGGAGCCGGTCGGGGAAACGGCTGTCCGGGTCGTACTCGTAGATGTAGTCGCCGACGTGCACGACCAGGTCCGGATGGTCGGTGGCGATCGCGTCGAACGCCGGCCAGTAGCCGTTCTGGAAGTCCTGGCAGGACACCAGCGCGAAGCTCAGCGACCCGCTGGCCGCCGCCGCCCCACCGGGCGCCGGCGCCGCGGCCGTGCGGGTGCGACCCACCGGGCTCAGCACCGTCCCGGCGCGGAAACGGTAGTAGTAGTCGCGTCCCGGCTCCAGCCCGCGGACGTCGACGTGCACCGAGTGCGCGAACGCCGCCTGCGCCGTCTGGGTGCCGGCGCGGACCACCGAGACGAACCGCTCGTCGGTCGCGATCTGCCAGTCGACGGGGACGTCCCGGGACGGCATACCACCGCCCTGCGTCGGCTTCGGGGCGAGCCGCGTCCACAGGATCACCCCGTCCGGCAGCGGATCGCCGCTGGCCACGCCGAGCCCGAACACGCCGTCGGACACCCCCGGCACGGGCGTCGGCGCGCGCAGGGTCGGCACCGGGGACGGAGTCGTACCGTTCGAGGTGCTACAGGCGGCGAGGCCGATCCCGCCGAGCGCCGCACCACCGAGGCCCAGCCCACCGAGCAGCAGCGACCGCCGGTGGGGTCGCGCGCCGGCACCCTGGGCCGACTGGGCGCGGGCGGGGGAGACGGCGTCACCTCGATCACGGCTCACAGCTTCGGGAGCGTAGCCGCAGATCGGGCCCGTACGCGGACCGCATCGTCCGGACGCGTTGTTCTTCGGCTGTTCTTTGCTTTCTGTTGCCTTACGTCGCCCTTGTCCCGGTCGCGGACGGGCCCGGCGGGCGGCGGGTCAGCTCAGGGAGACCTCGCGGCGGGCGGGATCACGCAGATCGGTGCCGGCGGCCAGCCAGCGCTGATGCAGGGCGTCCGGGCCATGGACGCGTTTGTAGGCGGCCTCGTTCGTCGTCATCGGCAGCAGTGGCAGGAACCGGACCGGCGCGGGTCCCGGATCGGAGGCGGAGCCGCCGCCGCTGCCGGGGTCGAAACCGATGGCCGCGTCAGGGCTGGCCAGCAGGTCGGAGATCGAGAACTCGTCGATGGCCGCGGACGGCTGTGCCGCGGCGGGCAGATCGGGGATGAGACCGCCGGGTTCGGCGACCAGGACGGCGGTGAACGGGGCCCCGTCCCAGAGCGGTTCGCCGAGGTCGAGGGCAGCGCCGGGGGCGATCGGACGGCTCTCCACCACGGGAATCGCCGCGAGCACCGCGAGCCGGCGCAGCACGCTGTCATGCAGACCGCGCAGCGACAGCACCAGCTCCGCGCGCGGACCGGCCGGATCGCGCACCGTCGCCGCGGCCGCCGTCATCGGCTCGCGGGACATGCCGAGGGTCAGATAACGCACGATGCCGGTGCGGTCGGGGCCGTAGCGCAGGATCTCGATCTGCTCGGTACCGAGGAACGTCACGGCGGCCCGGCCGGTGTCGGGGCCGAACACCCCGGCGACGTGCCGTTCGATCCGGGTGCCCAGCGTGTTGTCGCTCATCGGACCGGTTCCGCCCATGCCATGCACCGATCGTAGGGTCGGGACAGGACACGCGCGGTATTCGGGGCGGGAACCGTCCGCCGCGGTGGGGCCGTTGGACAGGGTGCGCGACCCTGACGAGGCCGGTCATGGAGGGGCAATGGGACAGGTTCTGACGAAAGGTGGCAACGCGCCGTTGCCGACCGGGGACGTCCGGGTCGAGATCGCCTCGTCGAGCCCGTTGGACATCGCCGCGATCCTGGTGACGGTCACCGGCAAGGTCCGTTCGGACGACGACTTCGTCTTCTTCAACCAGCCGAACGGCCCCGGGGTTCGGCTGGTGCCGCCGTCGGCGCTGGAGTTCAGCCTGGCCGCCGTCCCGGCCGACATCGACAAGGTCGTCGTCACCGGCAGCCTGGACGGCAGCGGCCCGCTCACCTTCGCCGGTGTCCGGGGCCTCGGCATCGCTGTGCGGGACGCGCGTGGTGGCGCTGAGCTGGTCCGTTTCGATCCGGCTGGCCTCGGCACCGAGACGGCCCTGATCCTCGTCGAGCTCTACCGCCGGGCCGGGTCCTGGAAGGCCCGCGCCGTCGGCCAGGGCTACGCCTCGGGCCTGGCCGGCATCGCCACCGACTTCGGTATCTCCGTGGACGACCCCGGCACCGCCGAGCAGCCGCCGGTGGGAGGCCAGCAGTGGGGGCCACCGCCCGTCCCGCCGGCGGCGCCGTACGGGGCGCCTCCCGGTGGTCAGCAGTGGGGCCCGCCACCGGCGCCGCTTCCGCCGGCCGCACCGCAGTGGGGCGCGCCGCAGCCGCCTGGTCAGCAGTGGGGTCCGCCGCCCGGGCCGCCGCCGGGAGCCGGTCAGCCGTGGGGTCCGCCCGGGGCGCCGCCGTCCGGGCCGCCGCCCGGCCAGCAGTGGGGGCCACCGGTTCCCGCCGGTCCGCCCGCCGCTGGCGGTGCGGGCCAGCAGCCTGGTGGGCGGGTCAACCTGGACAAGGGCCGGGTATCGCTGCGCAAGGGTCAGAGCGTCTCGCTGGTCAAGACGGGCGAGGCACCGCTGACCCGGGTGCGGATGGGTCTGGGGTGGGACCCGGCCCAGCGCGGCCGTTCCATCGACCTGGACGCCTCCTGCATCCTGTTCGACGAGCGGGGCAAGGACGTCGACAAGGTCTGGTTCATGTCCAAGAAGGGCGCCCGCGGCGCCGTGCGCCACTCCGGTGACAACCTCACCGGCCAGGGCGACGGCGACGACGAGACGATCATCGTCGACCTGGCCGCGCTGCCGCCGAGCGTCAACACCCTCATCTTCACCGTGAACAGCTTCCAGGGGCAGCCGTTCACCGAGGTGCGCAACGCCTACTGCCGGCTCTACAACGACCTCACCGGTCAGGAACTCGTCCGCTTCGACCTGTCCGAGTCGAAGCCGGCCACCGGTCTGGTCATGTGCCGGGTCCAACGCGACCGGGGTGCTCCGACCTGGGCGATGACCGCGATCGGCGAGTTCCACGACGGTAAGACCGTCCGCGCGATGGTCAACCCGTCCAAGCAGTACCTCTGAGCGGTTCCGGGTGGGGTGCCTGGCGGTGTCGCGGTGACGGTCCGTGGACGGCGGGAGCGGTCGAGGGCCCACCAGAGGTGAGCTAGCCCTCCGGGTCGACCTCCGGGTCGGCCTGGGGGTCGGTGGCGAGGCGGCGCAGGCGGATGATCGCGGTGGCGTCGAGGCGGCCGTCGCCACGGTCGTGGGCGTCGCTGAGGTCCGACTCGGTGAGTGTGGTCAGCGGCACCGGGATGCCCCGGCGGGTCGCCTCGTCCAGGCAGATGCGCAGGTCCTTGCGCATCCAGTCGACGGCGAAACCGAAGTCGAACTCATCGCGGATCATGGTGGGGGCGCGGTTGACCAGATACCAGGAGCTCGCCGCCCCACCGGAGACGGCCGGCAGCACCCGCGTCAGGTCGAGGCCGGCGGCCATCGCGAAGTTCAGCGCCTCCGCCGCGCCCTCGATCGCCCCCGCCACCAGGATCTGGTTCACCATCTTCGTGAGCTGCCCGGTCCCGACCGGGCCGATCCGGGTGATCGTCGTTCCGTAGGCGGCCAGCACCGGACGGACCCGCTCGATGGTCTCCGCCGCACCCCCGCACATCACGCTCAGTCGCCCCGCCTGCGCCCCGGCCTGCCCGCCGGACACCGGCGCGTCGACGAACCCGACCCCGCGCTCCCGCGCCAACGCGGCGATCTCCACGGCGACCCGCGCGGACGTCGTCGTGTGATCGACGATGATCGCACCGGCCGTCAGCGCCGCCAGCGCCCCCTGCGGGCCAACCAGCACCTCCCGGACGTCGTCATCCGCTCCCACACACAGACACACCACGTCCGCCCCCGTCGCGGCCGCCGCCGGTGTCGGCGCCGCGGAGCCGGTGAACTCCCGCGTCCAGCGCCGCGCCGTCGCGGCCGTCCGGTTGAACACCGACGTCTCGAACCCGGCCCGGCTCAGATGCCCCGCCATCGGATACCCCATCGTGCCCAGACCGAGGAAGGCAACCCGCATCTCCAGACCCCACTCTCCGTAGTGCGCGACGCCCGTGCGGCGTTCCGCGCCCCGCGTCCCGCGTCCGTTCCTGGGACGCGGTACCGCCCCCCATCATGGCTACGGTCCGTGTCCCTTTCGCGGGAGCCGCGGGTGGGTGGGGTGCGCGGGGGCGCCGTGGTCGGGTTCGGGGCCGATTCGCCGGCCACGACGGCCCGGGCGGGTGGATGCCGACCCCGGGTCGGCCGCGGGGTGTGGTGGTGACAAGGGGCGGTGTGACGGGATGGGTGGGTTGCGGTGGGTGCTGGGACGGGTAACCTCCGGCCGTGACGACCTCCGTGGCACCGACCTGGCCAGATTCGCCCTGCCACGTCCGTCCCGTCCAGCGGGTGCGGTCCGTGCGTGGGAGGTGGTGAGGGGGATGCCGACGCGTCCGGCGCAGTCTCGGGTCTTCTGTCGACGGCTGGCGGGGCTGCTCGTCCTCGATCCGAACGGGGATCAGGTCGGGCGCGTCCACGATGTGATCGTGGCGTTGCGGCTGGGGCATGAGCCGCCGCGGGTGCTGGGGCTGGCGGTCGAGGTGCAGCGCCGGCCGATCTTCGTGCCGATCGGCCGGGTGACGGGGGTGGAGTCCGGCGCGGTGGTGCTGTCGTCGGCGCGGCTGAGCTGGCGGCGGTTCGAGCAGCGACCGAACGAGACGCGGGTGCTCGCCGAACTGCTCGACCGGCGGGTGCGGCTGCTGGGACCGGGCGAGTCCGCGTCCCGCGCGACGTTCGGGGCCTCCGGGTCGTCCGAACGGGCGGGGAAGGCGGAGGCCGGCGGCGGGCAGGAGGCCAAGGGGGAGGAGGTCACCGTCGTGGACGCGGCGATCGAGCCGGTGCGCGGCGGTGACTGGGTCCTCGAACAGGTGGCGGTGCGGCGGGGCCGCGGGCGTCGGGGCGAGGTCCGCACGGTGTCGTGGGACGACGTGAGTGGCTTCTCGCTGCCGGAGGAGGGGCAGGGGGCCGCGAACCTGCTGGCCGCGTTCGAGAAGCTGCGGCCGGCGGACCTCGCCGGACTGCTGCACGACCTGTCGGACAAGCGGCGGGCGGAGGTCGCGGCGGCCCTGGACGACGAGCGCCTCGCCGACGTCCTCGAGGAACTACCCGAGGACGAGCAGGTCGAACTGCTCGGTGGACTGGCCGAGGAACGGGCCGCCGACGTGCTCGAGGCGATGGGTCCCGACGACGCCGCCGACCTGCTCGGCGAACTACCCGCCGAGGACGCCGAACGGCTGCTGCGCCTGATGGATCCGGACGAGGCCGCCGGGGTGCGCCGGTTGCTGCTCTACGCCGATGACAGCGCCGGCGGCATCATGACCAGCGAACCCGTGGTGCTCCCGCCGAACGCGACGGTCGCCGAGGCGCTCGCGCGCATCCGGGAACCGGAGCTGTCACCGGCGCTGGCCGCGCAGGTGTACGTCGTGCGCCCGCCGTGCGAGACGCCGACGGGCCGCTACCTCGGCCTGGCGCACTTCCAGCGGCTGCTGCGGGAACCGCCGTCGACGCTGGTCGGCGGGGTGATCGAGGTGGACATCGCCTCCCTGCGCCCGGATACACCGCTGGCGGAGGTGACCCGGCATCTCGCGTCGTACAACCTGGTCGCGGCGCCGGTGCTGGACGGGGCCGGACGGCTCGTCGGGGTGGTGACCGTCGACGACGTCCTCGACCATCTGCTGCCGGCCGACTGGCGGGAACGCCAACTGGACGCGGAGGAGGTCGAGGCACGGACGGTGCCCGGCGCCGGAACCCCACCCGCGGCCGGCGGGGACGATCCGGGCGCTGTCGGCGAGGTCTCGGCGGGGGCACAGTTGTGATCCGTCGTCGGCGGCGGGGGCCGCGTCTGGATCAGCCGCGGGCGTCGCGGCGCGCTCGGGTACGGCCGTCGTCCTACGAGGCGGACGCGTTCGGCCGGATCGCCGAACGGATCGCCCGGTTCCTCGGCACCGCGCGGTTCCTGGTGGTGCAGAGCATCGTCATCGTGCTGTGGATCGCCTACAACATCGCCGCACCGTCGAGCATCCGGTTCGACTCGTTCCCGTTCATCTTCCTGACCCTGGCGCTGTCGCTGCAGGCGGCGTACGCGGCACCGCTGATCCTGCTCGCGCAGAACCGCCAGGACGACCGGGACCGCGCCAACCTCGCCCAGGACCGGGAGCAGACGGTGCGCACCCGAGAGGACACCGAGTACCTCGCCCGGGAGGTCGCCGCGATGCGCATCACCGTCGGTGAGCTGGCCACCCGCGACTTCCTGCGGTCCGAACTCCGCGGCCTGCTCACCGAGCTGGACCTGCCCGAGCGCCCCCGCAACCGCGATCGTCCCCGCGACCGCAATGGTGACCGCGGGGAGCAGCGGCCACGCCAAGAGCCGGCCAACCATGCGCGTCCCGGACCACCCGGCGAACACGCCCCGCCCGGCTGACCCATCCGCCCGGCTGACCCATCCGCCCGGCCCGGCCGGCCAGCCCGCGTGAACCGGCTGGCCCGCCTGGCCGGCACAGCGGTTACTGGCTGGCGGCGCCGCGGCAGAGGGTCAGGACCGCCAGGGCGATCTCGACGCCGCGGGGGCCCAGCTCGTCCGCCCAGGACGCGATGATCCTGTTCTCCCGGGCATGTTCGATCCGCGGGCCGCCCTCGACCTGCCGCAGCGACTGGATCTGGCTGGACAGATCGCGGCGGTTGGTCAGCAGCGCGCGCAGCTGGGCGTCGATGTCGTCGATGAGCCCGCGCCCCTCGGCGATGCTGCTGATCGTCGGCGCGGTGCTGACCACGCGGGCGTGTGCCACGTCACCAGGCGCGCTGGGTGCGGGGATCGCGGCGTCGGAACGGTCGACGAGGTTCTCCGCGGTGTTCTCCACAAGGGGGACCTTTCGTTCGGAGGTCCGGCGCCGCCCAGGCGAGATCAACCCGGGACTGACCGGGCCTGGCCTGGGCTTGTGCCGCGCGACGTCAGCGGCTGAGCGGGGACCGGACCCGATCCCCATAAAAATGGGCGGCAGCACGCCGTGACTCGCGACGCGACCACACCCCATGGCTAGAGCATGCCAGCCGCGCACGGATCCGTCCAGGTACACCGATCCCACTGCGGCACCGTCCGCGTTCGTGCGGATTATCCGGCCTGCCCGGATGCAACAACCTGCCGAGACTCGGCAGTCTCCGCCTCGGCTGCCTCCGCTGCCTCCGCTGTCGA
Organism: Candidatus Frankia nodulisporulans; assembly: GCF_902806475.1. Lineage (GTDB taxonomy): Bacteria > Actinomycetota > Actinomycetes > Frankiales > Frankiaceae > Frankia > Frankia umida. The sequence continues at coordinate 11,109 of NZ_CADCWS010000107.1, forward strand.
CTCCGCGGGCGGCTGGGGCTGGATGCGGCGGGCGCCGGGGCCGGGCAGGCGCACCACCTCGGTGACGCCGACCTCCTGGCCGCACGTCTCGCAGCGGCGCCGGTCGTCGATGTGGCCGCCGCAGCCGCGATGGTGGATGACGAACGGGGCCTCGCCGCCCTTGAGGTGCCGGTCGCCCCAGGTCATCAGGGAATTGAGGATCGGCCAGATGTCGCGGCCGCGCTCGGTGAGCACGTACTCGAAGCGTTCGGGCTGCTCGCTGTAGCGGCGGCGCTCGAAGACGCCGGCCTCGGTCAGCCGGGCCAGCCGGTCGCTGAGCACCGTGCGGGCGATGCCGAGGCGGGCCTGGAAATCGGCGAACCGGGTGACGCCCAGGCAGGCATCGCGTGCGATCAGCAGCGTCCACCGATCGCCCAGGACCTCCAGGGTCGCGGCGATGGAACAGATCTCCTGCTCGTAGGTCCGCGGCAGCATGCCATCGATTGTAGCGTCACCATACCGACCGTTGGTAGCGTCACGATACTCAAATGTTGGTATCGTGATTGGGCCATCTGCGGGTAGCGTCATCGTACCGACTGCCGCCTGTCGTCCTGTGTCGTTCACCGTCTGGAGAGGTCGCTCATGCGTGCGGATGCCCGCCTGCGCTGGGTCCTGCTCGTCACCTCGGCGGCGACGTTCGTCGCCAGCCTCGATCTGTTCGTCGTCAACGTCGCGTTCGGTGATCTGGCGCGGGAGTTCCACACCGATCCCGCCACGCTGTCCTGGGTGCTCAACGGCTACACGATCGTTCTGGCCGCGCTGCCCATCCCGTTCGGCCGCTTCGCCGACGCCTACGGGCGGCTGCGCTGGTTCGTCGGCGGGATGGTGCTGTTCGCCGTGGCCTCGGTGCTGTGCGCCGCCGCACCGTCACTGGACTGGCTGATCGCGGCCCGGGTCGCCCAGGGCGTTGGCGCCGCCGCGCTGCTGCCCACCTCGCTCGGCCTGCTGCTCGGCGAGTTCCCCCCGGCGCGCCGGGCGGCCGCCGTCGCCACCTGGGCGGCCACCGGCTCGGTCGCCGCCGCGTTCGGCACCCCCGTCGGCGCCCTGCTCACCCGGGCGAGCTGGCGCTGGATCTTCCTGATCAACGTGCCGATCGTGATCGTGACCCTGCTGATCGCACGCCGGGTCCTGACCGAATCCCGCGCCGAGGCCCCGGCCGGCTCGGGTGCGGTCGTGCGGCCCGACCTGTTCGGCACCGCCCTGCTCACCGCCGGCATCGCCCTGGTGACGTTGGGCCTTGTCGAGGCCGAGAGCTGGGGCTGGACCGGGGCGCGCACGCTGGGCGCGCTGCTCGGTGGGCTGGCTCTGGTCGCGGCGTTCCTCTGGCAGTGCACCCGACACCGGGCGCCCGTGCTCGAACTCGACCTGTTCCGCGACCGGCAGTTCAGCGCCGCCACCGGCGCCACCGTGCTGCTGTTCACCGGGTTCGGGGCGCTGCTGCTCGGCAACGTGCTGCTGCTGACCGATCTGTGGCGCCAGGATGTCCTCGCCGCCGGGCTCGAGTTCGCCCCCGCTGGCATCGTCTCGGCGATCGTGGCGATGTTCGCCGCCGCCCGGCTGGCCGCCCGGTTCGGCTACCGGGTGCTCGGCGCGACCGGCTGCCTCACGATCGCCGCGTCCCTGCTGGCCTACCGGATCGGCATCGGCACCACCCCCGACTTCCCGCGGGAGGTCCTGCCGTTCGAGATCACCTGCGGCGCCGGCATCGGCCTGGTCATCCCGACCCTGGCCGCGGCGATCTCCGCCTCGCTGCCCGCCACCCGCCGGGCCACCGGTAGCGCCGTGTTCGCCATGGCCCGCCAGCTCGGCACCGTCCTTGGCGTCGGCGCGACGGTCGCGCTGATGGCGAGCCCGTCCGGGGTCCCTGACCTCGCCCACTACCAGCGGGTCTGGGTCTTCATCGCGGTCGTCGAGGTCGCCGCGGC